>JAYGCK010000029.1:0-13098 GCA_046583395.1 Deltaproteobacteria bacterium
CTAGCCTGCCCACGGTGCCCATAGAGACCATTACCGAGATCGTGGTAACCACCTCGACCGTGACCACGACCTCGACCTCGCTGACCACGACAAGTACGCTTGGTTCCTGAGGACCGCCTATGAAGCTGACCACACTGTCCCTAACGCTCGCCCTAGCTCTCCTTGCCTGTCAGAGCTCACCGGAGCCGGTGGACGTGGTGATTCCCCTACCGGCCAGCGTTCCGGCCGGAAGTTTCGTGGTCATCGTCGACTATTCCGCGGCCGGTGCCAGCCCAAAGATGGATGCGGGGCGGCCCTTGTGCGCATCCATCCTCCCACGTGAGAAAAAGGTCCGCGTTACCGACGACGGCCAGGGCCGGCTCCGTGTTTCCGTCACCACGCCCGAAGCGCTGGTCGCACCGCTGCAAATCGCGGCCTGCCAGATGCTCCCCGACGCTGTGGCAAGCTCGGGTGAGGACATCGGCGCGGCGCTCCGGGTCAGACTGGCGTCCAGCGGCACGGTCACCGGCAAGTCACACAGAAACCTGCCTGGAACAGCCGCGGCACCCGAGCGCGTGCAAGCCCACGACCGGCAGCTCGAGGACGAGGCCCCACAGGTTCGGCCACCCGGCGCCCCGGCAGCCCGCCAGGCAGAAGGCATGACCGACCCGGCCAAAGCCACCCATCCCTGGCCTGACGGTGGCGATAGTTCTCCGGGTCCACCCGACAACGTGGAAGGGGACCGCTCGGTGCCGGCCTCGCCCGCCGGGCAGCGCTCTGCCCCGGCCTCTGGCACCCCCGAATACCGCGCCGACAAGGCTGCCCAGGACCGCGGACTCCCACCATCGGCCACCGGACAGACATCGGTCCGGCCGGGCGCGACTTCCTCCGAACGGCCGGGTGCGACTTCCTCCGAACGGCCGAGCGCTTCGGCAAGCTCGGGAACGGCCGAGGATACCGTCAGGCCTTGGGACGTGACGATGGGCGTAACCTCCGGGTCCGGCCCGGTGGCAGCCCTGCAGTTCGACGTTGTCTACCAGGGCCCGAGCGGGAGTTTCGTGGGCAGGTCTCAATCGGTGGACTGCCGGGTGCTGGTCGATGTTGCGCTATCGACCGGCAACAACCAACGCCAAGGCCGGCTAGCCTACGCACTCATCGACCTTACCGGCTTCGACGTGCCGGCCGACGTCATCACCTGCACCTTCAAAACCCGTGACCCTCTCAGCACCGACAGCTTCACAATAAAAGTGGTCGATGCGACCGACTCCGACGACTCCCCGCTAAAGATCGGGATGGCCGTAACCGATGTCCGCAGGCTCGACTGAACGCTGGCCGGCCAAGCTCGGCTTCGTCGCTGCCCTAACGCTGGTCTCACTGCTGGCCTACTGGCCGGGCATGGACGGCGAGATGGTCTCCGACGACCACAACGCGATAGTCAACAACGAGTTCGTAAGCGGAAAGCTGCTCACCATATTCACCAAACCCTCGTGGTGGGGAAGCGCTCGCGGTGACGCGCCGGGTTACCGGCCGGTAACGACCCTGACCTTTGCTCTCAATCACCGGGTGGGCGGAATCTCACCGCGCGGCTACCACGTCACCAATCTGTTCGTTCACGTACTGGTCTGCTGTCTTGTGATGGCAGTTGGCGGCGCGCTCGGAATGAGCGGCCGTGCATCTGCCTCGGCAGCCGCCGTGTTCGCCTTGATGCCGGTCCACAGCGAGGCGGTCCTATGGGTGGTCGGACGTGCAGAACTGCTCGCGGCTGCCGGTCTCCTCGCCGGGTTGTTGGCCATACTGCGTTACCGGCAGGGCGGACCGGCCTGGCTACTCGGCGCGGCCGCGCTCGCACTTGCGGCCGGGATACTGGCAAAGGAGAACGCGATGGCGCTGCTGATCGCCCCCCCGCTACTGGCCACCGTCCTTCCCAACGGCCAGGGCCGGCGGCGCCGGGACCTATGGGCCTTTGTGGCCCTATTGGCCGGTTTCGCCGCAGCATGGTGGCTACGCGCCGAGGTCGCCGGTCATCTGCTCGGTGCCAGCGGCGGCGATGAACTCGACAACCCACTGGCCGGACTGCCCCTGGACGGGCGCTTGGCCGGTGCGCTGTCCGTGCTTGGGCGCTATTTGTGGCTAATCGTCTGGCCCCACCCGCTCTCGGCCGACTACTCCTACAACGCACTGGCGATTGGGCCGGGCTTCATCGCCGACCGCTACTCGGCGGCCGGGCTGGCGGGCCTGGCAACGGTTGTGGCAGTGGTCTGTCGCGCTCGCCGTATGCCCGTACCGGCCTTCTGCGTGCTCATGGCCGGAGCCTGCTACGCCATCGTGTCAAACGTACTGGTGCCGATCGGAACGATAATGGGCGAAAGGTTGTTCTACCTTCCGTCGGCAGGTCTGAGCCTGGCCGTAGCACCGGCCCTGGCGCGAGCGCTTGGCACCCGCCCCCGCAAGGCCGGTCTTGCCGCGGCCTTGGTAGCAACGGCCTGGCTGGCCGTCAATATCGACCGCTCGCGCGACTGGACCGACCCCGTCCGGCTCTTTAGCTCGGCCGTGACCGCGCAACCCCGCGCCGCACGCGCGCGGATGGAACTGGGGTCGGCCTACGGCCATGCCGGCATGGCCGCCAAAGCGCTGGTCGAGTTCGACCAAGCCCTCGATATCTACCCCGGCTACATGTCGGCCTGGTACAACCGCGCCAACCTGCTGGCCAGAGAGGGACGTTACGAGGACGCCGCGCTATCCTACCTGCGTGCCATCGAGATTGTGGGCAACTTCGAACCGGCCTGGTTCAACCTGGGCCTGACCCGCCACCTCCAGGGGCGCGAGACCGACGCGGCCAAAGCCCTCGGGCGCGCCACCCAACTCCGCCAGGCCGCCAAAGTTGCAACCCGGAGTACCGGCCGATAGTCTCGCCGACAGTGGCAACTGACCCTGGGGCTCCCCCTAACGACCCCACAGAAAAGGCGCGAACCCGGCTATCCCGTCTGCTTGCTGCGGCCTCCGCGGTCGCAGCACTCGGCACGCTGGTGGCTGCCTCAATCAGCTACGTACACGCGCGTACGGCCGCAGTAGGCCAGTCCTACACCAGCTTCTGCAACCTCGGCGACACCCTCAACTGCGATACCGTTCTGCGTAGCCCGTTTTCCGAGCTATGGGGGGTCCCCCTGGCCTGGCTCGCGCTGGCCAGCTACGCGGCAATGACCTTGCTGTTCGCCCGTGCCGCCAGGTCTGCGGGCGCCAGGGCACGCGGACCCTTCCGGCTAGCCGCTGCGGCTGTGGCCTTTGCCGTCGTCTTCTCGGCCTATATGGCCTTTGTCTCGCTATCGGTTCTCGGTGCGGTCTGCATACAGTGCAGCGCACTGTATCTGGTCTGCTTGGTACTGGCGGGGCTGGTTCTCCAAGCCCGCCGGCTCTTCGCGCAAGCCTGGCCTGCGGTCCCGTCGGTCCTCAACGGCTCGGACCTACTGGCCTGTCTGGCAGTGTCGGTGGCGGCCGTGTCGGTGTTGGCGGCAGCCACCTGGCCATCCCCGACCCGTATGCCCCCCTCGCTCGTGTCGTTAGCCGATATCCGCGAGTCGCGGCCGGATTTCTATAAGTGGTACATGGACCTGCCGGTCGATCTGTCAGCGGCGGCCACTTCCGGCAGCAGGCCAGGGCTAGGTCCCCAAACGGCACCGGTCACCATCGTGGAGTACTCGGACCTCCAGTGCGGCCACTGCCGCAAGAACCACGTGATACTCAAGGACCTGCTCGAACGCCGGCCAACCGATGTGCGCGTGATCTACCGGCACTTTCCTCTCGACCAGAGTTGCAACGAGGCGATACCGAACACTATCCACCCGCACGCCTGTAGGGCGGCAGAAGCGGCAGAATGCGCCGCCCGACAGGGCCGGTTCATGGAAATGCTCGACCTGTTGTTCGACAATCAGAACCAACTCTTCGAAGCCAAGCTCTTCAAACTCGCCGCCTCATTGGGCCTCGACGATGCCGCCTTTGGCTCCTGCATGAAGGGCCGCCAAACCCTGTCGCAAATAGTGGCCGATAGTGAGGCCGGAGCGGGTCTCCACCTGACCTCGACCCCCACCCTGTTCATCAACGGCCGCAAGGTCAGGGGCGCTTTCGAGCAGGCCACCGACTACGACTACGCGGTCCTTATCGAGACCAAGCTAGCGGCCACCGACCCCGGTCCCTAGCCACCCCCCCGAGACCGGATAGGCCCGAGAGGGCCAGGCACCGGACCCCCCATAAAAGGGGGGTTTTAGGGGCTTTCTAGGTCTATAGTCCTAACCCATTTGGCAAGGTCTTGGAGCCGTGCTAGGACTAGAGTCGTATGTGGCAGTACTACCAGACCTTGCATGGTCCCAACCCAGGCGGGGGGGAGCATAGGACTGAGGTCCTAACCCAGACGGGGATAAATCCCTTTCCTTTCCGGCCGCTTAGCGGCCTGCGCTTGCCCCCCCTTTCGGGGGGAGTTCATGGCACGGATGTTGCTGCCCGTAGGAGGCTGGTTCGGCCCGCTGACATAACAGGCAGAGAGACGAAAAACAGGAACAGGAGAACAAAGTGGAAACTTACATGAACAACCAAGCAGTCAACACGACCGTCGACAACACTGCCGCGGCAGTGGCGACACCCAGCACGGAACAGACCGAGAAGCCGAAACCCAATCTCACCGAGCGTGAGAAAGAGGTTCTGCGTCTGGTGTGCGACGGGCTCACCAACGCCGAGATTGCGACCTCCCTCCATGTGTCGCGCGAGACGGTCAAGTCCGAGCTCAAGCGTATCTTCCGCAAGATCGGTGTGGGCAACCGTACGCAGGCTGCCGTACTGCTGGTCAAGCAGCGCTGGATCTAACCCGCGCACGCGCCGGTGCCGTGGTAGCGGCGGTCTGGCTTACAGCCACCGCCATTCTTGCGACACCCTCGATTCTTCACGCTGGCCCGGCGCTTACGACCGCGATTAGGCTCGTCGAGCGGAACTACCTTTTTGCCGACGAGTTGGAGCCTTACCGTCTGCTTGGTGAGGCCCTCGAATACACCGAATCCGCCATTCCCGAGTTGAGTGCTCGTCCGGCCGGCAAGCGCGGCTACCTACTAACCGCCGGACATTGCCGGCTCTATCTTGAGCCCGCTCCCGGCCAAGTACTGGGCTCGCTGCTGGTCCCGCTTGAACGTACGGCCGGTCTTGTCGATGAGTGCACCCCGGCGCGCGCCGAGGACGACCGGCCGCTCGACTCGATTCTGGTCGCCGGTGTCCTAGCCGGCCTCGACCCATACTCGACCGTGCTCGATGCTAAACGGCGGACCGAGCACCGCATCCAGTTCAAAGGCCAGCTGGCCGGCATTGGCGCGCGCATCGGCATCCGCAACGGACGCCTGATGTTGGTGCGGGTCTACCGGGAGGCGCCCGCCTTCAAGGCCGGCCTACGCGACGACGACGCAGTGCTGCGCATCGACGGCATGTCGGCCACCAACATCCGTGTCGGCGACGCAGTCGAGCGCATCCGCGGCGAGCCCGGCACCGAGGTCAGGCTCACGATAGAACGCCAAGGCGAGAGCAAACCCAGGGTGATAACGGTGACCCGGGGAATCGTGCGTATCCCCTCGGTAGAGGCGCGCGTGCTCACAAGCGGCGTGGTCTACGCCGAAATATCGCATTTCAGTCAAACAACGCCACGCGATTTCCGCGAGCGGGTCTCAGAGCTCATAGCCAATAACGCCGCGGTGAGCGGCGTCATTATCGATCTCAGGCGCAACTCCGGGGGTAGCATGCTGGGCTCGTCGGCCATCGGTGATCTATTTCTCGAAGAGGGACTTCTCATATCGACCGCCGGACGTACCGGAGGACCGGTCTCGGGCCTGACCGCCAGGGTCGAGGCCGGGCGCAACACACCATTTGCCACGCTGCCCATCGCGTTCCTCACTTCCGGCCGCACGGCCTCGGGCTCGGAACTTCTGGCCGCCAGTCTCCGCAACCATGGCCGCGCGATACTGGTGGGCGAACGGACCTTCGGGAAGGGGACCGTGCAGAAGACCTACTCGCTGGGGCCGGATTCGGCCCTCAAGATTACCGTCGGGCGCTTCCTCCCAAACAGAAGGCCAATACCCGGCGGCGGCCTTACCCCCGACGTCGAGTTCAGACGCTACCGGTTGACCAACGCAGGGGCTTCGGTCCCTACCGAGCCCCGCTCCGAGCTTCCGTTCTGGCTGCGTGCCCCGGCAGGCTTCGAAGATAAAGGACACCCGGCGACCGCAATCATCGAGGTCGTCGACCCCGCCGAAGAAAGGACGGCCGATACGGCCGGGGACGAAGATGAAGGTCCCGACCCCATCCTCGCTTTGGCCGAGTCCCTGCTCGCCGACTACGGTTCGACCTCGGCCACCGCCATGCTCAATGCCGCAGCTAGCAGCCTGAACCGTTCGGCCGAAGCCGCTACGGCCGAGCTATCGGTGGCACTGGGCAAGAAGGACATCGACTGGACCGCCGAACCGGCAGCGCCAGACGGCCGGGGCCCCCGCCTCGAAGCCTCCTTCCATCTGGCCGGCGACCGGCTTCTTGCCGGCGAAACCAACGAGATTACCGTTCGCCTGACCAACAAAGGCGACCGGGCGCTGGGCCGGGTAAGAGGGGTGCTCGAATCCGAAGCATGGATATTGAACGGTCGTGGCGTACTTTTCGGACGTATCGGACCGGGCCAACATCGGGAATGGAGCTTCGAGGTCGAAGCCCCGGCCCGCCTGAGGCCAGGACGTGTCGAGGTCGGATTGGTCCTGACCGATGCCCACGGGGACATCGGCGAACTCGGCCCCTTCTACCTCGCACTGGCGGCCGCGCCACGGCCCCACCTCTCACACAGGGTGGCCGTGGACAGGAACGGCGAGATATCGACGGTCACGGTAGAGATAGAGAACCGCGGTCGAGGTGCAGCCGACAAGGTCAGGGCCTATCTCGAGAACCCGTTGACCAGTGATCTCGAACTCCTAGACCAGGCGGTCGAGCTCGACCGCCTGGCCGCCGGTGTCTCCTCCCGGCAGACCTTCCGGGTGAGAACGCTTGTGAGCAATATCGACCGTTCCGCTGTCCGGCTGGTCCTGACCGAGGCAACCACCTTTGCCAGTTTCGAGTCCAGCGTTGCGCTACTGCCGGCCACCGGCGATTTCGGCCCCTGGCGCGAGGCCCCGCGGCTGAGCCTAGAAGCACTTGCCGGCGCCGGGGAACCAAGACTGTTGGCAAGTGCGCGCGACGACAGCGGCCTTGTCTCTTTGGTCGCCATCGTTAACGGCGACCAGCAAGGCTATCTGTCCCCGGACGGGGACGGCAACAAGCAACTGTCGGTACTGCTGCCCTGGGCTCCCGAGCAGGGAACCAAGGCCATCGAGTTGGTCGCCACCGACAGCGACGGCCTGGTCAGCAGCTATGTGGCCGACCTGTAAGGCCGGCGCCTATTCGGCCGACAGCAAGGAACCCAAGGCCTCGCGGTCGAACTTGTAACCGGCCTTGCTCTTGAGCGTGGTGATGAACTCGGCCGTGGAGGCCTGCCGTAGTTCGTTTATCAACCGTGCACGAATCTGGTTGCTCGCCTCCTCGAAGCCCTTGATGTTCCCATCCTCACGTCCGTCGCGACGAATCACGTGATAACCGAACCGGGTCTGGACCAGCCCGGATATGTCCCCATCGTTCTGTAAAGCGAAGACGGCCTGCTCGAACTCCTTGACCATGCGGCCGCGACCGAAGAACCCGAGGTCCCCCCCCTTGCCGGCGTTAGACCGGTCGGTTGAGTGCTCTTTGGCCAATCCGGCGAAGCTAGCAGGGTCGGCATCAAGCTTGGCGAGTATCTCATTGGCCAACGCCTCCTCCTTGACCAGTATATGGCTGGCGTGCACCCGGTCGCTCTTGAACTCGGCCTGGTGCGAATCGTAATAAGCGCGTACCTCCTCGTCACTGACAGTCTGTCCCCGGTACTCCTGCATCACTCTCTGTATGACCAGGCGCCGTTCGAGATCGGCCAGCTGCGAACGTATCTGCTCTTCGGACTCATAGCCCTGCCGTTTGCCCTCGGTGTAGATTAGCTCCGAGACCGCGATGTTTTCGACGAACTGCTCGAGACGTTCGGGCTCCGCGAGGGCCTGGCGGGCACGTCCAGGCAGTCTGCCTATCCGCTCCCTGACCTCGTCGGCGCTCAAGCGCGTTCCGGCGTACTCGACCACTGTAGCCGAGTCGTCAGCCGCCACGGGGACCTCATCGCCGGCGGGACCGCCACAAGCGGCCAGCGAGAGACCAAGTACAACGGCCGGCGCCGCAAATCTGAAAAGATGATGATGCATATTATGCCTTCTTTTTATTCGATAGAGACCAAGACCGGAGAGCGCGGCGGGCGGGCGACCACACGGCCGACCATGCTCGGCCTGAGGCCTTTGGCGTGGAGAGTTTCAACGTAATCACCTGCTGTTTTGCTAGGCAAGCTGACCAGCAACCCTCCCGAGGTCTGCGGGTCGATGACCGCCTCGGCCACCGCGGGCTCGAGGTCGCGCGAGAGTCGAAGCTTTCGCCCGAGAAACTCACGGTTGCGTCGCGACCCGCCTGTGACCAGTCCTGCCTCGGCCAATCTGGCGGTACCCGGCAACAACGGGAGCGAACCGGCGTCGAACTCCAAGCGCACCCCACTGGAGGCCGCGGCCATTTCGCTGGCATGGCCAGCCAGACCAAAACCGGTAACGTCGGTGCACGCGCGCGCGCCCATGGCCTGGAGGAGAGCTCCGGCCTCGGAGTTGAGAGCGACCATGGAGTTTATCGCCTCGGTCTGTTCGTGGTCGTCGGCCTGCCGTTTCTTGATGCCCGTAGCCACGATTCCGGTCCCCAGCGGCTTGGTAAGGACCAACAGGTCGCCCTTGCGTGCCCCGCCGTTCTTGACCACGCGGTCGGGATGAACGGTACCGGTGACCGCCATGCCATACTTTAGCTCCGGGTCGGAGACCGTATGGCCGCCGACCACCGCGGCACCGGCCGCAGCGGCGCGTTCGGCGCCACCTTCGAGGATACGCCGCAGCAGCGAAGGAGCCATTTCGTCGGAGGGGAAAGCGACTATGTTAAGGACCGTGAGCGGGCGGGCGCCCATCGCATACACATCGCTCAACGAGTTTGCCGCGGCGATACGGCCAAATTCGTATGCGTCATCGACCATCGGGGTGAAGAAATCGACGGTGTTCACTATCGCCAGATCGGCGCGCACACGGTAGACGCCGGCGTCGTCGCTGTTCTCGACTCCCACCAACAGACGCGGGTCGTTTGTCCGGGGTATGCCCCGAAGTACCTCGGCTAGGTCCGCCGGACCCAGTTTGGTAGCTCAACCACCCGCGCTCGTACTCTGGGTGAGCTGGGCAATCTCGCTACGGTCGTTGTTCCGCTCTTTTCTCACTCAGACAGCCCCGGCCGGCGCTGGCCGTAACCTGCGAACATCCCCGCTTCGCATTGTCAGACCCCGTGCGTCGAAGTAGTCGAGCAAGGGAATCGAATATTTGCGAGAGGCCGAAATCAGGTCCCGAAAACCGGCCGCCGTCACTTCGCCGTGCTCGGCGAGATGGTCGCGCAACCTCGATTCTATCTGCGACACCGCCTCGCTGGAGAACACCAGCTCGGGTGACACTCTGATAACGGCGCCACGTTCGACCAACACCGAAACGATCTCATTGAGCTTGCGAAGATCCACCGACACCAGGTCGGCAAGGTTTTTACAACTGGGCGGACTAGCGCTGCCCTCTCGAACCTCGCCCAAGACCTGGGTGGCAATCTCCTCGTCGCCCTCGCCCAAAGAGCTGCGGTGGTCCGGATGGGCCAGGCGTCCGCTCTTCTTGATAAGGCGCTCCCGATCGACCAGGCCGTCGATGAGAAGTCGCATGGCCGTATCGTCAAGCTCCCAGTCACGGCCGGCCAGGCTCGAACGCAAGCGCTCGCTTTCGATTCCCGGGGCCGAGCTATTGGAACGGTGAAACCCGGCAACCGTGTCGAGGAGATCGCTCACACAGGCAGCGTAGCGGTCGGCACGGCTTAGTAGAACAGGGTCGGGCCCGCTTGGCAGACCGATCACCACACCGGACTCGACCAGAGCGTGAATCTCTTCGGCTGTCGTCCGGGCGATAAGAGCGAGCCGGTCGCCTGGCATGCCCAGGCCCCGGCAAAGGCCGAGGGCGGCGCCGATACGCTGGTGCGACATTCCGGTGGCAAGCGTAGCCAGAAGGTCCTCATCACCGGCCGAGCGTCTCCTGGAAACGTGAGGCAAGAGCACCATCCCGCCACCGATGGTCCGCTGCGCCGATTCGTCACGCAAAACGAAACGTTGACCGGGCAAGACCACCGTCGGACGTCTGAGACGCAGCTGGGCGTGTGAGAACTCGCCGGGTGCGACCTCGGAGTCCCCCCCGAGCCATACGATGGTGCCGAGAACATCGTCGGTCCCTATGTAGAGCCGCACGCTATCGTGGCTGGCGACCGGCCGCGCAGCGGCCGGTCGAATCTCGACGCGGGCGGCAAACAGACCGCTTTCAGCATCCAAGCCCGGACTGGCCACGGTGTCACCGCGCCCGACCTGGTCACGGTCCACACCCGAAAGATTGAGCGCAACGCGCTGACCGGCCGATGCACGCTCGACCGCCACCCCGTGAACGTGCACCTCGCGCACCCTGGCCATGCGGCCGCCGGGTGCTATCTCCAGCGCGTCGCCGCTGCCCACCGTCCCGGCCGATGCCGTGCCGGTGACCACCACTCCGTGACCTTTGAGAACAAAAGCGCGGTCGACCGGCATATGGAAGGGTCCGGCTGCGGCCGTCACGGCCCGCGCGTCCAGCTTGTCGAGTATGGCCTGGCGCAGCTCGTCGATGCCACGGCCCTCGTTGGCGGCGACCGCGAGGACCTCGGCACCCTCGAGCGGCGTTCCGAAGGCCAGGACCTCGATCTCGGAGCGCACCTCCTCGACACGCCCTTCGTCGACCAGGTCGCACTTGGTTATCACGAAGATGCCGTTGCTGATTCCGAGAAGGTGCACTATCTCAAAGTGCTCCTCGGTCTGCGGCATCACCCCGTCATCGGCAGCGACCACGAGCAATACCAGATCGAACCCTTGGGCCCCGGCCAGCATCTGCCGGACGAAACGCTCGTGGCCGGGCACATCGACTACCCCGATGCGCTCGCCACCGGGAGCGTCCATGTAGGCGAACCCCAGCTCGATCGAGATGCCGCGTTCTTTCTCTTGAGGAAGACGGTCGGTCTCGATGCCGGTGAGCGCCCGTACGAGCACGGACTTGCCGTGATCGATGTGGCCGGCGGTTCCTACTATCGCGTTCACGCCGGTTTGGCCGGCCTGGGTATTAGCTCCCCCGCATCCTCGACCGCGCGGAGGTCGAGAAGGAACAGGTCGCGTTCGATACGTCCGATGATGGGCGGGTCGGAGCCCCTAAACACCCCGGCGATGGAATCGGCCGACCGGTCCTTGCAGCGCAGCCCCAAGGCCAGGGAGGGAACGGTCACCTCGGGCTGCGCGCCACTGCCAATCTGCGCCTCAGAAGGCTGAACGGTGACGGCATAGTCGGGACCGAGCGCACCGGCCAATTGTTTACAGGCCACGTCGGCAAACCCGGCCAACTCGTCACGGTCGCGGACCAGAGTTCGCAGGGTCGGAATCGTGGCCTCCGGTTGGGGGTCGAAACGGTATACGCGAAGCGTCGCTTCGAGGGCTGCCAGCGTCATCTTATCGCAACGCAGAGCTCGTTTGAGCGGGTTGCGGCGAAGCCGGTCGACAAGATTACGGCGGCCGACGATGATACCGCACTGCGGACCGCCAAGCAGTTTATCACCGCTGAAAGTGACCAGGTCCGCGCCGGCCGCCACTCGGTCGGAGACCACCGGTTCCTTGGGCAGCCCCCAGCGTGACAGGTCCACCAGCGCACCGGCGCCCAGGTCCTCGACCACCGCCAGTCCGTCGTGGCCGTCGGCTATCTTACGAAGCTCGGCCAATCCGACCTCGGCCGTAAAGCCCACGATGCGGTAGTTGCTGGTGTGAACCTTCATCAAGACCGCGGTGTCGGGCCCCACCGCGTCCTGGTAGTCCTTGGCGTGGGTGCGGTTGGTGGTCCCGACCTCGCGCAGGCGCGCACCACTTTTGGCCAAAACATCGGGGATTCGGAAGGACCCGCCAATCTCGATCAGTTCCCCGCGCGAGACCACCACCTCCGAGCCCTCGGCAAGCGAGTTGAGGGCCAGTAGAACGGCGGCCGCGTTGTTGTTGACGACCGTGGCTGCCTCGGCACCGGTCAGTACCTGGAGGTGCTCCTCGACGATGCTGTCACGGTCGCCGCGGCTGCCCGAAGCAACGTCATACTCGAGCGCGGTGGCCGACGACGCCACCGCCGTCACCGCCTCGATGGCCGGAGAGGCCAGCAGGGCCCGGCCGAGGTTGGTGTGAAGGACGACCCCGGTCGCGTTGATAACCCGGGTCGGACGCGGCCCGCCATCGGCCTCGTCGAGCAGGCCAATGGCCTCTCGCAACACCTGTTCTGGTTCGAGTTGGGCGTCGGCGACCTCGCGTCCGGCCAAGATACGGTCGCGCAAAGCGGCCACTGACTGGCGCAGCTGGGCGACCAGAGCCCCACGCGCGTAGCGCTCGGCTCCGGCCACCGATGCGGCCTTGGCCAACAACGCATCGACCGAGGGAAGCCTGGCCAATACCCGGTTACTGGTGGAACGCCCCGCCATGGTCGAGGAATCGTGCCTCGTTCCCTGCCTCCGTACAAGCAGCCGACCCTGTTTGACCTGGGGGCCATGGCCGTGTTGAGATTTCCCACATGCTTCGTGAGACCGCACAAGAGGTGGTCGCCGTTCTCGAGAACGCCGGCCACCGAGCCCTGTTCGCGGGCGGCTGCGTGAGGGACCGCCTGCTCGGACGCGAACCCGCGGACTACGACATCGCGACCTCGGCCACACCCGACGAGGTCGAACGGCTGTTCAGTCGCGCCATAGGGGTCGGGCGCGCCTTCGGGGTCATGATCGTTCCAAAGGACGGCCAAAATTTTGAGGTCGCCACCTTTCGGCGCGACGGCGGCTACGACGACGGCCGCCACCCTCGTGAGG
>JAYGCK010000030.1:0-16363 GCA_046583395.1 Deltaproteobacteria bacterium
TGCGATCACAATGTCGGCATCTACGACCAGGTGCAGTCCGCCACCGACGCAAAGGCCATTGACGCATGTGATCACCGGCTTCCAGACCTGGTTCTGGTAGGGCGACCAATGAACGGCATCTTCCAAGGGTCCGTCTACGAAGACAGAGTCGGCAGCCTCGTCGGATTCTGCCTCTGAGACGTCGAAACCGGTACAGAAATGCTTCTCACCACTGGCCATTACGATGGCCACACGGATCGCATCTGAGTCGCGCACCTCGGACCAGATCTGCTGCATGATCGGTTGCATGGCCGGCGTCAGAGCATTCCCGCGCTGCGGTCGGTCCAGTGTTATGGTCGCAACGCCATCACTTACCTCGTAACGAATGCCATCGAGGGGGCCTGTAAGGTCTATGGGGGTAGTTGCCGCCATCTTTTGCTCCTCAAATAGCCAAGGGCTCGATCATGAGTTCGGCCAAGCATTCCTGTCGGTACTGTTCTTGTGAGACCGTTTGGCGGATCCGTCGGCTAAGCTCGTAGACCGGCCCTTCAAGCGTGATGCCCATGGCACCGAATGCCTGGTGGCATACGGTGATAGCTTCAACGGCGGCTTCGCGTGCCCACATCCATGAGGCGGCAGCGCGCCGTGGGCGGTCATCCTCGTCGTGGTCGATCGCGAAGGCCGCCCGCGCGGCAAGCGTGGATCCGGCTGAGAGCTTGATCGTGCAATCAGCTAGCGGATGGGCGACTGCCTGGAACTCTCCGAGTGCTCGCCCGAACTGACGTCGGGTAGCGACGTGTTCGGTTGCACGACGTACAAGTTCACGAGCAAGCCCGATGGTGTAAGCGGCAAGTGCGGTGTCGTAGCGTGCAAAGGCGTTCAGTAAAGGGTCGCCCGTGGCCAACTGGCCGACGATCTTGAGATCGCAACGGCCCCATGGCTCTCCACCCACCGTTGCCACCGTCTCTATGTCGCCGTCCGGTTCGACTAGAACGAGGCATTCATCGTCGAGGCTGATCATAAGATCGGCCAACCGGGCCCAGGGGATCAGGGGCCCTGGTCCGAAGGTCACGATCTTCTCGCCGCTGGCGACGGCAGCAGCTGCATCAGTGTCGAGAACATCTGTGGCAAGAAAGCTTGCGGCCAGCGGTCCGGGAAAGCCGGCACTGCCCAAACCTTCGAGTGCCGTCGTAGCCTCAAGCATGCCGCCTTGGTCCTGACCACCGGCAAGTGCGAACACGCCCAGTTGTCCTAGCGCACGCCAGGCCGCGGGCAGACGCTCCTCGGGTTCGGCCAGTATCGTGCTGGCCGGGTTCTCGCGGCAGAACGATCCGACCGTATCCGCGACGGCCCGTTGGATCTCGCTAAGTTCGAGACTGAACACGCCGGTCAGGCCTCTGCCATCCAGCGCGTCAGGCTTACGGCACGGCGGTGGCTGGCAGTTCCTCCTAACTCAAGACGCAGCGCCTGCAGACGCATCGACCATACGTGCAGGTCATGCTCATGGGTAAAGCCAATGGCGCCGGAGAGTTGGTGGGTTTCTACGAAGACACGCCCGGCCGTGCTCAGGGCATGAGCTGCGGCAAGCGCGGCCTGTTCTACTGGTGCATCGAGAGCGGCGGCTTCGTAGACAAGCCAACGAGCGCCTTCTAACAACACCTTGCACTCGGCCAGGCGGTGTTGGACTGCCTGGAAGGACGCGATCGTCCTTCCAAACTGACGACGATTCTTCAGATAATCTGTCGTGACGTCCATTGCCGCCGACATCGCCCCTACAGCTTCTGCTGCCAGCATGATGCGCCACCAGGCCCTCAGCTTTTCTCCTGAGCCGGGGCCAAGACCTTGACCCCCACGGCGAAGCTCTTCGGAGGGAGTGCCCATGGGGTATCCGAAGTTAGAGGGTGTTCTTGGCGCAGCTCCGGCCTCACACTCGATCAGCCTTGCCTCGTCACCATCGACGATCAGGAAACTAGTGGCCTCTACTGCGAAGCGAACCGGCCCCTTGTCGTCAGCCAAGACAAGCGCGGTAGGCCCGGCGAGAGTGCGGCCGAGTAGTCCAGGTACGACCAGAGCGGCCTGACCGAACGCCACTCGGCCAGCCGATCTTGCAACGGCCTCGGTGGCCAGGACCGCCTCTAGTGCGGAGCCACCTTCGGTGATCGCGAGTTCGGTGAACCCTGCACTTGCCAGTTCATCGTGGAGCTTCGTGTCATACTCACCGTTTGCGGCCAGCTCTATGGCACGCGCAGCTCCGGCGCTGCGCTCAAGTAGAGATGAGACGGCATCGATGATGGCTTGCTGCTGTTGGTCGAGTTCGAAATCCATGATCCGTGTGGGCTCGTTACCGATCTACTCTCTGGGCATACCGAGCACGCGTGCCGCTATCAGGTTTAGCTGCACCTCGGTGGCGCCCACGGCAACCCCTGCTGTCATCGACATACGGAAGTTAGAGTCGGCAAAGGAACCGTACTCAAGACTGTCACTTCCGAAGATCTCGAGCGCTAGCTCACCAACTAGCCGGTCTACCAAGGTTCCTGCCACACGTGCGATGTTAGTGTCGGCGCTGGGAGGCAGGTTACGTGCGCGTTGATCGATCACGCGGTATGTCAGCATGCGTGCGGTCTCGCACAGCCCGCGCGCCTCACCGAGCTTTTCTTGTATGGTCGTATCTTCGAGGAGACCGCGACTGCGTGCCTCCTCGGCCAGACGATCTAGTGTGAGGCTGGCACGTGCGTAACGAGCCGAGCCAACCCGTTCATATTGAAGGGCATAGGTTACGACGTCCCAGCCTTCATGCTCCGGCCCAAGCCGTGAGCTGACCGGTACCCGTGCATCTGTGAGGAACACCTCGTGGAAGTAACGTTTGCCGACAACTGAGGGGATCTCACGGATCTCAACCCCAACCGTATCCATGGGCATGAGAAGTATCGATATGCCCTTGTGTCGTTTTGAATCTGGATCAGTGCGTACGAGCAGGAAGCAGTAGTCAGCGTGGTTTGCATAGGAGGTCCATATTTTAGTTCCGTTCACGACGTAGTCATTACCGTCGCGAAGCGCCAAAGTGCGCAATGCTACCAGGTCACTTCCGGCTTCGGGCTCAGAGAAGCCCTGGCACCAAAGGACATTGCCCGAGCTGATCAGAGGCAGATGATGGGCCTTTTGCTCCGGGCTGCCGAAGTTCATTATGGCCGGGCCTATCCAGTTAACGTTCATGTACTGGGGGCCACGCGGCTCTCCGCGGGCCCAGAGTTCCTCGCCTACTATGGCGTGACGCCAGGGCGTGGCATCACGGCCTCCGTACTCAGAGGGCCAGTGTTGAGTTAGCCAGCCGCGTTCGGCCATACGGGCGCAAAACTCCCGACTGAACTTGGCCTGCGCCTCGCTCCCTGGGCCTTCCTTGGAGATCTCTTTCCAGTCGTCGGGGAGAACTTCGTCTAGAAAGTTGAGGAAATCATTGCGGAAGGCGCGATCTTCGTCCGACCAGTTGAACTCCATGGGAATGGTGCTGACCGTGATCAAGTTGACGGTCAGTCAAAAACGAGGCTATATCCGGGGGCCGGCATCAGTCAAAGAAAAGCGCAGGCCGGCTGGCGCCGATGCCGTTCCCAGACTTCACTCCTACTATCGCTGAGCTAGCTCGCCGACAGGCCATTAGCCACGGTGACCGGGAGCTCATCGTCCTGGGCGACGAGCGGCTTACCTATGCCGAGGCCGAGCGCCGTTCGCGCAAGATGGCCATCGGCATGCTTGCCGAGGGGCTTGGCAAGGGAAGTCGCGTGGGGCTCCTGATGTCCAACGGGCCCGATTGGGTTGTCGCCTGGCTTGCTGCCTCGCGCATAGGCGCCACGATCGTTCCTCTTAACACTTTTTATAAGGCCCGCGAGCTAGGCTGGGTGCTACGCCACGCTGACGTGACCGAGCTTCTGACGGTCCCAGGATTTTTGGGCCACGACTATCTCTCCCGTCTTGAGGAGTTTGCCCCGGAACTTAGCGGGGCGAGTGGACCGCTGGCGATCCTATCGCTTCCATACCTTCGCCGTGTACGCGCTTGGACCACGGGAAGTTTACCGACCTGGGCCGAGGAAGGCCCGAACTCTCTCACGCAGAAAGGAGAAGAGGCTGGTCAGGCGGGCGAGGATCTACTCGGTGAGGTGGAGTCGGAACTTAGTCCAGCCGATCAGGCCGTGATCATATACAGCTCAGGGAGTACGGCCGATCCTAAAGGCGCGATCCACACGCACGGTACGGTGGTTCGACATGCCTACAACCTGAACTCGTTCCGCGAACTTTTCCCTGACGATCGTGTCTACTCCCCGATGCCTTTCTTCTGGGTTGGAGGCCTGGTCTTTGTGTTGCTTTCTGCAATGAACGCGGGCGCTTGTGTACTTGTCGAAGACCGTTTCGAAGCTGGCGATACGCTCGACTACATAGAGCGCGAGAAGGCTACCATCGTCGCCGGATGGCCCCACTACGGAAAGGCCATGGCCGAGCACGAGAGCTTCGCTGGCCGCGACCTGAGCTCTATACGCATGGGCAATATTTACGCTGTCCTTCCCGAAGAACTACAACCGGCAGACCCCGAGCTTCGTGCCACCAGTCTGGGCATGACCGAAACCGCCGGGCCACACACTATCGAGGACATGACCGTTGATCTGCCTGAAAAGCTTCGGGGTAGTTTCGGGAAGAGCGTTCCTGGGCTCGAGCACAAGATCATCGATCCTGAAACAGGACTGACGCTTGGCCCGGATGAATCTGGCGAGATACTCGCACGTGGTTATTCGTTGATGCAGGGTCTGTACAAGGTCGAGAGGGAGCAGAGCTTCGACGCAGAGGGCTTCTATCACACTGGTGATGGCGGCCGTTTTAATGACGAGGGCCACCTATTTTTTGAAGGGCGGCTCGGTGACGTCATTAAGACTGGTGGTGCTAACGTGTCACCACGCGAGATCGAAGTGCTCATGGAGGCCCAGGACGAGATCAAGGAGGCCTATGTTGTCGGGCTTCCGCATCCCGACCGGGGTGAGACGGTAACAGCCGTTGCTGTTCTCGTGGCTGGCCAGGATCTGAGCGAGGATGAGTTGCGCGAGCGACTGAAGCGAGAGCTGTCCTCTTATAAGGTGCCCACTCGTATCCTCTATGTGACATCAGCAGAACTGCCGATGACCGACACCGGCAAGATCGACAAGAAGCGGCTCAAAACCCAGCTAGAAAGGGATTTTTAGGCTTTAAAATAAAGAACTTGACGAATCTGCCTGCATGCAGGTAGATTCCACTGTGGCTCATCTAGCAGCCAAAGCGACCCCCCGCAGCGAGCAGACCCGCGGCGCCATCCTTGATGCAGCCGAGATCGCTTTTGCCGAGTATGGTTATGAAGGCACTCGTCTCCAGGACATTGCCGAGGCAGTCGGTATACGCCGCGCTTCAATAGTCTATTACTTCCGCGACAAGCGAGAGCTTTACGATGCTGTCCTAGGCCTGTTGCTTGGCGCCTGGCTAGAAAAGTTGGCCGAGGTGTTCGAAGGCCAGGGTACGGCAATGGAAAGGATAGAAGCCTCGGTCTTTGCTTGGGTGGACTTTGTGATCGCTCGGCCAACCTTTGCCCGCATCGTGCTGCGCGAGGCTGCCGGAGCTGGTGGCGCCGAACCCGGAGCTGTAGCCACTCACATCCGCCCCTTCTTCGAGTTGGTTGGCCGATTCGTGGAAAATGAGAGTGACCAGATTGTACAGTCGCTGCCCGTGTCTCCCGAACATCTTGCCTCGGCAATCGCGGGTTCGACCCTTTTCTTTGTCGCCGCGATGCCAGCTTTGCTTCCCGATGGAGGCTTCGATCCGCTGAACCCCCAGGAGGCCGAAGCGCACCGTAACGAGATAATGAAGATCACCAGACGCTTACTCGGAACCGATGACGCATGAGGAGAACTTGACCGTGGAAGAGATAAAGTACGATCCATTTGCAACTTTTAACGAACTGCAGGGTGCCGGGCGTATTCGCGATCCGTATCCGCGCTTTGCCGAACTCCGATCCCTTGGGGATATGGTCAAGATAGACGTTGCTGAACTCATGGGAGGCGTCGAAGGCAAAGACGCCGGCAGGTCCGGGAGCGGGATCGTGGAAGGATTCGAGCTTTGGTCGGCCGTTTCCTACGAGTCAGTATCTGAGGTGTTGCGTGATTCTTCGCGCTTCAATTCCGCCGGTTACTCGATGACCATCGGTACGGTCATGGGCAAGACCATCCTTGAGATGGACCCACCCGAACATACTGGACACCGCGGCCTCCTAAAACAGGCCTTTACGAAGAAAGCCATGGATACCTGGGAGCGCCAATTGGTAAGGCCCATCGTCGATGGGCTCATAGACCGCTTTGTAGAACGTGGCCGGGCCGACTTGGTTCGAGAGCTGACCTTCCCGTTCCCCGTGGCCGTGGTCGCTAGAATGATAGGGGTTGGCGAGGAGGACTATGATGATTTTCACCGTTGGGCGATAGAGCTGATCAGCCTCACCCACGACTTCGATCTTGCCACAGAATCCTCGGGCAAACTGCGAGGCCTGTTCGCCCGCATACTTGAGGAAAGGCGTGAGAGGCCCTCTGAGGACTTGATCAGTGTGTTGGCCGCTGCTGAGCTCGATGGCGAACGGCTCGATGATGAGGCCATCTTCAGTTTTCTTCGGCTGTTAGCACCTGCGGGGGCCGAGACCACATATCGTTCCTCAAGCAACCTGCTCTACGGTTTGCTGAGCAACCCCGAACAGCTCGAAGCGCTGAGGCGGAACCGTGACCTGTTCAATCAATCTTTCGAGGAGGGTCTTCGTTGGGAGTGTCCGCTCCTAGGAATAATGCGAACGGCCGTGGAGGACACCGAGGTGTGTGGTGTCGAGGTTAAGGTTGGTGAGATCATCCACGTCAACCTTGGGTCGGCCAATCACGACGAGAGGCGATGGGATGACCCTGAGAGTTTCGATATCCACCGTCCTCCGCACCAGCACATGGCATTCGCATTCGGAACCCACTCCTGCCTCGGCAACCACTTGGCACGCATGGAGACACGTGTCGTGATCAACGCCGTTCTCGACCGCTTGCCCGAATTGAGATTGGATCCTGAGGCCGAGAACATCCACATAACCGGCCTTACCTTTCGTGCACCAGGCTCCTTACCAGTTGTTTTCTGAGGCACCGCGGCGGGAGCGTAATGACTAGCCAGGAAGGCTATCTAGTCGGCCTCGATGCCGGCGGTGGCGGCGGCCGCGCCCTTGTCCTGTCGTTGGCTGACGGTGCGGTGACGTCCGCTTATCGTTCTTGGCAGCACAAGCCTGCACCTGGCACTTCGGGGCTAGGCTTCGACCTCGACACCGAAGCCGTATTTGAGAGTCTGGCCGAGGCCTGTCGTGAGGCTCTTGGCCGGGCCGGTGCTGAGGCAGACCAGGTCATTGGGGTCTCGGCAACATCGATGCGTGAAGGCATGGTCCTTCTCTCCGGTGACGAGATCGTTCTTGCTACTCCCAATCGCGACGCCCGCGCCCTTAGCGAAGGCTTCGGATTGGCCGAGAGCCATGGTGAGCGGATCTACCAGATCAGCGGACGTTGGCCTTTGCCGGTCTTTCCGGCTGCTCGTCTCTTGTGGCTCAAAAGTCATGCTTCTGAAGCTCTGGCCAGGGCTGATTCCCTCTTATCGATAAGCGATTGGCTTCTCTGGCGGCTCTCGGGAGAGCGGTGCTCTGAACCGTCCCAGGCTTGCGAGAGCATGTTATTCGATACTGCTGCCTGTCAGTGGGACGAGGAATTGATCGATGAGTTAGGCCTGCCTAGCCGCCTGTTCCCGAACATCGCTATTGTCGGCACGCCCCTAGGAACGCTTCGAGCTGAGGCTGCCGAAATATTTGGGCT
This sequence comes from Deltaproteobacteria bacterium, assembly GCA_046583395.1. Classification (GTDB taxonomy): domain Bacteria; phylum Desulfobacterota; class Binatia; order UBA1149; family CAYXZP01; genus CAYXZP01. The sequence continues at coordinate 7,863 of JAYGCK010000030.1, forward strand.
CCGCGCCGGGACAGTGGTCACGCTCGGCGGTGCGGATAGTCAGTCGGGGCTGCTTGGTTGCGGTGTTGTTCAAGCCGGTCAAGCCGGGGCCATAACCGGAACCACCTCCCCGGTGCAGATCGTAGCTGACAGGCCCCTTCTTGATCCAAAACGCCGCACCTGGACCGGCAACCATGTGCTACCTGGCATGTGGACCATAGAGAGCAATGCCGGGCTTGCCGGAGAGACCCTGGAATGGTTTGCCCGCACACTCAGGCCTGATCATTCGCGACCAGTGGCTTGGCTCTTGGCCGAGGCCTCTCGCTCACGTCCCGGAGCCGCTGGACTTATGTCGACGCTCGGGGCCGAGATCATGAACTCGCGTGAACCGCGCATGCCATTAGGTCATCTGAGTCTCTCACACATGACCACAGCAGATGACGGTGACCGCCGCGCTCACTTAACCCGTTCAGTTGTAGAAGGGATGGCTTTTGCGCTGCGAGCCAATTTTGAACAGGCCGCCGAGGTTGCCGGGACCGACCCCGACTGTTTACACATGGCCGGGGGCATGACCCGCAGCGCCTTCTGGAGACAGCTCGTGTCTGACGTATTTGGTTGTCGGGTCGAAGCTTCTGCAACTGCCGAGGCGAGCCCGCTCGGCGCAGCCATTGCTGCCGCCGTTGGGTCTGGGTTGTTCGACGACCTTGTAAGCGCTTCGGAAGCCTTGGTGCCTGCGGCGGTTGTACATGACCCAGATCCGGAAGCTCGGGAGGTGCTTGAAGAGACCTACGGAGGCTGGAAACGCCTCCGAGCTTCCGAGCGTGCTGCCGATGAGGAGGCCGCGACGATCATCGGTGCAGAGTTGTTTAAGGAGGAGGACAGCCAGGAGGGAACAACCGCAGTTCAGAGGCCACGTATCCTGGTGACAGCCGGGCTGGACGAAAATTCGCTCGCTGAGCTAGGTCGGTGGGGCAAGGTCGAATACGAAAATTTCCGTGACACGATGAAAGTTCTTACGGGGGAAGAGCTTATCAAGCGCTTGGAAGGGGTTGAGGTTTTTATAACCGAAACAGAGGTCATCGGTGTAGATGCACTCGCTCGCCTTCCCGCGTTGCGCGTCATTGGCAGTTGCCGCAGCGATGCAGTCAATGTCGATATCGACGCTTGCAGTGCTTTCGGGGTCTTGGTCCTTAACGCTCCTGGGCGCAACGCTCATGCAGTGGCCGATATGACACTTGGTTTTGCTCTAATGCTTGTCCGCAAAGCTAAGCAAGCCGATCAATTTATGCGTGAACCCGGAGCACGCGCTGGCGATATGGCGCGCATGGGACGGGCGTTCAAACTACTGACGGGTAATGAGCTGGGTGGGCTCTGTTTTGGCCTGGCTGGGTTTGGTGCTGTTGGTCGTGAGGTTGCCCACCGCCTGCGCGCCTTTGGCGCCCGCGTTATCGTATACGATCCTTACATTTCCAATGGTCTGGCCGATTTAGCCGACGTTGAGGTTGTATCTTTCGAGGAGTTGCTCGACCAAGCCGATGTTTTAAGTCTTCATATGCCAGTTACGGAAGAGACCCGTGGGGTCATAGGCAAGAGAGAGCTTTCTCGGATGCGGGCGGGTTCTTTCCTCATAAATACTGCGAGAGCGGCGCTGGTAGACGAGGAGGCGTTGCTAGAATCTCTTGAGTCCGGCCACCTTGGCGGTGCGGCGTTAGATGTGTTTGCGGTGGAACCGCCCGGATCCAATCACCCGTTGTTGAGCAGGGATGATGTCATCGCAACGCCGCATATCGCAGGCAACACTGCCGAGGTTGCGGGTCACCAAGGGCGCATAATAGCCGCTGATATAGGAAGACTGCTCGGCGGGCGCCCGGTTTTGAACTCTCTCAATCCTGAGATCGTGGCAGCCTTTTCCTGGGGAGGTCCGCGACCTCAGCCGAGCGAGGAGGCCATAGCGGGGCTACGCACGAAACCGGGTCCGGCGCTGACAGATCTCCAGCGCGACGGCCGTACAGAGAGAGGGGGCACCAATAGGGTCTCCTGGGTGGGAGGAAGTTCGGTGAATGGCAAACTACGTGAGAACATGGAGCGCCTGCTGAAGGACTTTACCCGTAGGATAGATGGGGACGGCAAACTAACCGAAGCAGCCCAAAAGACCGCGGTCGTAATGCATTTTGAGTTGCACGATCTGGACCTCGATTTTCATTTTGCTCTTGCCGATGGAGCTGTGCGCTCGAGCATGGGGGTCCCTGAGTCTGTCGATGTCGAACTTGCTATGCGCGCCGAGATACTTGACGGCATGATGACCGGCGCCATTAACGGAATGGAGGCGGCAAGCGAGGGGGAACTTTCCTTCACCGGTGATGTCACCAAGGCCATGTCACTCCAGGAACTAAGCGGCGACCTAGAGCGTTTATACTGCGAGGCCCGCAGTGCCGTTGGTGACCCTGGCGATCTGTCATCTACACGCGACAGTGGGGCGCTTAGTACGGTCGCCGGGACGGATGGCCGTGCCAATGAGCTTATAGGTGTGGTCAAGGAGCTTTACGGGACCGGGCTAATTACTGCGACCGGCGGCAATGTTAGCGCCAGACGCGAGGCTGGTTCGGATGAACTTCTCATTACTCCAAGCGCAATGTTCAAAGGAGAACTATCCGCCGAGTTGCTCGTGCGGATCGATCTAGAGGGTAGGCCGTTGGACAAAGCCTCGCGCTCACCGTCGAGCGAACGGCTCATGCATACGGCCATATACCAGGCTAAACCGGACACCGAGGCCGTCATCCATTGTCATGCTCCCAACGCGACAATACTGGCCAATACAGAATTGCCATTTCTTCCGATCTCAACCGAGGCGGCATTCTTCAGTGATATCCCTCGGGTTCCATTCATCATGCCAGGCACCGCCGAGTTGGCGGAGGCTGTAGCCGCGGCGATCGGAACTGGGTGGGCGGTACTCATGAAAAACCATGGTCTCATAGTAGGGGGTCGTAGCCTCAGGCGAGCGGCGGACATGGCAGAGATCATCGAGCGTAGTGCTGAAATAATGCTGGGTTGCTGGGCCGTCGGAAAGGAACCGCCCGTGTTACCCGAGGATGTGGTTGCCAAGCTTCGGGTCACCGGCGAACTGATTGCATGAGAGGCCGACAGGTTTGCCCCCCGATTGGGTGGGCTCATGAGGCAAAAAAACCCCAGCAGGGGGTTAAAGATAAGAGGTTCCGTTGACAAGTCCGTGTCGGGTTTTCTAGGCTAGGAGGAGGTCCGCCGGGTGGCCGTTGACCTGCCCGGGACCAGGAGTTCATGTCTGTGAAGATAAGGTTGTTAGCACTGACTACCACTTCGCTCGTCCTCGCTTTGGCGATTGCCGGGAACGGACACGCCGCGGGAGTTTCAAAGGCCGAAGCTAAGTGTGCGGCTAAAGTTGCTGGTGGGGCCGCCAAACTTGCCCAAACCGTCGTCAAGGAGACCAGCAAGTGCCGTGATGCCGACATTAGCGGCAAGTCCGTCGGTTCATGTCCTGCCGCTAAGGGGACGGCTAAGATTGCCAAGGCCGTCGCGAAATTAGAGAGTTTCGCGGCCAAGAGTTGTGGAAGCAAGTGTCTCCATGACCCGGAGGTTAGTTGCCTTGCCGATTCACATTGCCCGCCACTGACCAGTGCCCAAGGTAAGTGCAACGATGGTGGCACAAGCAGCTTCGACATTGGCAACATCGGGTATGGTGGTTGGGCCTGCCGCGCCATTCTCGGTCGGGATGTTAACAGCACCGACGATATTGCAGCGTGCGTTGCTTCTGCGGTACGCGAGGCGGGAGACAACTTCGTTGCCGCCGTCTACGGTTCGACCAACAACGCCTCGAATCTTTCCAAAACTGCGGGCCGCTGTCTTAGCAAAGCGGGAAAGATGGCGAACAAGCTTATGGGTGCGGTCGCCAAGGGGGTCACCAAATGCCGCATAGGCATCATGAAAGGCAAGGTGACCGGTGATCCAGGCGAGTGCGCCACGGCAGACGCTAAAGTGGCTAATAAGATAGGCAAGATGGAGCAGAAGCTTCGGTCAACGCTCGCCAAGAGTTGCACTGCTTCTACCCTCGTAGCCCTCGACATTTGCGGCCAAGGCCTTGGCGCCGTTACAACCACCGATGATGCAGGAGATTGTTTGACCGCGGCTGCCAAGGAGGTCGCAGACGGTCAAGCTACCCCCTTATTGAGGACCTACTCGAACCGGTCCGTGATAGACGGCGCCTTCGCATCTGAAGCCGTCTGCGGCGACGGTGTCATAAATCAGCTACGCAGTGTTCATTTTCGAGTTGGGGAAGAGTGCGATGGCGATGATGATGATGCCTGCCCCGGCCAGTGCCTACCGCCGGGTGACATGTTCGAGTGCACCTGTGGTGACATACCTAGGTTCAGGGCCTTCAAATATGCTGAGAAGGGAGACTCAGACGCCGGTTGGGACGGCATGCCACATAACCAGGAGGCAGTTGGGATGGCCGGTTATGTGCTTGATATGAGCAACTGCGATTGCACGGAGTTCGATGGAGCTACCTGTGTGGGTGAGAGCGTAGACCAGGTTTGTGATCTGCAGGGCCAGCAGCTTCCGGTCTGTTCTCATACCCCGGGTGCCAACGAAACTTGCGACGCGACGGGCAATGCCAACGGTCAGGACGAGCACGCTGATTGCTGGATCTGTGATTCGTTTAACAGTAACGCCGGGGATAACTGCACGAACGAATCTGACTGCCAGGCCCAATGTTACGATTCTAACTGGGACCCGACTGGTACGACCTGTTTTACCCAAGCCGATTGTCCTGCGGGGCAGGTCTGTCGTGGGCAATGCGACCGCAGCCAAACCTGCTTGGTGATTACCGAGGGTGCCCCGTTACCGGTGGTGTCATCGAGCACGGCGGCTTGCACATACAACGCCTTTCGCACCAACGTTACCGGGACTTTGGACATCGTCACTGGTGAGTTCGACATCTATTACGAACAACGCACTGTGGCCCATATGGCAGAGAGCACGACCATTCCATGCCCTGTTTGCGGAGGGTTCTGCGATGGCGGTTCAAAGCGCGGCCCAATCAATTTAGATGGCGAGATCTGCCTCGGAACATGTTCCGTAAGCGGCGGCGACTGCCGTCTGGATACGGATTGCTCGGAGGGTGAGTACTGCACAGATGACTCGGATGATTGCCCTGGGGGGTTTTGCAACTTGACCAACGTGTGCAGTTCGGGAGAACGCGATGGCCAGGCCTGCAGCATAGATTTTCAGCACCCAGTATGGGGCTCTACCGCTGCTGATTGTATGCCCCGAGCGGACTTGAACATCTCGGGAGCGGGCCTTTGGGTTTACCACGACCCGACGAGCAGTGGTTATGAAGAACTAACGGCCGAAATACCGTGCACGGCTGGGGGGTATGAACTCTACGATTGTCATTGTCCGGACGACGGCGGCGAACCGACGAAACCCAACACTTGTGCTGCCGCTTGTAACGCCGGGCCAAACCTCGGACAGGGTTGCACCACTGCTTCGAGTCCGACGGGAACGTTTACCACCTGCGTTGGCGGGGACTATGACGGTAGAGCGTGTGACGAGGATAGCGATTGTTCTGGCGGCGCCTGTTCTGGCAACCCGCTTCACTGCGTTGGAGATAACGCGACGGCAGGTGCACCTTGCTCAAGCGATGGAGACTGTGGGAGCGGAGTTTGCGAGGATGCTTGCCCAGGTGGTCGTTGTGTTCCGCTCTGTTTGCCGGACTCGGCCGATCCTGAAGAGGGCCGGTGCGTAGCGGGACCACCGTTCTATCTTTGCGAGAGCGGCAAGTACGCTCAGGTTACCTGTTTGCCGTCTTTGATCGGTGCGGGTTGCGACGCGACCTGTACTGGGTCGGGCGCCGCATGCACCAGTCAGGATGACTGTGGGGATGGTGAGAGTTGCGAGGGTCCATGTCCCAGTCACACTCTGTGCGAGGCCGGGCCCGATGGCGTGCTAGGTAACTTCGATGACAGAGACGGTGCGGGAGCCTGCGTAGGCAAGCCACGTTCGTGCCATCTTCCGACCATCTTTGCCGAGGGTGGCAGTACTCTTAACGGGAATGGGGACCCGACAAATTTCCATGAAATTAGCATATGGTGTTTCCCAGCCACCGGGATGCAGGCCATTGATGACCGGACCGGTCTCGGTGGTCCCGGACGTCATCGCGGCAAAGGCTTCCGTGTGATGAACGTGGACTCGATCCCGGCTGACTAGAAACTAAACTATACGGGTCTGGTGGCCCGACCAGTAGCGTTCCTTGAGCGCTGCCTTGTGGAGTTTCCCCGTTTCGCTGCGGGGGATCTCGGCCTCGAAGTCGACCGAACGAGGGCACTTTATAGACGAAAGCCCGTTCCTGCAGAACTCCATCAGCTCGGCCTCCAGTTCGGGGCCGGCCTCGGCCATGTTGACCGGTTGTACGACCGCTTTGACGGCCTCGCCGAACTCAGTGTCCGGCACGCCGATGACTGCCACATCGCGAACCTTGGAATGCATGATGAGCAGGTTCTCGGTCTCCTGTGGGTAGATGTTAACACCCCCGCTTATGATCATGTGGGCCTTACGATCAGTGAGGTACAGGTAGCCGTCCTCGTCTAGGTAGCCGATATCGCCTACCGTGGTCCAGCCCTGGGGATGGCGCGTACCGTCGGTCTTCTCTTCGTCCTTGTGGTAGCTGAACTGGCCACCGCCTTCGAAGTACACCGTTCCTGGCTCGCCTGTCGGCAGTTCCTGACCCTCCTCTCCAGTGATGTGGATGCTGCAGCCCATAGCACGGCCCACTGAACCGCGGTGCGCAAGCCAGTCCGTGGAACTGATGATAGTCGATCCGTTACCTTCGGTTGCCGAATAGTACTCGACCAAGATCGGTCCCCACCAGTCTATCATCTGTTCCTTTACCGGCACCGGGCACGGGGCGGCGGCATGAAGGGCCACCTTGTGTGAGCCCAACTCGAACCCGGCGCGCTCGGAACCGTCGAGTTCGAGCATGCGGATGAAATGGGTCGGCACCCATTGACTCATGGTCACGCTGTGACGTTCTATAAGCTCGAGCGCCAGGCGCGCGTCAAAGCGTTCCATGACCACGATCGTGGCGCCGATTCGTAGCATGGTCATCGTGAAACGAAGCGGTGCAGAGTGGTAGAGAGGTGCGGGAGAGAGATAGACGGTGTCCTCGTTCGCGCCGAACATGCCGGAGGCAAGGGCCTGCATCATCGGCGATGGCGTTCCGATCGGGCGATCGGGCAGCGGGCTACGAATTCCCTTCGGACGTCCCGTGGTGCCAGAGGAATAGAGCATTTCTGAGCCTTCTGATTCGTCGGTGATGGGCTCTTCGCTCTCACTGGCGATCGCGTCCTCGAGGTGCTCGTAACCTGGAATGTCCCCACCGGTCATAAAGCGCGCTGTAAGTCCCGTTGTAAGTGGGGCCAGCGGCCGGGCGGTTTCCGCCATGGCCGCTGAGCTAAACAGCACACGGGAGTCGGAATCGTCGATGATGTAGGCGGCCTCTTCGGCCGTTAGGTGCGTACTTATCGGCGTGTAGTAAAGACCGGCGCGTTGGGCCGCCCAGCAGACCTCGAAGAAGCGCGGGCTGTTCTCGACCAGTATGGCCACCGCGTCACCGCGCTTGAGGCCGAGACGGCGCATCAGATGTGCGATGCGGTTGGAGGCCGCGTCGAGCGCGGCATAGCTGGTGACCTGGCCGCTGGCGCCCATGATACAGGCGGCCTTGTCGGGCCGTTCCTTGGCGTGTACTGCTGGGTACACCGCCGCTAATCCCCAGCCTCAGCCTCGAGTAGGTCGAGCGAGTACTGCACGGTCCCGGTCATGCCCGTGGCGTCCTGCTGGGCAAGGATGACGGCGGCCCGTCCCATCGCCTCGTCGGCTTCGAACATGTCGTCGGGAATATCGAGGTCACGCGCGGCCACTGCCATGCCCTCGGTGCGAACCACCTTCTTGGGTGCCAGGCAATTGACGGCGATGTTATCGTCGCGAAGTTCATTGGCCAGACCCGTGTAGTAGCGCTCGACGCCGGCCTTGGAGGTCCAATAAGCGTTCGAGCCAAGTTCGGTCATGGCGACCCCGGTGGTGGTCACCGCAATGAGCGAACCGCCCGAGTTGGCCTTTACATGAGGCAGGACCGCACGTGTCACCAGGAAGACCCCCGTGAGGTTCACCCTGAGGCAAAGCTCCCAGCGCGCAAGCGTGGTCTCAAGGGTGGGGGCGAGCCACATCACACCGGCGTTGGCGACCAGGATGTCGATGCCGCCGAACTCCGCGACGGTCGCAGCAACGGCGGTCTCCACCGAGCGCTCGTCGGTCACATCGCAGGGCACGGCAAGGGCCCGGCCGCCTTCACTGCTGATCATGGCCGCGACCGAGTGGATGGTCCCGGCCAGCTTGCCCTCGGTGGTGCTACGCGCGGCCACGGCCACGGCCGCGCCCTGGTGGGCCAACTCGCAGGCTATGTTGCGGCCTATACCGCGGCTGGCCCCGGCCAC
>JAYGCK010000028.1:0-28931 GCA_046583395.1 Deltaproteobacteria bacterium
CGAAAGCGATCCGCTCACCCACGATCGCATGATGGCGGTGGTACAGGTGCTTGTTCACTTCAACACCATGGTTACTGGAGAGGCCTTGCGCCTCTCCGGTGCGAGCATTCAGGAAAGCCTCGCCTTCACGAGCCCCATTTACCGACTGGAGCTGGCCTTTATCGGCCGGCTTTTTGCACAGCAGCCCGAGCTCTACGGAGAAATCCTCATGCGAAATCCGGTGGGCGGTGAAATGCGAGCCCATTTTCTCGCCGCGGCCAAGGTGGTCAATGAGGTGGTTACCACCTTGCCGTGTTTGTCGTGTACGGGGTGGTGGAGCAGTGCCAGGTAGACCGGAGCACGGCCGTTCATCTTAGCCACGGTTCTTTCGCGCGAGCAGGTCAGGCCGGCGCTCGCGGGTCCTCTCTTCGGCACGCTCCCGGCGCCACCGCGCTATCTTGGCGTGGTCACCCGAGAGCAGTACCCCCGGAACGCTCTGGCCGCGGAAGGTCTCGGGCCTGGTGTAGTGCGGGTACTCGAGCAGGTTCTCCCCGAAGGTCTCTTGGGCAAGCGACTCGGGGGAACCCAAGACTCCCGGCACCAGCCGGGCAACCGCATCGACCAGGACGACGGCGGCCGGTTCACCGCCGCTAAGAACGTAGTCCCCAATGGAGAGTTCTTCATCGAACAGCGGCCTGATGCGTTCGTCGACGCCTTCGTAGCGTCCGCACAAAACGAGCACGGAACCGAGCGAAGCCAGCCGGCGGGCGGCCGCCTGGTCGAAGCGTCGGCCTTGAGGCGTTAGCAGCACGCGCCGGTCGTGACGGCCTGGGGCCGATAGTGCCTCGACCGCGGCGTAAACCGGCTCGGGACGCATCACCATGCCGGGGCCGCCGCCGTAAGGGTGGTCGTCGACCGGGTGCGGGCTGCCACCGGTGTGCTCGCGGAGCTGGTGGGTACCGAGAGCAATCAGGCCTGAATCGATGGCCTTGCCGACCACACCGCAGGCCAGCGCGGCCCGAACCGCGTCGGGGAACAGCGTGATGATATCGAACTTCAGTTGTGTTTCGTTCACTTCTTTTCCGCCGAGCTGACCAGGCCGGCGGGGTCAACGGTTATCAGGCCGGCCTCGGTATCTATCTCTAGGACCACGCCTTCGATGGCCGGAATCAGCAACTCACCGGCCGGTCCTTCGGTCCGGTAGACGTCGTTGGCCCCCGTGGTAATGACCTCGCAGACCCGGCCGAGGGTATCGCCGCCGCTGGTGCTCTTCACTTCGGCCCCGAGAAGTTCGAAGTCGTAGAATTGTTCGTTGTTGGTCGCGGGCAGGTCCTTGCGTTCAACGGACGCCCACTTGCCCGACGCTCGTTCGGCCGTGTCTCTGTCGTCGACACCGTCGAACTGGACCAAAAGGCCGGTCTTGTGAGGCGAGGCCGTGACAACGGTCAGGCGGCCAAGGCCCTCTATCTCGACCTCAAGGCCGCTTCGGATGTCATCGCGCAGGCTGTGGTCGATGCTCAGGATGACCGCGCCGCGCACGCCGTGGGGCCGGAGCACCCTGGCCACCCGGACGGGTTCGGAGAGGTCAGTCTTCCACAATCTCGACCGTGACCTTGCGGTTGGACCGTGAGGCCGCCGCATTGAGGATGGTCCTGAGCGATTTGGCGGTCCGGCCTTGCTTGCCGATAATGCGCCCGAGGTCGTCCTTATCGACGCGCAACTCAAGCACCGAGGCGTTTTCATCACCCTCGCTTTCGGTGACCTCGACCGCGTCGGGATTGGTCACCAGGTTCTCGGCGACGCTTTGGAGCAGGTCCTTGAGAAGGTTTCCCTGGGCCGGTACCGCGTCTAGTTCTGCAGCCTGGCCTTCTTCAGAAGGCTGGCCACCGTCGGGGATGGTTTCGCGCCCTTCTTCAACCATGAGCTGATTTTCTCCTCGTCGAGCGTGACCTCGACAGGGTCGGACAGCGGGTCGTAGGTGCCGACCTGCGTGAGGTTTCGTCCGTCCCTCGGAGCTCGTTTGTCGGCCACTACGATGCGGTAGTAAGGCCGCTTCTTGCTCCCGTGCCTAGCCAGTCTAATCGTAACTGCCATCTCTAGAACTTCTGCGGGGTGGTTCTCTCACTATCCGAATAGTTTGTAAACAAGCTCAAAAAAACGCTCCCCCGGCGGTGGTTGCGCCGGGGGAGCGTGGTTACGGTCCAAAGGACCGTGTCTACATCATGCCGCCCATACCGCCCATGCCGCCCATGCCACCACCGGCTGCGGCGGCTGCTGCGGAGGCTGAGTCGTTCTTGTCTTCGGGTTTGTCGGCGATTAACGCTTCGGTCGTCAACATGAGGCCCGCCACCGATGCGGCGTTCTGCAGGGCGGTCCTGACGACCTTGGTGGGGTCGATGATGCCCGCCTTGAGCATGTCGCCGAACTCGTCGTTGGCTGCGTCATAACCGAAGGAACCCTTGCCGGCTTTGATCTTGGCAAGCACGACCGAGGCCTCCTGGCCTGCGTTGGTCGAGATCCAGCGAGCGGGCTCCTCGCAGGAACGGCGCAGGATACGTATCCCGACCTGTTCCTCCTCGTTGCACTCCACCTTGTCGAGCACTGCGCAGGCGCGCACCAACGCTACGCCGCCGCCGGCTACAATCCCTTCCTCGACCGCTGCGCGGGTCGCGTGGAGGGCGTCCTCGACACGGGCCTTCTTCTCTTTCATCTCAATTTCGGTGGCCGCGCCGACCTTGATGACGGCGACACCGCCGACAATCTTAGCCAATCGCTCCTGGAGCTTCTCGCGATCATAGTCCGAGGTAGTGTCCTCGATCTGACTTCGAATCACGTTGATACGGCCTTCGATGTCGGCCTTCTTGCCGGAACCATCGACGATGGTGGTGTTGTCCTTGTCCACGACAAGGCGCTTGGCCTTACCGAGGTCGCTGGCACTGACGTTCTCCAGCTTGAGGCCAAGCTCCTCTGAGATGACCTTGCCGCCGGTCAGTGTGGCGATGTCCTTGAGCATCTCTTTGCGGCGGTCGCCAAAGCCCGGGGCCTTGACCGCAACGCAGTTGAGAGTGCCGCGGATCTTGTTGACCACGAGAGTGGCAAGGGCCTCACCATCCACGTCTTCGGCGATTATCAAGAAGGGCTTGCCCGACTTGGCAATCGATTCGAGGACAGGAAGTAGGTCCTTCATGTTCGAGATTTTCTTCTCGTGGATGAGAATCAGGCAATCCTCCAAGGTGGTTGTCATCCTCTCGGGGTCGGTGACGAAGTAAGGCGAGAGGTAACCGCGGTCGAACTGCATTCCTTCAACGACCTCCAGGGTCGTTTCCAGAGCCTTGTTCTCCTCGACGGTAATCACGCCTTCTTTGCCGACCTTGTCCATGGCCTCGGCGATTATGTTGCCGATGGTCGTGTCCGAGTTGGCCGAGATGGTGCCAACCTGGGCAATCTCGCTACGGTCCTTGGTCGACTTAGAGGTTTTGTGGAGGTTGCCGACGACGGCCTCGACGCCCTTCTCGATGCCGCGCTTGAGCGCCATCGGGTCGTGTCCCGCGGCGACCATCTTGGCGCCCTCCGTGAAGATGGCGCGTGCCAGGACGGTGGCGGTGGTCGTGCCGTCGCCGGCAACATCGGAGGTCTTGGAGGCCACCTCCTTGACCATCTGCGCGCCCATGTTCTCGAACTTGTCTTCGAGCTCGATGTCCTTGGCTACCGATACGCCGTCCTTGGTGACCATGGGGGCTCCCCAGGACTTCTCGAGAACCACATTGCGGCCACGTGGGCCGAGTGTGACGGTTACCGCGTCGGCCAGGAGCTCGACGCCCTTGAGCAGCTTGTTCCTGGCATCCTGACTAAAGTTGACAATCTTAGGCATTATTTCTCTCCTGTAACTTGGGTTTGTCGGCCAACAGCAGCGCTAGCGCCGTTTTCAGCCTTCGAGGACGCCGAGGATATCGTCCTCGCGCATGATGACGTGTTCGGTGCCGTCGAGTTGGACCTCGTTGCCCGAATACTTGCCGAAAAGCACGCGATCTCCCCTCTTTACCGTGGGCTTGATCAGCTTGCCGTCGTCGGCCGGCCGGCCTTTGCCGACGGCTACGACCTTGCCCTCTTGGGGCTTTTCCTTGGCGGTGTCGGGAATGATGATACCGCCGGCGGTCGTCTCTTCCTCGTCCACCCGCTTTACGATTACGCGGTCTTGCAAAGGACGGATTTTCATTTTGCTATGTGCCTCCTAAGTGCGAGTCGGACGGGTGGCCCCGGAAGGGCACCCAAACCGGAGGAACTTTAAACATCGGACCCCTCTTGTCAAGGTGCCCGGCGGAAAAAATCAGCCCCGCCTGCGGCCGAGTTCCTCGCTGTACTGGCGATAGAGGACGTCCCATTCCCGGCTTCCTTCGGGAACCGGGCGGGCCAGAGAGGCTATCCTCTGGCGAACCTCCTGGTCGAGGCCGGTATCGCTACCCAGGGCCTGGCGGATGCATTCAGCCACCGTGGAAAGGGCCCGGCCGCTGTCGATCACGGTCAGTTCGGGGGGGGCCTTCAGTGCCGACATGACGGCCAGCGAGATGGCTTCGATACGGCCCTCACTGAGGTGTTTCACAGCACGAAACCCCTTTCCTTGGCCAGGTGTTGGCGGATGCCCTGGAGCAGCTTTACGTGGTCCATACCGTCGGTCTCGCGTCCGAGGCTTTCTAGCTTCTTACGGGCCTGGCGTTCGATCTCGGCCTCGGTCTTGAAGTTGGCCACAATGGCCGTGGCCACGGCCGCGGCCAGGACCGAGGGGTCGCCGCTGACCGGCGCCTCCTTTCCGGAGAGGAGATGGCGGGCGACCAGCGCGGCCAGCCGCCTGATACCATCCTGGTCTACCGCTGCCATGGCGGCCGAGATTAGCCGGGGTGGGGTGGGGCTGGCAAGGCGGCCGGTTTGAAAACATGCCGGTGCTCGGCAAGCCTGGCCGGGTGCGTAAGCCTAGAGCGCTCCGCGTCGGGGACAAGGTGCGTGTGGTCGCGCCGGCGGGTGCGTGGGACGACACGCGCATGCGCCAGGGCCGCACGCTGCTCGAGTCGTGGGGGCTCAGGGTAGATGGCCCGCCCCAGACCAGCTCCTACCGTTACATGTCGGCCGCCGACAGCGATCGTGCGGCCGACTTAAAAGATGCCTTCATGGACGAGGATTCGGCCGCGATTGTCTGTGCCCGCGGGGGCTTCGGAAGCGCGCGCACCGGGGCGGAGCTCGCGCCGGGTTTCTTCGAGCACGTGCCGCCCAAACTCTTCGTAGGGTTCAGTGACGTGTCGATATTGCTCATGCGGCTCGTCGAAGAGGCCGGGTTGGTCTGTTTTCATGGACCCATGGTGGCGGCCGACCTTCCTTCGGCTGGCGGGCCGGCAATCGAGCGGTTTCGCCGCATGCTCTTCGGTGAACCGGACTGGTGGGACGGCAAGGCCGCCGGTGTCTGGCGCGAGGGCCGGGCCAGCGGAACTTTGGTCGGTGGTTGCCTTTCGGTGCTCATGACCACCCTGGGGACCTCCTACGAGCTCCAGACGACCGGCCGTGTTCTCTTTGTCGAGGACGTTGCCGAGCCCAGCTACCGTATCGACCGCATGCTCACACAACTCGAGCACGCCGGTAAGCTCGAATCTCTCGCGGGTCTGGTCTTTGGCAGCATGACCGATTGCGATGACGGGCAGGGGAGCGACCGCTTGGCCGAGATTGTCATGGATGTTGTCGGCCAACGCTCCTATCCCATCTTGTTCGGGCTCGATGCCGGTCATTGCAGTGGCAACACCCCGCTTCCCTTCGGTTGCGAGGTCTCGGTCGATTCGAGCAGTTCGAGTGTCGAACTGCTCGAATCTCCTCTGGCCGGCTGATGTCCACCGATTGGACAAGGGTCGATGCCGTCATGAACGCGGCCACCGGTGATGGCACCACACCGGGTGCGGTCGCGTTGGTCGGACGTGGCCGCGAGGTGGTCTTCGAGAGAGCCTATGGGCTGCTCGAGGCCGGCGGGCAAGCGGTCACGATCGAAACCGTCTATGACCTGGCCTCGCTCACCAAGCCGCTTGTTACAACGGCTTGCCTCTTGCTCTTGGTGGCAGACGGCACCTGCACGCTCGACGACCCCGCGGCGACATGGTTGCCCGAACTGGCCGCAGGCCCGGATGCCTCCGTACGCGAGCGGATAAGCTTGGCCGACCTGCTCGGACACCGTTCCGGTCTGCCTGCCTGGCGGCCATACTTTGAGGCCACCGACCCGGCCTCCCCTTGTGCCGACACTATTCTTGCTGCCGCTGTGGCCGAACCCCTCGAGTGCCCGCCCGGCACCAATGCGGTCTACAGCGATATCGGGTTCATGTTGCTTGGCCGTGTGGTTGAACTGGCCGCCGGACAATCGCTGGGCGAGCTTGCTCGCACGCGGCTTCTCGAACCGCTCGATGCCGGGCAGGCAACCTTTGTCGATGTGGCCGCGGGTCAGAGCCTGGGTCCGGAGGGAGTGGCACCCTGCGGACATTCGACTTGGCGCCGGCAGACCGTGCGGGGGACGTCGTCCGACGATAACGCCTACGCGATGGGCGGCACGGCAGGCCATGCGGGACTGTTTGCAAGCGTACGTGAGGTTCATCAGTTGGTGGCCGAACAGGTCGACGCCTTTGGTGGTCAGGGAGCGGTCCTGGACACGGAACTTGTGCGACGCTGCTGGACCGAGCGCTCGGTTGTGGGCTCTACCTGGCACTTTGGGTGGGACGGACCGAGCCTGCCGGGTTCGACCGCTGGCGGCCGTGTAGCGGAGGACGCGATCGGTCATTTGGGCTGGTCCGGTACCTCGGTATGGATTGACCCGGTGCGTGGAGCGCACGTGGTACTGCTGAGCAACCGGGTGCACCCCGGCCAGGACAACAGACGGATTGATCTGCTCAGGCCCGCCTTTCACGACGCCGTGTTCGAGACACTGGACGGCTAGATGCCGGGGTTACGCATACACATGGTCGCCATCTGCGGCGTGGGCATGGCACCGCTGGCGATATTGCTAAAGCGGGCCGGCCACAGGGTGAGCGGTTCCGATAGCGCGGCCTATCCACCGATGAGCGACGCGCTCGAGGCCGAAGGCATAGCTATCTCGGCGGGTTATTCGGTCGATAACATTCCGGCCGATACCGATCTGGCAATCGTCGGTAACGCGGTTCCCGCGACCAACCCCGAGGCCGAGGCCGTCGAACGTTTGACCGTCGACCGCTTGTCCATGCCCGAGGCTGTCGCGCGTTTTTTGCTCGACGGTAAGGAAAGCCTGGTCGTGGCCGGCACCCATGGAAAGACGACGACCACGGCGATGTTGGCCCGCGCACTTCAGACTGCGGGCCTGGAGCCGGGCTATCTCGTCGGCGGCGCCGTGCCTGAGCTCGGGGAGTTGGCCGGCCAGGCCCGGGGACCACACTTCGTCATCGAGGGAGACGAGTACGACACCGCTTATTTCGACAAACGCCCCAAATTCATTCACTACCAGCCCTCGGCGGCGATAGTGACCAGCCTCGAGTTCGACCACGCTGATATCTATAGCGACATAGACGCTATCAAGTACGCCTTTGCCTCCTTGGCCGAGCTGTTGCCCGCCGGTGGAGCATTGGTCGGTTGCGGGGATTGGCCCGAACTTGTCGATGCCGTGGCTAGCACCGGCCAGGGCCGCTTCATTCGTTACGGGTTGGGTGCCGACAACGACTGGCGTCTGGCCGCCCACGAGCAAACCGAACAGGGACAGACCTATTCGGCCGCCTACCGAGGCCGCTCCGAGGACCTGATAAGCCTGGTGGTTCCGGGGACGATGAACGCGCTGAACGCCCTGGCAGTGTATGCGCTCGCCCGCGAGCTCGGAGTCTCGCGGGCGGCTGTTGTCGAAGGTCTGGCCGGTTTCCGCGGAGCGGTGCGCCGCCAAGAGGTCATAGGCGAGACTGCCGGGGTGACGGTCATCGATGACTTTGCCCACCACCCGACTGCGGTAGCGGCAACCTTGGCGGCATTGCGTGCCCGATATCCCGGGCGAAAGCTGCGAGCTGTGTTCGAGCCGCGGTCGAACACCAGCCGCCGTGCGGTGTTCCAACAACGTTATGCTGAGGCGCTGTCGGCGGCCGACTCGGTCGTTGTCAGTGCGGTCTATGCCAAGGACAATGACCCGCTTGCCGATGATGAACGGCTCTCGACCTCGGACTTGGTCGAGCAGCTCGAAAGCGGGGGTACGAAAGCCTGGCAGGCCGACGGCCCAGACGAAATACTCGAGCGGCTGACCGGCAAGCTGCGCAAGGGCGACGTGGTGGTGTGTATGTCGAACGGGGCCTTCGGGGGCCTACCGCGACGACTGCTCGAGGCCCTGGCCGGCGGCTGAGCCGTCGCGCCTAAGGCGCCGGTAGTTCCTGAGGTTACGCAACACTTTTTTTACGTAGTCCCGGGTCTCGCGATAGCTGATACTTTCGATGAACTCGTCCTCGTCGAGATGGCCGAAGCGTTCCTGCCAACGCTGGCTGGCCCGCTCGCCGGCGTTGTAGCCGGCCAGCATCAGGACCGGGTCGCTATCGAACTGTTCGGCCAGCTTTGCCAGGTAGGCAGTTCCGAGTGCGATATTTACTTTGGGCCGGAACAGGCGGTCGCTGCTGACCGCACCCTTGACGTGTGCCAGCGGGGCGATGCGTTGGGCGGTGGGCACCAGCAGCTGCATCAGCCCGTAGGCGGCCGCCGGTGATACGGCCTGAGGGTCGAAGGCCGACTCTTGCCGCATGAGCGCCCATACCAGCGCCGGTTCGATGCTGTGGCGTGCGGCTTCGGCAACCACGATATCCGCGTAGGCCTTTGGGAATATGTAGGCGTTGAGCCGGGCGGCGCTTATGATGCCACGGCGGTGCAGCTCGAAGGCCTTTCTGAGGGCGGTTGAATAGGCGCCTCGTTTCGCGGCTTCGGTCAGCAGGGCCGCTTGTCTTTTGAGCGAGACCTCGCCGAGCAGGGTCTCAATCTCGAGACGGGCCCAACCGTCCAAGCCGGCTGCGTGCAGGGCTCGGGCCCGCTCGATACGGCGCTTCTCGTTCTCGTTGGTCGTTACGACCGCTTGGCCGCTCTCGAACTTTGGGGCTACAGCGTTCAGGCCGCTCCGCTTCTCGGCCATGTAGGCGTAATAGCCGTCCGGAAAGCGTTTCAGGAGTTCAGCATAGATCGGACGGGCCTCTTCTTTCCTCCCGTCGCGCTCCAGTGAGCGGGCCTTCCAGTAGAGCGCCGGCGCGCGACTCGTCGCGTCGTTGTTGGCCTCGGCGACCTTGGAGAAGACCCATGCTGCGCCGCTGAAGTTCCCGGCAAGATAAGATACCCAGCCGGCACGCCACGCGCTTTCTGTGGCCATGCCGGCGTCGGCTCCGCTGGATGAGGAGCGGTACGAAGCAGCGGCGGCGGTGTATCTACGCGCGGTCTCATGGATACGGCCGCTAGCGTAGTGAGCGTTCTGTTCCTGCTCGATACCGGAACCCAGTGCGAGCATGGCACCGAAGCCCTCTAGCGCGTCCAAACTGTGGTTGCCGTTCCAGCGGTGTACGGCGGCTTCGAACAGGTAACGTGCGCGCTGCCGTTCGTTGTGGGCCGACTCGACGTGCTGGTCCATCCAGATTGCGGCCGCGAGCCGGCCCTTGGTGCGTGCCACGGCCAAGGACAGGTCTACCGTGGCATCGACCACGCGACCGTGGGAGCCGTGGCGTACGAGAAAACGTTCGAGCAATGGGCTCTGTTTTTGCCAACGCCCGGCCCGCCCCTCTACGCGAGCTTCCCTGAGAAGAGCAGTGGCGTCGGCGGGGAGCCCGGCAGCGCCGCCGGACCTGATGGTGTCCATGGCCCCGGCCGCTGCCAACGCAGTCTCCGATCCCGGTGCCTTCTCACGGGCCTGCAGAAATAGGTCTAGTGCCTGTGCCGGTTTGGAACGGGCCAGTACCTTCCCGGCCTCCAGACAGATACGTGCCGCGTCGGGGGAGTCGGTTCGGCCGTGGCTTGCCGCCAAGGCCAGGACCTCCTGGCCGCGGCCCTGTTCGACCAAGAGTCCGGCGAGGTCGGCGGCAGCCGTGTCGCGCAGGGGTGAGTCGCGATGTTCGGTCAGCAAACCCGATAGAATGCTAGTTGCACGTTCGGGCGCCGAAGCGGCCAGCAGGCGCGCCATCAGCAGGGCCGCGTAATCGGCCATCCCCGAGCCCTGTTTGCCGACCTTGTCGAGCTTCTCGGTCAGTACAGCGGTGGTCTTGGCGGCCACCGGCCTGTCCTTGTCCGACAAAGCGGCCACCGCGTGCGCCAGTACTGCGGCGTCCTCGGCGAGGCGGTCGTCGGCGGGGCGTTGCGCTGAACGAAGCGCGGCAGGACAGGCTACAAGCACCACCGCTGCGAACCAGACCAAAGCGATGCGTCGCACGGCGTTGACTTTAACCGAGCCGACCAAAGAATGCATTGCTGAGATGTCCTTCGCTTTAGTTCTCGCCTCAGCTTCTCCCCGCCGCAAGCAGTTGCTTGAGCAGGCCGGGCTTGTGTTCACCGTCCGTCCCGCCGGTATCGACGAGACGGTTGCCGATGGTGAGGATGCGGTGGCCGCCACCACCCGGCTGGCCATAGCCAAGACCCTGACGGTGGCCGGAGGTGCGGCTGGCGACGAACTGGTCCTGGGCGCCGATACCACCGTGGTCGTGGGCGACCGGATGCTCGGCAAGCCGGCCGGAGCCGTCCAGGCCAAAGAGACCCTGATGATGCTGTCCGGGCGCAGCCATTCGGTCCTGACCGCTTGGGCGGTCTCGGTTCCGTCGGCACGGGCGCACAATGGTCGGTCCATCTGTTCGGGCATTACCCGTTCAACGGTCAGGATGCGCGAGTTTTCACAGGCCGAGGCTGCCCGCTACGTCGATGAGGGCGAAGCCCTCGACAAGGCCGGTGCCTACGCAGTGCAAGGAGCCGGGCGGCGCCTGGTGGCTGCGGTATATGGCAGCTACGACAATGTTATCGGTCTTCCGGTAGACCAGGTAAGCCGCGCGCTGGCGGCCGCGGGTGGATGAGCTTGGTCGCCGGTAGCATAGCTGGGCGTCTGGCTGCCGTGCACGACGGGCTCGCCGAGGAGACGGCGGCGGCCGGACGCGAACCCGGCTCGGTGCGTTTGGTCCTGGTATCGAAGAACGCCGGGGTGGCCGAGATCCTCGAGGCTTACGAGGCCGGGCACAGAGACTTTGGGGAGAACTACGTCAAGGCTGCGGGAGAGAAGATGCGCGCGCTCGAAGAACGCGGAGCCGGCGGGATACGTTGGCATATGGTCGGGCAATTACAGTCGAACAAGGCGGCATGGGCCGCGCGTAACTTTGACCTCTTGCATTCTCTGGCCACAGCGTCGGCTGCGGCTGCGGTCAACAAGGCCATGGCCGCCGAGGGACGCCATGGCCAGGCCCTTGTCCAGGTGCGGTTAGGCGGCGGAAGCGCGCGTGGCGGAGTGGAGCCCGAGAGCGCGCTGTCCTTCGCTAGCGAGGTGGCCGCGCTAGGGAACATCCGGCTTTGTGGGGTCATGGGTGTGGCGCCGGCCGGCCAAGATGCACGCCCCCACTTTTGCCGTCTGCGCGGGGTGCTCGAAGAAATGAGGGGTCTCGGGCTGCCCAACGCGCCGCTCGGCGAGATGTCGGCGGGAATGAGCGGTGACTTCCGGGACGCGATAAGAGAAGGGGCGACCGTGGTCAGGCTCGGGCAGGCGGTGTTTGGCAAACAGCCCTAGGCCAAGGAGAAACAGTACTGATGGCGAAACGGTTGTACGAGATAGGTTTCATAGGTGGAGGCAATATGGCCGAAGCGCTGATTAGGGGCCTGCTTGATGCGGGTTCGATAGGCGCTTCGTCGGTCGTGGTGGCCGAACCACTGGCGGCCCGCCGCCGCAGCCTTGTCCGCCGGTTCAAGGTTCGTGCCCAGGCCGGGAACCGCGAGGTCGCGGCCGCGTCCCGCATACTGGTGCTGGCCGTCAAGCCGCAGGTCATGGGTGCGGTGTTGGCCGAGCTTGCCGGGTCGGTCGGCCGGTCCACGGTCGTGGTCTCGATAGCGGCGGGCGTTACGACCGCCCGTTTGCAAAAAGGGCTGGGCGGCAATGTGCGCGTGGTCCGCGTGATGCCCAACACGCCCTGTCTTATAGGTCGTGGGATGTCGGTGCTGTGTGCCGGAAAGAACGCCACGGCAAGCGATCTCAAACGTTGCCGCCGGCTCTTCGACACGGTTGGCCGGACCATGATTGTTAGCAAAGAGGGTGCGATGCACGCGGTGACGGCGCTTAGCGGAAGCGGACCGGCTTATGTGTACATGTTCGCCGAATCGCTGATGGGCGGCGGCACCGCCGCCGGGCTTGACCCGGCGACCGCCCGGCAGCTCGCTCTCGAGACCATTGCGGGCGCGGCCGAGATGATGCTCGCCACGACAAGCTCACCGGCCGAGCTCAGGCAGGCGGTAAGCTCGCCGGGCGGGACCACTGTGGCCGGTCTCGAACGCCTGCGTGCCGGAGGCCTGCCGGCCGCCTTGCGCTCGGCGGTAAGGGCGGCCGCGGCGCGCTCGCGTGAACTTTCCCGCTCTTCGGGAAGCTAGCAGGGGACGGCCGGTATGGGACCGCCCTGGATAAGGACCCGGCAGGGGGGTGTGGAACTGAGCCTGCGCATAGTGCCGCGTGCAAAGTCCGAGGGACCGGCCGGCAGCTATGGCGACCGGCTGCGCTTCAAGCTGGACGTGGAGCCTTTTGGTGGGGAGGCCAATCGCCGCTTGGTCCGGCTCTTGGCTCGGGCCGCCAGGGTGCCGGTGGCCAGCGTCAAGGTGGTTGTTGGCCAGCGTTCACGTTCGAAGACCGTGTTGGTCGAGAGCCCCGACCCCGGTTCGACCAGGGACCGTCTGCTGGCCCTTCTCGGCCAGAATTGACAATCAGCCCGGCGGCTCCTAGCCTTTTTCGTTGAATCGCCGATGCCGATCTACGAGTACGAGTGTGGCCGCTGCGGGAGTTTCGAGCACAGCCAATCGATAAGTGACAAGCCGCTGTCACGCTGCCCAAGCTGTGGCTCGCGCAAGGTCAAGCGGCTGATCTCGGCCAGCAGCTTCCACCTCAAGGGCGGCGGCTGGTACGCCCAGGGCTACCAGACGGGCGACAGCAGTGGTGATAGCCCGGCAGCCTCTAAAAGCAGCACAGATGGTGATAAAACTGGCGATTCCGGTGGTGATAAAACTGGCGATTCCGGCAAGACCGGCAGCACTGCCACGAAAAAGGCCGAGAGCGGCACCGGGAAAAGCTCGGGCACCGCAAAGAAGGTCGGTTCCTCCAAGACCGGCGGCTCCGACTAGGCCACGGACCTGTTTTTAACGAATTTCGACGCCGGGCGTCATTGCCCTTGACACCCATGACGCGCTGTGTTAATCAAGGGCTCGCGCCGCGCAGTGGCCCGGCCAAGAGCGCGGCCAGAACTACAAGAAGATTGGAGGAACCAGAAATGTCGAACAGTAATTCCGCAAAGGTCCTACAGTTCCCGAGCATCGAAGAGATGCGCAAGGGCGTTGACCAGCTGACCAAGGGTCTCGAAGAGGGCGTGCAGGACCTCGGTAAGCGTGCCGCCGACGCGATTCCGGAAAAGCGCCGCAAGCAGGTCGATGAGGTCATCGAGCGGCTCGGGTCGGTACGCGGGGACCTCGAGGAGCGTATCGGGGAGGTACGCGGTGGCGTGGAAGAGAGCATCAGCTCAATCCGTGAGCGCGGTGGCAAGCAGACCGGCAAGTTCGTTGCCGATCTTGAGAAAGAGGTCAGGGCTTATGTCGAGGCCAGCTTCAAGCGCCTCAAGCTTCCTGTTCGCAGCGACCTCGCCTCGCTCAAGCGTCGGCTGTCGGCCATCGAGCGCCGCTTGGACTCGCTCGAGAAGGCCGGGAACGCCGCTTAGGCTTTACCCCAACCGCCTCCGCCCGGAGTGCGGACCCTGAGCCGGTCACCCGGTTCTAGTTTGAGGTTGGTCTTGGAAGGGACGGGCTCTGCCCGTCCCTTTCTTATTACGGCGTCGCGGCCGGCTTTACCCGGGCCGCCGCCCCGGAGTCCTTCGGGGCTGTGGCGGCGCCTTTCTGCCAACAGCGTAAGCTCGGCCGGCACCAGAACCTCGATCTCCCTTTCGATACCCTCGCCGCCGCGATGTTTGCCGGGTCCGCCGCTTCGCCGGCGCTGGCCGTAACGCAGTACCCGGATCGGATAATACGATTCGAGCACCTCGACCGGTGTGTTGCGGGTGTTCGTCATATGGGTCTGCAAGGCCGAGGCCCCCGGGCGGGTCGGACCCGCACCGGCCCCTCCGCCGACGGTCTCGTAGTAGGAAAAGAAGCGCGCACGGACGGGGTCCCAGCCGCCAAGTGCGATGTTGGTCATCGTTCCACAACTTGCCGCCGGGATGAGACCGGGCAGTGCGGGGGCCAGTGCCTTGAGCACCACGTCCACGATGCGCTGGGAGGTCTCGACGTTGCCACCGGCCACGGCTGCCGGGAAACGGCAGTCGACCACCGAGCCTTCTACCGTTCGAATCGTGACCGCCTCCATCATACCGCTGTTGGCCGGGACCTCGTGGCCGGCCAGGCAGGCGACGACATAGAACACGGCCGACGTCGTTACCGCGCGGTTGGCGTTGAGGGGGCCATCGACCTGGGCCGCGCTGCCGGTGAAATCGAACGTAAGCCCCTGGCCCCGCCGCTCGACAGCGACACGCAGCTCGATGTCGCGGGTGCCACAGCCATCGTCATCGAGGAGGTCGCGGGCTTGCCAGCGGCCGTTGGGCAGCCGCCCGATTAGCGCCGCGACAAGCCGGGCCGAGTAGTTCTGCAGTTCTTTCATCTGACCGGTGAGCCGTGCCGGGCCCTGTGTCGCGGCCAACCCGGCCAGCCGTGCTGCACCAGCCCGCAAGGAGGCGACCTGTGCGTCGAGGTCACCGAGCCTTTCCTCGGATACCCTTGTGTTGGCCAGGAACAGCTCGACCGTCTCGCGTACCCGCCTTCCGCCTCGTTCGAGGTGGACCGGCGGTATTCTGAGCCCCTCTTGATGAATGTCACTGACCAGCGCCATTGAACCCGGACTGTGACCGCCAATGTCGGCATGATGGGCACGGTTGGCGACATATCCGTAGGGACGCTTCATGCCGTCGAGATAGACCGGCGTGACCAAGGTCAGATCGGGAAGATGGGTGCCCCCGGCCCAGGGGTCGTTGAGCATGACCACGTCGCCGCGGCCGAGTTCGCAGTGCTCGATTGCGGCGCGGACCGAAAGCGGTGTCGAGCCGACATGGACAGGGATGTGTGCGGCATGACAGACCATCTCTCCGTGGGCATCGAACAAGGCACAGGATAGGTCGCGCCGTTCCTTTATGTTCGGCGAGAAAGCGGCTTGGGCCAGGATGGTCCCCATCTCGTCGGCCACGGCTGCCAAGCGGCCGTGGGCCAGAGCAAGCTCGACGGCTTTGGGTCTAACGGCCATCGCCTGTTTCCATGAGCAGCGCACCATCGCCTGTGACCCTGGCCTTCCATCCGGCTGCCAGCCACAGGGTCGAACTGTATTCGGTAACGATGGCAGGACCCTTGAGAATGTTACCGGGCCCGAGGCGGTCCCGGTGGTAGACCGGACAGCGCCGATGGCGGCCGTCATCGAAGACAGCAACGCGTGTGTCTGCAGTAGCCCGCCGGGCGGCCGTTGTTCTCACCGACGGCCGGGAACGGGCAGTGGGGAGCGGGCCCGGGACGCTGGCGGTAACGTTAATAGCGCAGGCCTCGATAGGACGAAGCGGGTCGGAGTGATGGAACAGTTGCTTGTGGCGTTGGTCGAACAGCCGTCTAAAAGAACGCAGTAGCGGCACCTCCAGTTCCAGGGACTGTCCCTGATAGCGAAGCCGCACCGAGGACCTGACGGTCACCTTGCCGTGGCCTGCCGCGTCGCGCGTTGCCGCCTTTGCAGCGCGGGCGGCCAATGTCCGGGCTTTGGCCGCCAACCCGTCGTAGTCGGGCCGGGCCATGTTCAGGGCCACGGAAATGTCGTGCATCACAGGCGCACCAAGAACCCCGCGGGCCGACAGAAGTCCGGGGGCGGGCGGTATCAACACCGAACCGATACCCAAGGAAGCGGCCACCTGACAGGCGTGAAGAGAGCCCGCGCCGCCGAAGGCGACCAGAGTCGCGCCGCGCGGGTCCTGGCCGCGCTCGACCGTTATCAAGCGGATGGCCCGTTCCATATTGGCCTCCACGACATCGACCACTCCCTGGGCCGCCTCTTGGGCCGAACGTGCGCCCATACGCCGGGCCAGCCCGTCCAGGGCACGGACCGAGCGCTCGGGTTGCAAGGTCATCGAACCGCCGAGAAAGGCGTCCGGCCTGAGACGCCCGAGAACCAAGTTGGCGTCGGTCACGGTTGCGCCGGTCCCGCTACCGTAACAGGCCGGTCCGGGCCGGGCGCCGGCGCTTTTCGGGCCGACCCTGAGCGCGCCGCCCTCATCGATTGTGGCCAGGGAACCGCCGCCCGCGCCTATGGTGTGGATGTCCAGGCAGGGAGTGGAAAGCGGCAGACCGCCTATCTCGGTAATGTTGCGGCGGGGAAGCTGGCCGTGGATGTAGGAGACGTCGGTGGAAGTGCCGCCCATGTCGAGCGTCACAACGCCCTGCTTGGACACGCCTTTGATGTTGATTGCGCAGGCCAGCGCCGCAGCCACTCCACCGGCCGGCCCCGAAAGCATCGTGCGGACCGGTTCGCGGCGAGCAGTTTGTGCTCCAATCGCTCCGCCGGTGGATTGCATGACGCGCAGGGTCCGCGCACCGCTAGCGCGGGCCAGACGTTCGATGTGACCGTCGATGAGCGGTCCCACATAGGCGTTGGCCACGGCTGTGCTGGTCCTTTCAAACTCGCCAGCGGTCGGGGACAAGCGGTGCGACAGCGTTACCGGGATGTCGAGAACCGATAGCGCACGTGCGATTTCCCGTTCGTGGCGGCCGTTGGTGTGCGCGTGCAGCAGGCAGACCGCGACCGAAGAAACGCGCTTGGCTTTGAGGGCACGCCTGAGCCCGGCCAGGCCGCGCCGTGTGGGCCGCCTTTGGGGTTTCCCGTCGTAGAGCATTCGCTCATCGAATCCGATGCGCAGGCTTGCGGGTACCAGCGGAGGCGTTTTGACTGGCTCGAGAGCATAAAGTTCCGGTCTTGCCTGACGGCCAATCTCGACGATGTCCTCGAAACCTTCGGTGGTGATCAATGCGGTGCGCGCGCCTTTGCGTTCGAGGACCGCGTTGGTGGCCACCGTCGTACCGTAGGTCATCAAATCGGCCCGGCGCCCCTTGAGCAGTTCGGCCAATCCGTCCAGCACCGCGCGGGCCGGGTCGTCCGGTGTTGACGGGACCTTGAGCGTTATGGTCTTGCGGCCGTCGCGTACGACGATATCGGTGAAGGTGCCGCCTGTATCGACACCGACGACGAGCTTGGTGGCCGAAGCGCGGCCGCCGCGTGTGGCTGACATCGATGAGAATCTTGCAGACGACCACCGGGTCCGGCAAGCCGGCGTGGTTTGAAATCAATCGCCTGACTCGACACATATCAGCCGATGTCGGTGCGAACGGGACTGCTCGCTATCGCTATTGCCGGTACATTGGTGCCGGGAGCGCCGGCGGTCGCTGACCAAGCTCCCCAATTCAACTCGCGGATTGTCGTGCGTTTGGCCGTGTCTCCGGGCCAGGCCGCCGCCGAGGAAGCTGCGCTGAGCGAGGCCGAGCCTTTGGGGGACATCGACGAGGGGACCGTGGTCGAGCCCATCGCCGAGCCCGAGCCAATTACCGAACCCGACCCTTGGGCCGGGCTGATGACCTCGCCGGCGCCCCCGCGGGCTACCATCGGCGGTGAGAGCCGTACCCTGCTCGCGGCCAGCGAGCGCCGCCTGTTGACCGTCAGGCCCACACAGGTTGCCACTGGCGGCCGCCTGTTCGTGTACGGAAAGCTTCCGGGTGAACTTGCTGACCAACACCCGCCAATCGAGGTGATGTTGCGCCGCGACAGCGGCTGGCAACGCGAACGAGTGGTACGGCCTGCGGGCGAGGGGGCCGGGCCGCTCGGGTTCACGCTGGTCGTTGTCGATATCGAACCCGGCCCGGTGTTGGCGGCCATGTCGGTACGCGGCAAAGGGGCCAACGGGGCGCTGATATCGGCGCCCTTCGAGGTCCCGGCTGGCGCGCGTCTGCGTCTCGGCTTCGGTCTCGATGAGTGGGATTGGAACGGACTGGCGCCGGTCACGGTCTCGGTCGTGGCATCGGTAATGACCCCCGATGGTAGCGGTGGGGAGGAATGGGAGGTCATGCGCCGGCGGCTCGACCCTGCCGGTCTCGAGCCGGGGTGGTTTGACGAGGACATCGACCTGGCCTCCCTTGCCGGCGACCGGATAAGCCTCAGCTTCCGAACCCGCGTCGACCCCGGAGCCGGGCTGCTCGCGCCGCAGGTAGTGTGGAGCAGACCTAGCGTGGTCTACCTTGACCGCGACCGCAGCCTGCCGCCCTCGTTCGCGGTCGTATGGGCCGATTCTTTGCGCGCCAGGAGTCTCAGCTGTTGCGGCTCCGAACGGGCGACCAGTCCCTACGTGGACGGGCTGTTCGGCAGCCAAGGGCTGGTCTTCGACCACGCCATCGCCCAGGCTGCCGACACCAGAGCATCCACCATGAGCCTTTTCGTTTCGATGTATCCATCGGCTCACCGGGTCGTGTCTGAAAGTGCGGCGCTTTCGCGCGAGGCCATAACCCTTGCCGAGGCGATGTCGTCGGCCGGTTATGCCACCGCTGCGTTCGTCGAGGGCGGCGAGCTTGCCGCCGAGTTGGGGTTCGGTCGTGGATTTGATGTCTATTACGAGGAGCCGGAGTCAGACCCTTGGCACACCGAGGGGCATTCGACGGCTTTGTTCGGCCGAATGCTCGAGTGGTTGGAACGCCACCAGGGCCAGCCTCGCTTCGCGTTCGTTCATAGCTATGACATCGGTTGGCCTTATCTTCCCCATCCAGACCACCAGAAGCTCTTTGACGACGACCGTCTCGACCGCCCGAGTTCGGTAGATCAGGGCGCGTTGGTTCGCTACGAACGCGAAATCCGTGGTTTCGACGATTCGATGCGTGAGTTCCTGCCGCGCTTCGATGCAATCGCGGACCCGACACGCACTCTATTGATGTTGAGTTCGGCCCACGGCGAAGAGTTCGGCGAGCACGGAGTGCTTCGCCACGGCAGCCACCTGTACGAAGAGATAGTTCACGTGCCTCTCATGCTGCGCGGTCTCGGCCTCAGGCCCGGCTCCCATTACCGGGGGACGGTAGGGCACATCGATCTGGCGCCCACCATCCTCGGGTTAGCTGGTCTCGAGGTTCCCCCGTCGATGACCGGGACGGCCATCGGCAAGGCGCTGACCAGTGGACTGCCCTTCACGGTGCCCGAACGCTTGTCGGAGGCCCACGCGGGGCGTCGTTTGCGCGCCGCCGGCGGTAGCGACGGTTCGTGGACGCCGCCCTGGTTCACGCTCCTGCGTGACGACCACAAGGTAATCCTGGGCCGTACGAGCAAGGGTAGGGTGGTTGCCGAGGCATACGACCTGTTGGCCGATCCCGAAGAGAGCAGCGATCTGCTGGCCTCTCCGTCACCGCCCGGCTGGACCACCGCCATGCTGGAGCGCTTGGAATCGCACGCAAGCGCGGTGTGGAAGAGTGACGCTGGCCCCAAAATTGCCAAGGTCCGGCCTTCTTCGGCCAACCGCAGCAAGCTGGACGCGCTAGAGCGCTAGCCGGCTGTTACCGAAAGGTCCTCCACGGTCAGGGCCGGGACCAAACGAGTGCCGCCGAGCAGGCGCCGCTGCTTGGACACGGCCGAGATGTTCTCGAGCGCAGTGTAGATATTGCCCGCAATCATCACTTCGGTAATCGGACGGCGCCCGCCCGGGCCGACCAGAAAACTGTTCTTTACGACCCCAGAAAAATCACCGGTTATCGGATTGGTGCTTCCCGACCATCGGCCGACAAGCACCTGCTCCTGGCCGGGCCGGCACATTTGTTCATAGTCTTCTTGCCCCGCGTTAACCTCGAGCCGGTTGGGGGATATCGAAGGCAGGCTCGAAGGTGCGCCGGCTCCGTTCCCGGTCGATGAGCAACCCGCTGCGCGTGCTTCGTAATGGTTGAACAAGAAGCCGTTTAGCCGGCCGCCGCTTAACAGTTCGCGCCGGCCTACCGCCACGCCTTCACGGTCGAAGGCGGAGGAGGCCAAACCGCCGGCCGCAGTACCGTCGTCGGTCAGGGTGATGCCGGGGGAGGCGATTATCTCGCCGACCTTGCCGGCCAGCGGGCTCTTTCCCTTGCGTACATTGTCGGCCGAAATGGCTTGAACGAGCGCCGGTAGGAGGAACTCGCCGACCGCTTCCGGCGACAGTATGACCGCACCGCGGTAGCTGTGGCCCCGGCCCGCGCCGAGCCCGCCGGTACACTTGGCCACGAAGCGGTCGCCAGCATCTGCCAGCAATCCTTCGATCGAGGCGTGGTCGCGGCTGGCATCCCCGTCATAATCGGAGCTGGCGACCTCGTCTCCGTCTACCGCCATGCCGAACATATAACCGGACACGTGCGCGCGCCGTTCGGCAAGCCGGATGCCGGTCGATGAGGCCAGGAACACGGTCGAGGTGCTACGGCCGACCGAGCCGGAATCGACACGAACCCGCTGGTCGGCCGAAGCTACCCGCTCAAGCAGCACAGAGGCCACCCGGCTAGTGTCCTCGAGTCCCCACGCGGCCAGCCCTTCATCGGCAAGTCCGGCCACCGGCGTGACTGGGCCGGGTTCGGGCAGGGCATTGTTATCGTCGGCCGGCATCACCCGGGCCTGGGCCAGGGCCTCATCGACCAGTTCGTCGAGACCTCCGTGTCCGTCGTCGTTGGCGGTGGCAAAGCCGAGCGAACCCCCTTTGAACACCCGCAGACCGACCACGGTCTCCTCGTTGGCCTGGTTGGAATGAAGTTCGGAGTTCTCGATGGTGGTCTCGACGCTGTCGCTGGCCACCGCCATTAGCTCGGCCTGGTCGGCGCCGGCGGCCGAGGCTGCAGCCAGGAGCTTGTCGGAGAGCTCGGCCAGTCGAGTTTGGGTGGTGTCGGCCACTAGCCGGTCTGAACGCCGCCTATGGTCGCGCGGCAGCGAACGTATGGCCCGCCGGCGTCGACCTTGGCTGGCTGACCCTTGCCGCAGTATCCCGAGCCGAGGTCCCAACGGAAGGTGTCGGAAACGGCATCCACCGTTGACATCACCTCGAAGGCAATGCCGCTTATCGTGACCCCGCGGACAAGTTCACCGAGCTTGCCGCGCTCGATTCGGCGGGCCTCCTGAACGGCGAACATGAACTCGCCGGTGGCGTCGGCCTGGCCGTTGCGCGGGCCGTCGAGCAGGTAGCCGTCTTCGGTGGATGCGATCATTTCTTCGAGGGTGGAGCTGCCCGGTTCCAAATAGGTGTTGCGCATACGTATCAACGGTTCATCCGAGTATTCCCACGCGCGCGCGTTGCCGGTGGGAGTTACGCCGAACTTGGCCGCGCTCTGCCGGTTATGGAGATAAGAGGTCAGAATGCCGGCGTCGATGATGGTCGTGCGGCCGGCCACCACACCCTCGTCGTCGACCGGAATCGTACCCCCGGCCCCGGGATAGAACTCGGAGCTTCCGCTATCGACCAAAGTTACCAACTCGCTGGCCACCCGGGTGCCGAGTTTCCCGGCTGCGACCGAGCCGGCCTGGACGAAGTCGGCTTCGGTGGTATGGCCGATGGCCTCGTGGACCAAGAGGCCGACTATGGAAGGGGCTAGGATGACCGTGGCCTTGCCGCCTTCGGGGTGGCGGGCCGATAGCAGGTCGATAGCTGTGCGCGCGGCCTTCTCGGCAAGGCTCTGGCCGCTACCAGCGCGAAACAGACAGTCCCAACCGCCGGTAGCACCCACGGACTCGAAGCCGGAGGAAAGCTGGCCGTCGCGTTCTGCCACGGCCTGGAGGCGAAGTTCGGGGCGCACCAGGCGAAACGCGGCGCGGGCCCCGTCGCTGGTGACGATGGCCTTGTGCTCGAAAATCTCGTTGTAGGAACAGGAGGCCGAGCTGACCCGTGAACCGGCCTTGCGCATACTGGCCTCCAGTTCGCTGGCCATGACGATGCGTTCCTCCAGCGTACGCCCGGCGGCCTCTTCAAGGCCCGGCTGGTCGAACTCACCGCGGGCTAGTTCCACTGATGGAAGTTCCGTCAGCTTCTCGCCGGTCTTGCCGGCATTGGCCCGGGCCGCGTTGCGCGCCCGGTCGGCAGCCTTGCGGACCGACTCGACATCGAGGCGGCTGGTCGAGGCCGAGCCCCATCTGCCTCCCTCGAGCACGCGTACCCCGACCCCGCCGCGGCGGCGGTAGCCGGTTGCCTCGACCTTGGCCTTTTCGACCGAGACCGTGCGAGTGGATTTGTCGTGATAGCGCAGTTCGGTAAAGCCGTCGGTCCCGGCCAAGGCTTCGGACAGTACGTCTAAGGGCTCGGACACGGCCGCGATTGTAATGATTACCGCCGGGGCGGGCCACCTGTGGTCTGCTTGCGTGTCCGCAAGACCGCATATATTAGCCCCGCGATGGACTCCGAGACCGCGGCCCCCAAGAAGAGGGTCAAGGTCCATGTACTCAGGTGCAGGTCGGGGTCATGTGACGGCCTCCTGGCCTTTGAGGAAACGGACGAAGGGTACCTGCTTGGGCAGGTCATCTTGCTGGCGGACGAGGACGAGGGGGAGAGGTTCTTTCCGTGCCCAAAGTGTGGAGGCCGCAACCTCGTCGAGGAGGTCGAGCACGCAGGCAAGATGCGAACCCGGGCAATCGGTTTTCAAGCGCCACCAGGCGCCTGAGGCGCCATTGGCGCCGCGCTCTACCAGCTCAGTCCAACAATGTATCGCTATTCCACGAAAGCCGCGCTTGTGCGTCTGTTCGCGGCCCTGCTCGTTGCTGCTTCCATCGTGGTTGCTGGCGGCGCGTCGGAAGCCGTGCAGACCGAAGGTGGGGCTGAGCAGCCCACGCGCGGTGAGCTCGACCGTCTCGAACCCATCGAACCCTATATCCGGTACTTCACCTCGCTGGCCTACGGCGGGGCGGACTCACGGGTCTCACCGACCTACATCCGCGCTCTGATTCTGACCGAGTCGCGTGGCGACCCAGATGCCCGCTCACGAAAGGGCGCCCGGGGTCTGACCCAGATTATGCCCTCGACCGCCCGCCTGGTGCTGGCAAAGCTGGCCAAGGGCGATGACGACTACCTCTACATCGACGAGTCGGCCTTCGGGGATTTCGAGGCCGACGATCTTTACGACCCGGCCCTCAACATCCTTCTGGCCTGTTACCTTACCGCTACCTACAATGATCGTTACCAAGGGCGCACCGAGTTGGTGGCAGCGGCCTGGAACGCGGGTCCCTCGGCCGTGGCCCGTTATGGCAACCGGCCGCCGCCCTACCGTGAGACCCGTATCCACTTGGATCGGGTGCTGGGCTACATGGACTTCTTCGAACCGGTACGGCTCCGCTAGCCTTCGAGCATCAACCTGAAGCCGTGCCCGAACCGCTCGTACCCCGCCTTGCGGTAAAGGACGTGGGCTGCCCGTCGCGAACTGCGGCTGGCCAGCGATATCTTGTAGCAACCCAAACGCCGGGCGCGCCGTTCGGTCTCGGTCAATAGCGCCAGTGCCACACTGTGCCCGCGCGCGTTCTCGGCCACGATGAGGTCTTCGAGCAAGGCCCAAGGCCGTCCGTTGTGGGCCAGCGAACGCAGGATGTGGAGCCCGGCCAGTCCGAGGGTCTGACCCCGGCGGCTGGCCACGAGCACAAGCCGGTCGCTGCGGCCGAGCTCTTGGGCAAGCCGGGCCTTGTCGGGAGGTGGGGGGTCTTTGGTGCGGGTTGCCGCCAGCTGGGCCACCAGCCGGGCAAGGCGTCCGGCATCGCGCCGGCCGGCCCGCCTGATGGTTAGGGGAGAACTGGCCATCTGGGCCAAGTAGCCGCTGGGCCGGGTCTAGTGAAGGGTCCGGACCCGGCGATTGTTGCGTCCGTCGGAGCTGCGGCCGGAAGGGTCGCGGCGTTCGCCCGGCGGCAGCGCCGATTCCATGGTCCAGGCCCCGCGCACCCGCTTGCCGGTCACTACCACACGCTTTCTGCTGCTGGCCTGGTTCTCGTTCTTCTTGAAAAGGGACATCTGCGATACCTCCAAATTGGTCTTGGGGAGGTACAAAGCAGTTGCCGTGCCGCACGCCTGGAATGGCTAAGTAGCTGTATTTATTGAGGGTTCGCTGGAGGGGGCGGGTCCGGAGCGCGCAGCTTTGTACGCTGGTGGACAAGCCTGGCCGCAAAACTGGCCTTTTGCGGCCTGGGATTAGGGGGCCTAGCGGCCCTTGAAGACCGGGCAGCGTTTTTCGCGGAAGGCGGCCAGCCCTTCGCGGTAGTCCGAGCTGGCAAAGCAGTTTG
Organism: Deltaproteobacteria bacterium; assembly: GCA_046583395.1. Taxonomy (GTDB): domain Bacteria; phylum Desulfobacterota; class Binatia; order UBA1149; family CAYXZP01; genus CAYXZP01. Next base: position 24,494 of record JAYGCK010000028.1, read on the forward strand.
CGGAAAGCTCGCTTATCTCCTCGGGCGCCAGTATCCCGCGGCCGCTACGCCGGGTGGCCAGTCTCAGGTAGCGCAGTGCCAGGGGAGCGCCGGCAGCGATTCGGCCGGCCAGTTCATGGGTGGTCTCGCGCAGACCGGCTGCCGGAGCGGTGCGATGGACCAGCCCAAGGGATAGCGCCTCGGCGGCCCCGACCGGCCGGCCCGTGAGGGTCATGTCGAGGGCTGTCGATTCACCGGCCACTGCGACCAGCCGTTCGAGCCCGTGGTAGGGGTAGGCCAGGCCGAGCTTGCCGGCGGGGATGGCCATGTGGGTCTCCTCGGCCATGACCCTGAGGTCGGTGCCGAAGGCGATTAGGCAACCGCCCCCGACGGCCGGCCCGCCTATCTCGGCGATGGACGGTACCGGCAGTCTTTCGAGAGTTTCCAAGGTGGCCCGGCTTCCGGCGTCGTAACGCCTGGCCAGGTCCGGGTCGGAGCGGAGTTCCTCGAACTCGCTTATGTCGGCGCCGGCGATGAAGCAGCCCTCGGTCCCGCTGATGACCACCACGCGGACCTCGTCGTGGCCGGCCAGTCGGCCCAGCAGCTCGGGCATCTGTTCCCACATCGTGCGCGTTATTGCGCCCCGGTTCTCGGGACGGTCGATGATGAGAAAACCGACCGGTCCGTCGATGTGTGTCTTTAATTCGCCGGCCATGGGTGGCTTGGTTAGCGAGACGGCCCGCCGAGCACAAGAGCGCAGCCCCACGCAAGGCGGCCGGGCACCATAGCTGCTTGTTGCGCCAAGGAGCCGCTGATAGTCTCGGCCGCTGTCGCCGATGGCAAAGGACGCCATAGAAGTAGACGGAACGGTCGTCGAGAATCTCCCGAACGCCTTTTTCAAGGTGGAGCTCGAGAACGGCCATACCGTACTTGCTCATATCTCGGGCAAGATGCGTAAGTACTACATCCGCATACTCCCGGGGGACCAGGTTAAGGTCGAGCTATCGCCCTATGACGTGACCCGCGGACGTATCACCTGGCGCGAGAAGCTTACCAAGAGGTAAGCGCGGGGCCCCGCGTCCGCCGTAATCTGGACTCGCCGGCGGGCTTTTGTGATGATGTCGGCTACTGGGGAGTGGCCAAACTGGTAAGGCACCTGACTCTGGATCAGGGGATTGCAGGTTCGAATCCTGCCTCCCCAGCCAACTGAGCCGGCCCCTCCCGGCGCCCTGACATGTCGGTTCCTATACGCGACGCCGCTACTGTTTTGGCGCTAAGGGACGGTGCCACCGGTATCGAGGTGTTCATGGTCAAGCGCGATTCGCGCTTGGCGTTCCTCGGAGGAGCATACGTTTTTCCGGGCGGCGCGGCTGACGAGGCCGACCGCGACGAACGTTTCGAGCAGGTCCTGACCTCTTTCGATGCCGAAGAGACCGCCCGCGCTCTCGATCTCGATGATCCAACAAGGGCGCGTGCCTATATGGTCGCCGCGCTGCGCGAGTTGTTCGAAGAGGCCGGCATACTTCTGGCGCGTTCCGACGGGTGTTGGATCGCACTCGATGGCGACGACCCGCGGGCACGCCGGATAAGGGCCGAGCGGCCGCGTGTGGCTGCCGGCGAGGCCGCCTTCATCGACCTGCTCATACGCGAGGAACTTTCGTTGGCGGCCGATTGCCTTCATCACTTTGCGCACTGGATAACTCCCGAAGGCGCGCCGAGACGCTTCGACACCCATTTTTTCGTCGCTCCCATGCCCGAAGGTCAGGACGCCCGCCATGACATGGTCGAGTCGGTCGACGGGATGTGGGTCTCGCCTGGCGACGCGCTGGCATCGTATGCAAGAAAGGAGATTGAGTTAGTACCGCCGACCATCGTGACGCTCGACCGGCTCGCGCTCCACGGTGACACAGGCGAGGTCCTCGAGGCCGCGGCCACTCTCGAGGTCATCCCGGTGTGGCCAAAGATTAGCGTCGAGGACGACGACGTGACCATCCTTTATCCCGGCGATGCCGACTACGATGAGGGTGTGGTAAGGCCCGGCGAGCCCGGGAAGGTGCTCAACCGGCTAGTTCTGCGTGACGGTACATGGGGGCGCCCCTGAACCTTTTGCCGTCTCAGACTTGACCGCCCGTGGTATCATGACGGGCTGATTCCGGGGGCAACCCATGTCGATGCGAATCAAATGGAACGTTATCGAGGGCGCGTGCGGCGACGTTCGTGCCGCAGCCGGTAGCGGTCTGGGCTGTTGGGTCGAGAACCTTTCGGGTGAGGTGGTGGCCGGCAAGCGGCCTCCCGATTTTGACGAGGCCGTGCGCCGTTCGGTGTGGTTCGCCATGGACGAGGTCGTCACGGTGTGTACGGCCGGGCGTGACCGTGACCGTTGGTGCGCGTTGCTGGCCAAGACGGTTCGTCGCGTCCTCGAGCACCAGGCCACCGTGCACGATATGGCCGAGGCCACTGCCAAGCTCTGGCGGCAGACCAACGCACTGCTTCGAATGGCCGCCAGTTCTGCGCTCGGTGCCGAACCGGCCGCCGCAGCCGACAACATTCTGGGTACGCTCAGCCGTGCGACCAAGTTGGGGCGCGGAGGTGCGGTAATCCGTATGCCCGAGGACCCGACCTACGCCGCTTATACCGACGGTTCGGAAATCAGGCTCGAGCCCTCGATGCTAGCTCCTCTCGAAGAGATAAAAGAGGACTTCATGGTCGTCAAGAAGGGCCAGGGCAAGGTCGCCGAGAGCTGCGCTTTCGTTATCGAGGATGCCGAGGAACTGGTCCTGGCCCGCGTGGTAAGCGACACCCAACCTCTTGGCTTCCTCATCGTGCCGACGCCGGAGGGGCCCGATATGACCTCGGAGGACATCAAGCTTCTCGGTGCCGCCGCCCAGATACTGGCCGTGGCAATGGAGAACCGTTCTACCCTGGCCAAAGAACGCGATGCGACCCGTCTCCAGGTCGAGAACGAGATGCTCAGCCAGCAGACCCGAGACATGGAGGAGATGGTTCACGTGGTGTCCCATGACCTGCGTTCACCGATGACATCGATGTACGGCTTCATGCACCTGGCCTTGGACGAGATCGATGGACTACGCGCCGAGTTACAAGATGGGGGCTATGGGGGAGCCGGTGGTGTCGCCGATCGTATCTCGGACCCAATCGAGAATGGCGTGCGAAGTGTCGAGAAGCTCAACCGCATGGTCCAGCGCCTGCTCGATTTCTCGCGCGCGGCACGCGCAGCCTACAGTTTCGAGCGTATTGACCTAGGCGAGGTGGTCACCGGCGTGGTGCGTTCGTTGAAGCACCAGATTGACCGTAAGGGCATAAGCATCAAGACGGTTGAGATGCCGACGGTCACCGGCGACCGTGTCCAGCTAGAAGGGGTATTCGGCAACCTGGTCGACAATGCGGTCAAGTACATGGGCGATAGTTCGGAACGCAAGATTGAAATCGGCACCGAACAAGGTTCCGGGCGCACCGTGTTCACCGTTGCCGACACCGGCAGCGGGATGACGCCCGACGAGGTGTCGAAGGCATTCATGCCGTTTCGCCGTTTCCATAGCGCGGCAGTGCCCGGGGAAGGCATCGGTCTTTCCCACGTTCGCAAGATTATTGAACGCCACAACGGGCGTATCTGGTGCGAATCGCAGAAGGGCGTGGGCACGACCTTCTATTTCACCCTTGCCGGTGTGGTCGAAGCGCGTACCACGCCCGACCCGAAGACCGGTTCGGTGCAGACCCGGGCGCGTGCGCGCCAACGCGCCTCAGACTAACAGTTCGGTACGGGTGAGTTCGGCGAGGTCACCGCTGTCTGGCGGGCCGGCCGAGCCTTCGGCCCCGGCCAAGAGCTTCCAAATCGCCGGTCCAAGCACGTCGGCGTTGGTCGAGCTGTAGCGCTCTCCTCCGAACTCACGCACGTTGTCGGCCTGGCGTCCGACCATCCCGGCATCTTGGGCGAAGATGCGTTTTACGACCGGACGGAACAGTAGCCGGGTAAGCATCTGCGGCAGCGGCAAACGGTAGTTGATGACGGTCGAGAAGACCGTAAGGAAATCAGAGACGGGCGTGAGCAGGGAGGTTGCGACCAGGTGGCCTTGCGTGCCCATCCGGTACTCGACCTGAGAGACGGATGGAAGAATGAAGCGGTCGAAATGCTCGAGTGTGCCGCCGCCCCTTCCGCCGAGCCCGAGCACGCGCGCGGCTAAGCCCGCCGGCATCGGTTCGCCGATGTACTCGGCCTCGACCACAGTCGAGTTGCCACGCACCACTACTTCAATCGGTTTGAGCCGCTCGGAGCGGAACAGGCCACGGTGTAGGTATGCGGTGTGCGGCACGTCGAGCATGTTCTCGAGGGTGGCGTGCAGGGTGCCCTCGCAGCGGTAGTCGACGACGAAGGAGCCATAGGAACTGTCGTTGGTGTGGGGAAGTCGAAAGGGTGCCCGGCCCGGTTCCTCACCGGCGG
>JAYGCK010000062.1:0-15546 GCA_046583395.1 Deltaproteobacteria bacterium
GGCACGCCTGTCCGACCGTGACCCGAAGCGATTCGAGCGCGTCGGCCGGCGGATGAGCGCTCAGACCACGGGCAAGCCAGCGCTTGCGGCCACCCTCGAACGAGCGCTGGCCACCGCGGGTAACCTACAGCCCGATACCGAAAACGGGACCAGACCAGTCATCGAGCTTCCGCGTTGCAGCGGTTGCAGACGTATCGCCGAGGACTGGGTGCCGAGGTGTCCGGGCTGCGGGCTGTGGGGCAGTCTGGAGCGCACCTAGCCCGGCCGGTACTGGCGCAATGGACCGGAGACCTGGTCGTAGATAAGGTCCGGACTCGCACATGAGACACCCGTCACTACCCACGCAGCCCCTGGCCGCTGCGACCGTCATGCTGGTAGCGCTCTGGACGCTGTCCTGTTCGGCGCCCCAACCGCTGGCCGAGCCCGACCTGCTGGCCGCAGCCAACTTCCATTTCGAGGACCGCAACTTTCCCGTGGCCGTCGAGCAGTACCGCAAGCTGCTCGACGAACATCCGTTCTCGGGCCAGAGCGAACGCGCAAGCCTGCGGATAGCGCATGCTCATTACCTCAATCGCGACTACGACAAGGCGCTGGTCGCCTTCAACGACTTCGAACGCTTGTATCCGACCAGCCGCGAGTTGCCCTTCGTCGAGTACACCACCGGCATGTGTCATCTCGACCGCGCACTGATGGCCGAGCGCGACCCGAGCGCAGTCGAGCGAGCGCTGCGTCAGTTCGAGCGCCTGGCCCGCCGGCACTCTCGTTCGCTGTACGCCCGCCTGGCCGCTTACCGCATAAGCGAGTGCAAGGAACGTCTGGCCCGTCACGAACTTCGCATCGGCGAGTTCTACCTCGATAGCGACCAACCCGAGGCCGCCCAGGCCCGGCTTCGCTATATCGTCGAACAGTACACCGACACCGATACCGCCCGGCACGCGGCTTCCCTGATTAACCAGACCCGCGACTGAGAGCGCGGCGCCGCCAGGCTAGACGGGCTCTACGAGCGCGGCACGAAGCGCATCGAGGGTCCTGCCCTCTAGGCCGATAGCGGCCAGATATTCCTCGGTAGAACCCCAGATACGGTCGAGTTCGCCGAGGGCATGGCGCATACGCTCTGGTGGGCTCGAGGTCACGTACTCGATTAGCGCCGGGTCCATACCGGCCTCCATCATCGCGTCGCGATACTGCTCGAGGAAACCGCCCAGGTAACTCTCGGACACGGCGTAATCGGCCACCACATCGTCGTCGGCCACACCGAGGACGCGCAACAGAACGGCGCTTACCACACCGGCCCGGTCCTTACCGCCAGTGCAGTGAAAGACTATCGGCGGACCCGACGACTCGGCGGCCTGGCCGAAGATGGTGGTGATGGCGCGACCACCTACCTTGAGCATCTCGACATAGCGTTCGTTGAGGTCGACGTTCTGCCAGTCTATCTGCCCATCGTAGACGTTGAGGGAAAGCTCGAGAAGCGGCACATGGACATGACGCCCCGCCCCCGCGGCAAACGGTCCCACCCCGTCCGAGCTGATCTCGAGCGGGCTCCTGAGATCGAACACGCGGCCTATCCCCAGCGCTTCTAGCTTGGTGACATCCGAGGCGACCAGCCGGTGGAGGCCGTCGCTGCGAAAGACACGGCCATGGCGAACCCGGCCACCGCCCGTGGTGGCGTAGCCACCGAGGTCGCGAAAGTTGACGGCCCCCTCGAGTTCGATACGTTCGGCGGTCACGGCGCCAGTTTGTTATCCGGAGCAGACCGGCTTTTGAAGCTTCGTTGACTACAGCCCCCCGATTGGGTAGCCTCGCCCGGCCTTATTGAGAGTGGCTGAGGGACTGGGCCCTGCGAAGCCACAGCAACCGGCCCGCGAAAGCGGGGGCAGGTGCTAAATCCTAGCGTCGTCCCAAATTGGCGGCGGGAGATAAGGGAAGGAACCGCCTGCGGTGCCTCTTCCTTGCCTGTCTCGGAAGAGGTTTTTTGTATCAAGGAGCAGACAGTTCGGGTCTCCAGGCCACCGTCCTTGTGGTCGGGCTGGGTGCGCTCGGGTCGGCAGCGGCCACGGTGCTCGACCGCGCCGGGCTGGCCCGCCTGGTGCTGGTCGATGACGACCGGGTCGAGCTTTCCAACCTTCAGCGCCAGACCCTCTTCGACGACGGGGACATCGGCCAGCCCAAGGTAGGTTCGGCCGCCCGGCGGCTGGCCGCCGATTGCACGACCCTAGAGACCAGGCTGGACGGCGCTAACGCCGCCGAACTGTTCGGCATGGCCGACCTCGTAATCGATGCCACCGACGACCCTGCGGCCAAGTGGCTGATTAACCGCACGGCACTGGCCACCGCCACCCCCTACTGCCATGCCGGCGTGGTCCAAGACCGCGGCCAGGTCTTGGCGGTGGTCCCCGGGCGTTCGGCCTGTCTAGAGTGCGCGTTCGGCAGCCTGGACGAACCGGACGGGCCGGATAGCGGCACTAATGCCAACTGCGCCGACCTCGGGATACTGGCCCCGGTGGCCGGGCTGTTGGGCTCGCTCGAAGCTCTGGCCGCGGTCGGATTCCTCACCGGCGACCCGTCTTTCCGTCCCGGACGCATGCTCAGTTACGAACTGGGCCCGCGGCGCTGGCGCCACTTCGACATCGAGCCTGTCGCCGGCTGCATCTGCGACCCTGCCCAAAAACGGTCCCCGGCGACCGGAGAACAAGCAACATGTCATTCGTAACCGGACTTAAGTGCCGCGAGTGCGGCCAAGACTACGATATCGGCCCCGAGCATGTCTGTGAGTTCTGCTTCGGCCCGCTCGAGGTCGGATACGACTACGGGGCCATCGCCAAGGCCGTCAGCCGCGAGACCATCGAGTCGCGCCCTCGCAACCTTTGGCGTTACCAGGAACTGCTCCCCATCGAGGGTGAGCCCGCCATCGGTCTCCACTCGGGCTACACCCCGCTGGTTCGCGCCGACCGTCTGGCCGAGGCCCTGGGCGTGGAAGAGCTTTGGGTCAAGGACGATTCGGTCAACCACCCGACCTTCTCATACAAGGACCGGGTGGTGTCGATTGCCATCAGCAAGGCCATCGAGTTCGGCTTCGACACGGTCTCCTGTGCGTCCACAGGCAACCTTGCCAACTCCGTCTCGGCGCATGCCGCGCGTGCGGGACTGCGCTGCTTCATCTTCATTCCCGACGGGCTGGAGACCGGCAAGGTCATCGGGTCGGCCATCTACAACCCCACTCCGGTCGCTATCACCGGCAACTACGACGACGTGAACCGGCTGTGTACGGAGATTGCCGACAAGTACCGCTGGGCCTTCGTCAACATCAATCTGAGGCCCTTTTACACCGAAGGCGCCAAGACCTACGGGTTCGAGGTGGCCGAACAGCTCGGCTGGAAGTTACCCAAGCATATCGTGGTGCCCACGGCCGGCGGCACCATACTACCCAAGGTGGCCAAAGCCTTTGAGGAACTACAGACCGTCGGGCTGGTCGACGAGAGCGAACGTTTCAGCATCTATACTGCCCAGGCCGCCGGCTGCAGTCCGGTGGTCAACACCCTCGAGGGCGGCGGTGACATCATCGAGCCGGTCAAGCCCGACACCATCGCCAAATCGATAGCTATCGGGAATCCGGCCGATGGCTACTATGTCTTGCGCGCCGTACGCGAGTCGGGCGGCTGGGGCGCGGCCGCCAGCGACCCCGAAATCGTCTCGGCCATCAAGCTGCTGGCCGAGACCGAGGGTATATTCACCGAACCCGCCGGTGGCACGACCCTGGCCGCCACCAAGAAGCTCATCGATAGCGGCCGTATCCCGCGTGACGAATCTATCGTCGTCAGCATAACCGGCAACGGCTACAAGACACTCGAGGCCGTCACCGACGCGGTGCCCAAACCGCAGCTAATCGGGGCCCAACTGTCCGAGTTCGACGCACTCTACGAGGACCTCGGCGCCGACGAGGCCAAGAAGGAAGTTCTCTGACTCGCAGGGCTTGAGCGCTCCCGGCGCCTGCGCGAGACTACAACAATCAAGGAGGTAAGAGCAGATGCCCGTATCCGTAAGAATCCCCACCCCGCTGAGGAAGCTCACCGGGGGAAGCGACACCGTTGAGGCCGGCGGAAGCTCGGTCTCCGAGCTGATCGAGGACCTCGAGAAGCAGCACCCCGGTCTCAAGGAACGCCTGTGCGAGGCCGACGGCTCGGTCCGGCGTTTCGTCAATCTCTACATCAACGGCGACGACATCCGTTTCCTCGACAACCTCGACTCAGCCCTGAGCGAGGGCGACGAGGTGTCGATAGTACCCGCTATCGCCGGCGGCTAGACCCGCGGAAGGGTCGAGCGCCGCTTCAACGAAGGTTAAACGAAGGTCCGGTGGCGAAGGCCGCGCTATCAATGCCCGAACAAGGCACACCAGCCGTCGCGCGGCTGATTGGCAACACCCCCATGGTCGAGATTCGTCACATCCGTGACGGACTGGCCCCGGGAGTGCGTTTGCTGGCCAAGATAGAGGGGTTCAACCCGGGCGGTTCGGTCAAGGACCGGGCGGCCTGGAACATGCTTCGCCGAGGCCTCAAGACCGGCGCCCTGTCATCCGGCAAGATTATTCTGGATTCGACCTCGGGCAATACCGGCATCGCCCTTGCCATGCTCGGTGCCGCGCTCGGTCACCGGGTAAAGCTCGTCATGCCCGACAACGTCTCCGACGAGCGTAAACGCCTTATCGCCGCCTACGGCGCCGAGGCGGTGTATTCGAGCGGGCTCGAAGGCTCTGACGGCGCCATGATGCTGGCCAAGGAGATTTACGAGAAAGACCCCGGGACCTACTTCAAGCCCGACCAGTACTTCAACGAGGCCAACGCAGAGGCCCACTACCTCAGTACCGGACCCGAAGTCTGGGACCAGACCGGAGGGGCGGTGACACACTTCATAGCCAGCATCGGCACCGGCGGAACCGTGATGGGCACCGGCCGCTATCTCAAGGAACAGAGCCCCGCGGTCGAGGTCATCGCGGTGGAGCCAGACGACGCATTCCACGGCATCGAAGGCCTAAAGCACATGGCCAGCTCCATCGTCCCGGGCATCTTCCACGAGGAGAGGCTCGACGAGAAGCTCGGCATCTCGACCGACTGTGCCTACGATATGGTCTACCGCCTCGGCGACGAGGAAGCCCTGTTGGTCGGACAGTCGAGCGGCGCGGCAATGTGCGGTGGGCTAGAGGTCGCCCGCCGCCTGGACACCGGCACCGTTGTCATGATCTTTCCCGACCTCGGCGGCCGCTATCTATCGACCACAGCACGGCTCTGGCCGGCCGGGCGGAAATAAAGAAGAGGGAGGAACGAAAGATGGCAATACAAAGGTTCTACCTGACCTACAGTCAGGAGAAGATAAAGGAACCGTTAATCTACCAGGTCGGACATAAGTTCGAAGTGGTGACCAACATCCGCAGTGCTTCGGTCTCCGATCATATCGGGCTTTTGGGACTCGAGTTCGAGGGCGAGCAAGACGAAATCGGACGTGCGGTGGCCTGGATTGCCCAACAGGGCATAAAGGTCGAGCCCATAGAGAAGAACGTCATCGAGTAGACCGTCATGACGTTGTCCGAAGCCGATATAGAACGTTACGCCCGGCAGATTGTCATTCCGCAGGTCGGCATCGAGGGTCAGGAACGCCTGCTGGCCGCCCGCGTGTTGGTGGTCGGCAACGGAACCGCCGCGCAAGCGGCCCGGCAATACCTCGAGGCCTCCGGTGTCACGACATTGGCCGGCACCGCGACACCGGACGGCTGCGACTGCGCGGTCGTGGCCGGGGCCGAAGCTTGGGCCGGCAGTGAACGGTCTGGCGGGCTGCCGCGTATCTGGTGCTACCTCGACGCCGGCCGCCTGGTGGCAGGCTACGCCGCAGCCTCCCAAGCGCTGCCCGGCCTGCCCGCCTCCGCGGCCGATTCCCCGAAGGGGCCGGCCGCAGAGGCACGCCTCTATGCGGCCGGGTGTGAGGCCGCCGCACGCACGCTGGCCGTCTTGCTGGACTGGGAAGGCGCGCAGACAAACCAGGAAGTAGGTCTTGGCTGACCCGGCCACAGCCAGGGCCTCGGACAGCCCGGCCCACCTAAAGCTGGGACTAGCCATCCACGGTCTTCGCCTTTCCGACGAGATCGAGGCCGCCACGCTGGAGGGCCGTCCCATGGCCGCCCGCGACTACGGCAGCCGCGAACTCGAACTCATACTTCCAGGTGACGTGCTGGCCCGTTGCCCGGTGACGACCGAGGCCGCCAAACGGTCCCCTTACCTGCTCGACGTCATCAACGACCGTTTCGTCGTGCGCAGCGGCGATGCCGAACCGGTTGCCGTAGAGCTTGTCGCTGCACCACTGTTTTACGGAGAAAAGACCAATTCGGGCACCCCGATGTGGCAAATAGGAACCGTCCATGCCGGCTACATCTCGATAGACCCGGCCTCGACCTGCGGCTTTGCCATGCAGGGTCTGGCCTGCAAGTTCTGCACCCTGGCCAATGATGAACCCGCACCGGACACCGCCGGGGCCGTAGCGGCGCCGGCCGAGCTACGTGCTGTAGATGAAATAACCGAGGTCATCCGAGCCGCCTTCGAAGAGGGGGCGGCCGAGTTCGTCTACTTCAACACCGGATACTTCGACGCTAACGACGGTGGGTTCAGCTTCATCGAACCGTACATCGACGCGGTAAAGCGTGAGTTCGACACAATAGTCGCCCTCGAGATTCACCCCCCTGCCGATAACAAATGGATAGACCGAACCTATGCGGCCGGAGTCGACGCGCTAAGTTACGCCGTCGAGATACACGACCCCGACATCCTGGCCGAAATCTGTCAGGGCCGGGCCAATCTCATCGGGCGCGACCGCTACTACGAGGCCCTGGCCTATGCGGCCAAGATATTTCCGAGCGGAACGGTATGGAGCGACCTCATCGTGGGACTGGAGCCGGCCGAATCGACCCGGGCCGGAATCGACAAGCTAACGGCCATGGGAGTGCTGCCGATACTGTCGCTCTTCCGGCCCCTGGACGAAACCGAGCTAAGCCAATACCCCCTGCCCCGCCCCGAGGACGTGGCCCCGCTTTACGCCCATCTCTACAGCGCCGTGCGTGACGCCAAGATAAACGTGCAGCTCATGCGTGACCTCGGCTATGCCATTACCCCCATCGAGGCTCGCTTCTTTGCCGGTCAGGATGCTAAATTTGATGTGGCGGTAAGCAGCTTTTACCGCTCCAAGCTGGGCGGGCGCACGGTGCGCGGCCTTTCCAAGCTGAGGCGGAGGTTGAGGGTGAAACGGGTAAGCGAGTCTTTCGACTCATCAAAACTCTAGACCGGTGGATGTTGTAGTCGACACCCGGCCCCTGTGGCTGATTCTGGTCGGCCGCAGCGGGCGGCTGCTGCGCATGGGCGCGGGCATCGCCGTCTATTTCGTCATCAGCCAGATGCCCGCCCCGGCCGGGCTCGAGCCTGCAGCCCAGCAGGCCCTTGCCGTGTTCGCGCTTTGCGTCATCTTCTGGGTCCTAAACGTCCTGCCGCTGATGATTACCAGCCTGCTGGCCATCGCGCTCATCCCGATGGCCGGCGTGATGCCGGCCCGTCAGGCCTACTCCTACTTCGGCAATTCGGCGGTCTTCTTTATTCTGGGGGCCTTCATACTTGCGGCCTGCCTGATGAAGTCGGGTCTTTCGACCCGCATGAGCCTGGTCTGCTTGCGCCGTTTCGGCGGCAGCCCACGAAAGCTTTTGCTCTCGATATTCCTGATGAACGCCTTCATGGCCTTCTGGATGTCCGAGCACGCCGTGGCCGCAATGAACTTCCCCATCGTGGCCGAGATAGTCGCGGTGCTCGGGCTCAGGCCTTTCCGCTCGAACTACGGCAAGGCCCTGTTCCTGGCCATGGCCTGGGGCTCGACCATTGGCGGGGTAGCCACCCTGCTGGGCGGCGGACGCGCGCCCCTTGCCCTGGCCATCCTGGATGAGGCCACCCACGGGGCACCTTCCTTCACGTTTCTCAGCTGGTCGCTGCACGCCCTTCCCACCGTACTGGTCATGCTGGCCGTGGGTTACTTCGTCATCACCCGCTGGTTCCCCGTCGATATCGACAGCGTGGCCGAGGCCGAGGCCGCCCTCGACGAGAAGGTCCGCGAACTTGGCCGGGTAAGCTACGAAGAGAAGATGATAGGCCTGGTCATGCTCATAACGGTGGGGGCATGGATAAGCGTCGGCCACGAGCTGGGGCTGGCCAATATCGCCATTGCCGCCGTCGTCGTGCTGTTTGCCATGCGCCTGGTGGCCTGGCGCGACGTCGAGGCATACGTCAATTGGGGCATAATCCTGATGTACGGCGGGGCCATATGCTTGGGCTCGGCACTGGGCGAGTCGGGAGCGGCGCTGTGGCTTGCCGAACGCAGCCTCGGACTTTGGGCCGACAGCCAGGCCACGGCCATAGCCTCGATCTCGCTGTTTAGCTGGCTGCTGACCGAGGCCATGAGCAACTCGGCCGTAACCGCCCTGATGATGCCCATCGCCATCGGAATGGCCCACGAGATAGGCATGGCCGTTGCGCTGGTAGCCCCGGTGGTGGCCGTACCGGCAGGCCTTGCCTTTGCCTTCCCCATCGGCACACCGGCCAATGCCATTGCCTATTCGAGCGGTTATCTGAGGCTGCGCGACCTCATCGTGCCGGGCATGGTGATGGGGCTCCTGTCCTGGCTGGTCTTCAATGCGATGACGACCTTTTACTGGCCCTGGCTCGAACGCCTGCTGGGCACCGTTTAGCTCTGCGGCCCTACTCGGTTAATCTCCCCGGTTCTCGGCCCACCGCCCGGTTACACAGGAGGACCGTCTGATGCCGCAAGATGCAATCGCCCCCCATGGGGGAACCCTCGTAGACCGCATGGCCTCTGAGGCCGACCGCGAGGCATGGGACGGCCGTGCCGACGGGCTTAGCTCGCTCACCATGGACGCGCGCAAGCGGGCCAATCTCGAAATGATTGCCATCGGGGGGCTTAGCCCAGTAACGGGCTTCATGGGCGAGGCCGACTACAATTCGGTGGTCAGCGACATGCACACCAGCGCCGGCGCGGCATGGCCCATCCCGGTAACGCTGCAGGTCACAGAGGACGAGGCCAAGGGACTCAGCGACGATGTGGCGCTGCGTGACGAGGACGGCACCCTGCTGGCCATCCTTCATCTGGCCGGCCAGTACCGCCCCGACAAGGCCGTAGAGGCCGCAAAAGTCTACGGCACCGACGACGAATCACACCCCGGCGTGGCGGCGGTCTACAAGGGCGGAGAGGTCTACTTGGCGGGCGATATCACGATGCTTCGCCACCCGGCCGGCCTACCCTTCGAGGAGCACCGGCTGAGCCCTACGGCCACACGAGCGGCCTTTCGCGAGCGCGGCTGGAAGACCATCGTGGCCTTCCAGACCCGCAACCCCGTCCACCGCGCCCACGAATATCTCCAGAAGTGCGCACTCGAAATGGTCGACGGTCTACTGCTTCACCCCCTGGTCGGCGAGACCAAGGGCGACGACATCCCGGCCGATGTCCGCATGCGTTGTTACAACGTGCTGCTCGAGGGCTATTATCCGGCCGACCGTACGCTGCTTTCGGTGCTACCGGCCAACATGCACTATGCCGGCCCGCGCGAGGCCATCTACCATGCCCTCATGCGGCAGAACTACGGCTGCACGCATTTCATAGTCGGCCGCGACCACGCCGGTGTGGGCGACTACTACGGCACCTATGACGCACAGTTGATTTTCAATGAGTTCTCGCCGGGCGAAATCGGCATACAGACGGTCAACTACGAGCACACCTTCTTCTGCACCAGCTGCCAGGGCATGGCCTCGGCCAAGACCTGTCCGCACGACAAGGAATCACACGTGTTCCTGTCGGGCACCAAGGTCCGCGAGATGCTGGCCGCAGGCCAGACCCCGCCGGCCGAGTTCACCCGTGAAGAGGTCGCAAAGGTGCTTATCGAGTCGATGCAGGCCTAGTCGGCCTAAAGCGTCAGCGAAAGCTCGAAACCGAAGACCTCGGTCAGCAGGAAGTAGACGGCGGCTAGAGCAATCATGGCCGTGACCAGAGCGGCCAGGACCACGCCCGAGAGCAACGCAACGCCCGTCAGCCCCGCTGCCGCGACCAGGGGCTTGAAACCCAGGGCCTCGGCGTAATCGCCGACCGGCTCGAAAAGCGCCAGGGTGTTCGATAGCCCCTCGCCTCCGTCGAACTGGGAGAAGAGCCCCTCCATCTGGTCACGGAGCTGCTCGAAGATATCCTGATAGGGAGAGTCGGCCACCGGTAGATCTTAGCGCTCGGCTGCGGCCGGTTGGATGGCCGAGGGTTCGGGGCCGGGAGCGGCCGCGGTGGCGACGCGCTTGACGGCACGGATGTTCACGATGACGGTACCGCGCTCGACCTTGGGACCGCCAAAGACCACACCCGATTCATTGTCGAGTCGGATATTGGTGTTGAAGATGGGCCGGTTCTTATGGTTCATCAGCACGTGCATGCCCGAGTGGGCCCCCGTGGTACCGGTCATGGTTATCTGAAGATAGGCGTTGCCGGGAAGACTTATCTTGGCCTCGTCGCCGGTTCCCAACTCACGGGACTCGGCCTTTACCAGCTCGTAACGATTGAAAGGCAAACTTCTAAATTCCCGTTTGTAGTTGGCAAGGCCGGGTCCGAACCCACGCTCCCCCTTGCTGGCGATGACCGTCACTATCTCAACCGTAATGCGCGGCTCGGCATGGACCGCCGGCGGGAAAACGACGAGCGGGGCCAGAAAAGCTACCCAAAGCACGGCACCGGTATAAGCTCTGGCACGCATCGCCCTTACCTTGCCCCCACCGCATGGCTGGCCGTAGCCACGGAGAATCCGTCGCTGGGGCGGGCCCAGAACACGCGGGTACCGGTACGCGGGTGGCTCCAGGTAGCCACCGAATAACCACGGCCGGCCTCCAGGTTGTCCACGCGAACGGGACTGCTAGTGGCGGCCAGCCGCTCTCGCTCTGGCTCGGTCCCGGTCATTGCCAGGAACAAAGCCACCGCGACAGCGGCCACCGCGCCGCTCCACACCGCCGCACGGGCCGGAGTGCCGAACGTGCCGGCAATCTCACGGCCGGCCGCGCGCATAAAGCCCGTGGCGCGCACGCGCCAACTGCGGACCTGCTCGGCAGCCATGCGGCTCTCGACCTCTTCGAAGAAGCCGGAAACGTCGACGGCCGTGGCAAGGTCTGCCACGGCCGTCGATATCATTGCTCTGGTCTGTTGAAAGGCCGTTATGGTCTGTTCGCAACTCGAACAGGAGGCCGCATGAATGCGGATGTCGTCGATAAGGGACTGGTCCAGCTCGCCATCCAGGTAATGGTCGAGCTTCTCGTCAAGCGTTTTGCAATCCACTGACATTACCTGGACCTCGGTTATAGCGTGCGACCGAGACGCTCGTGCAGCTTCTTACGAGCGTAATGCAAACGGCTCATCACCGTGCCCATCGAACACCCGACCACATCGCTTATTTCTTTGTAGGACAAACCGTCCACTTCGCGCAGGAGTATTACGGCCCGGTGATCGGGCGTCAACTCGTCGATCGCGTCCTTGACCTTACGTACCAGCTCGGCGTCCCGTACCTTTGCGAAGGGATCACGGCCGGTTGCATCGACCACATACGGCGAGTCCGTAGCAACGGTCTCGTCGAACTCAGAATTTCGCCTGCGTCCCTCCCGCCGTTGCTGATCGATGACCAGATTGACGGCGATTCGGTAGAGCCAGGTATAGAAGGACGACTGCCCTTTGAACCCCTGAAGGTTGTTGAAAGCGCGGACAAAAGCGTCCTGTGCAATGTCTTTGGCATCCTCAGGATTGCGCACCATACCAACGAGGACGCGTAAAAGACGCCCTTGGTACCGTTCCGTGAGCGCCCCAAGGGCGTCCCGGTCTCCCGACCTCGCAAGGCCGACAAGCTCCGCATCGCTGGTTTCCACGCACTATGCTCCATGCCAATGACGATAGACGGACCTTTATAGCGCGTATTCAAGGCTTTTTCCCGTGTTTTTCGCCCCTAATGGGCCAGAGCCCAATTGGCGCCATGACCGACATCGACCAGTAGCGGCACGGACAGGCTGGCGGCCCCGGCCATTAGCTCCTCTACCAGGCTAACTACCTGTTTAAGCTCTCTTTTCGGGCATTCGAGCAAAAGTTCGTCGTGCACCTGCAAGACCATGGCCGCCTCCAGGCCTTCATCCTTGAGACGCCCGGCCAGGCGGACCATCGCTATTTTTATTATATCGGCCGCCGAACCCTGGATGGGCGTGTTGGTGGCCACCCGCTCGGCCGCCTGGCGGCGGCCGCCGTGGTCGGAGTGGATATCGGGCAGGTAACGGCGCCGCCCGTCTATGGTGCTGACATAGCCCAGCTCACGAGCCTGCTCGAGCATGCGGTCGTAAAAGCTCCGGACCTCGGAATAACGCTCGAAATAACGTTCGATGTAGGCCGTGGCCTGCGAACGGTCTATGCCCAGTTCGCGCGACAGACGCACCGGCCCCATGCCGTATATGAGTCCGTAGTTGACCAGCTTGGCCTCGCGCCGTTGCGGATCGCTGACATCGGCGACATCGATGTCGAACAGTTCGGCGGCCGTTGTCCGGTGAACATCGACGTCACCAGCAAAGGCCTCGGCAAGGGCCTTGTCGCCGGACAGGTGCGCAAGCACTCGCAGTTCAATTTGATTGTAATCGGCCGAAACCAGGACCTTCCCCTTGGGCGCGATGAAGGCCTCGCGTATGCGCGCACCATCCTCGGTGCGGATAGGAATGTTCTGAAGATTGGGGGCACTGGAACTCAGACGCCCCGTTGCGGTCGCGGTCTGGTTGAGCCGGGTGTGAATGCGGCTGTCCTCATCGACCATCGCCGGCAGTTGATCGAGATAGGTGGACTTTAGTTTGGCCAGGCCACGGTACTCAAGGATGAGGCCGGGAAGGGCGTGCTCCTCCCTTAGCGCCTCCAGGCTGTCGCTATCGGTAGACACCCCGGTCTTGGTCCGCTTTAGCCCCTTGGTGGGAAGCTCGAGCTTGTCGAACAATATGACCCTCAGTTGCTGGGGTGAGAGAACGTTGAACTCTTCGCCGGCCTCTTTGTAGATGCGTTTGACCAGCCGGCCCATGCGACGGGCAAAATCCCGCCCGAGCCGTTCGAGCATGGCGCCGTCCAACAAGATGCCGCGCCGCTCGATGTCGGCCAGCACCGACAAGAGCGGCAGTTCCATGCCCGAGTAGAGCGCGTCCTGGCCGCGGGCTGCCAGCTCTGGACCGAGCACATCGGCCAAGCGCCCGGCGGCCTCGGCACGCCAGACCGTCTGTTCCTCTGTATCTCCAGCCGGCGGATTCTCACCGAGAAAGCGACGGGCTAGGTCATCGGCGTCATGGCCCCCGCCCGAAGCGTCGACCAGATAGGAGGCCAGTCCGAGGTCGAAGCCTTCGGGGCCGGGCTCGACCAGGTACTCACGGCAGAGGTCCTTTATTCCCGAACCACACAGCGACGCGCCCGAGGCTCCTAGCGCGGCAATGGCCGGGCCGACCTCCTCGTCGACGAACAGGGCCTGGTCCTTGCCGGCCTTTAAGGCCAGCAAGGCGCGGTCGAACTCGTCTCGCCCGAGGGCCAGATGGACGGTCTTGCCGGCAAACGCGCCTAGCGCAGCGTCCTTTTTACGGGCGCGCTTCTTCTTGGGCTTGGCCTCTTCGGCACCTTGCGGTGGAACCTCGTCGTCCCGGACGGCCTCGGCGGCCGGACGGCCTACGCGCGTGGCCAGCGCCTTCATCTCTAGTTCCTCAAAGAAAGCGACCAGATCGCTTTCCTCGGGCCGCCCAAGCCGAAGGTCTTCGAGTTCGAGGTCGAGGGCGACCTCATTGCGGACGGTGGCAAGGTCCTTGAACTTGACCGCGTCCTCACGGCCCTCTTCAATCTTGCGGCGCAGGCTCTTGGCCCCGCGCACATCGAGTTCCTCTATCTCGGCGCTTCGTTCGAGCATGGCTTCGACCGAACCAAAGTGCGCCATCAATGCCGAAGCACCCTTTGCCCCCACCCCCCTTACGCCGGGCAAATTGTCGGATGAGTCACCCATGATGCCGAGAACGTCGGCCACGGCTTGCGGCCCCACCCCGAAGCGTTCCTCCACCTCGGCCGGACCGAAATGCTTCTTGCGCATCGGGTCGAACATCACGACCCGCTCATCGACGCACTGCATGAGGTCCTTATCGCCGCTTACGATAGTCACTTCGTGACCGGCCTCGGCAAAACGACGCGCCAGCGTCGCGATGACATCGTCGGCCTCGTAGCCCTTGGCCACCGCGCGCGGGATGGCCATGGCATCGACCAAACGTTCGACCAGCGGAAACTGCACCTTGATGTCCTCGTCGGGTTCGCCACGGTTGGCCTTGTAGTCGGGGAAGACCTGGTCGCGGAAACTGCCGCCGACCGGGTCAAACACGGCCACGAGATACTCTGGGCTGTCCTCACGTATAATCGCCTCGAGCATGCTGGCGACCCCGCGCACGGCGTTGGTCGGCAGGCCCGCCGACGTCCTCATCTCGGGAAGCGCGTGGTAGGCGCGGAAGATGAAGTAACTGATGTCGAGAAGGTAGGCCCGACCACCTGTTGTGGCCGGTTGTTGTGCGCTGGCGCGCTTACGGCGGGCCATCATCGGAGGCTCATCGAAGACCGTCCGAAATGCAAGCCGGTCGGACATTCCGAGCGCACGGCACCAAATTGACAGCCCCCCGGTTCACGCCTAGATAGGCAGACCATCCGGACCGGCCAGGGGCCCCTCCAGACATGATCGAGGTAAAACAGCTCACCAAGACCTACGGCAGCTTTACGGCAGTCGATGATATCTCTTTCACTGTCGAGCCCGGCCAGGCCTGCGGGTTCTTGGGTCCCAACGGCGCCGGCAAGACGACCACGATGCGGGTGGTGACCGGATATATGCCGGCCACCGCCGGCACAGTGACCGTGGACGGGTACGACATCTTCGAGGACTCCTTCGAGGTACGCCGCCGGGTCGGTTATCTACCCGAGCACCCCCCCCTCTATAACGAAATGCGGGTCGTCAGTTATCTCGACCATGTGGCCGCGCTAAAGGGGCTTCCCCGTGGTGAGATTAGTGACGCGCGTGACCGTGAAATCGAGTCCTGCGGGTTGGGTAAGGTTGCCCACAGACTGTGCGGACATCTATCGAAGGGCTATCGCCAGCGGGTCGGCCTGGCTCAAGCGCTAATTCACCAGCCCTCGGTCCTGGTGCTCGACGAACCCACCATCGGACTCGACCCCGCTCAGATTCATCAGATACGCGACCTCATCCGCGAGATTGCCCAACAGCGCACGGTCGTGCTGTCGACCCACATCCTGCCGGAGGTAGCCCAGATCTGCGAAAAGGTCGTAATCATCAACGAGGGCCGGGTCACGCTCGAGTCCACGGTGGCCGACCTGACCCGTGACAGCAGCCTGGAAGAGGAATACCTGAGGCGGGTCGGGGGCGAAGCGGCCGCCCGTGGCGAC
>JAYGCK010000096.1:0-3488 GCA_046583395.1 Deltaproteobacteria bacterium
CACCGCGCCGCTGCTTGAGCCGAATCTCCTCCACCGTACGTTCCAATGCCACCGCGCGCTCGGAAGTGGCCGGGTGGCTGGCAAGAAAGCCGCCGCCGCTTATCGACGAGGGATGTTCGGCCGCCATGCGCCGCCACATGAGCGTAGCCGGCGCGATGTCATATCCGGCACGGGCCGAGAAGTAGCAGCCGAGATAGTCGGCCTCGGACTCGAAGTCCTTCGAGTAGACTCCCTGTCCCATGCGGCCACCCAACTCACGGCCGACACCACCGGTATCGACGCCGGCAGCCGCCGCGCCGGCATCGACGAGAGCACCCAACAAAATGCCGGTGAGGGTGTTGGCCTGCTGCTTATCGATGTGGGAGGAAACATTGTGGGCCAACTCATGCCCGACCACCAAGGCCAGCTCGTCGTCGCTCTCTACGAACCGCATCATCCCGGTGGTTATCCCGATTCGTCGTCCATCAGCGAACGCATTTATCGCGTCCGACAGGCTGAGGTCGACCGGGTAACTGCAACGCGAGGCACCCTCGAGAACCACACGATGCTTGCCCCCGGCGGTCATCACGGTCAGCGAAAGGCTGTTGCCGGATAACCCGGCCATGGCCTCGGACACCTCCCGGGCGCTGGTGACCCCGTGGCCATCGACCGCGGTTATCTCGTCGCCGTCCTCGAGCCCGGCCCGGGCCGCGGGCGAACCCGGAACGAGGCCTCTGACCCGCGGCTTGGAATCAATGCCGAAACTCTTGCGTGCGACTCTTCGGAAGCGTTCGGAAAGCGCCTCGCTGTCCATCCAACCGAGCCCGAAGCCGGGCCCAACGGCATCACCACAAAGCGGCGCGCCCTTGGTAAGCAGCCGCCAGGCCACTCGCTGTAAGCGTTCACTGCGTCCGAACCAGAGGTCGAGGGCCATTTCCATCTGCCGCTCGCTCTCGCGATCGACCGCGGCGGTCTGAACGCTCGGGCGCCTGAGTTCCGGCCCGCAGCCGCTGACAGCAAGCGCAAGGCAAAGCAGCAGCGCTCCGATGGTCCGGTCCCCTTTCATCGCCGCTACGATATCGCTCAGGCCGAGTGCTTCAAGCTCTGGGCATGACCGACACGTTTGGGCACGCAGCCGCCATCGGCAACCATACGGGCGTGGCCGAACGCATCATCGAACTACTGGCCGCCGGCCAGGCGGCCTCCCCGCTGCTATTCATAGCCATCTACGCCCTGGCAACGATGGCGCTGCTGCCGGGCTCGCTGTTCACCATGGCCGCCGGCGTCCTTTACGGACTGGGCATGGGGACCCTCTACGCCTGGGCCGGGGCCACTGTGGGGGCCACCGGTTCCTTTCTGATTGCCCGGTTGCTTGGCCGCCGTCCCTTCGAACGTGCCATCAGCAAACGCCCTCGCTTTGCGGCCGTCGACCGGGCCATCGCCGGAGAGGGTCTGCGTGTGGCCGTGCTGCTCCGGCTCTCGCCGGTACTGCCCTTCAACCTGCTAAACTATGCGCTCGGCCTGACCGGACTCTCGCTAAGACACAACAGTCTTGCCTGCTTGGCGATGCTGCCGGGCGCGTTGATGTACGTCTATTACGGCAAGCTCGGCGGGAGCGTGCTCACGGCCGCCGCCGGCGGGGCCGAACATCAGCAGGGCGCCGGATACTGGACCTGGATAGGACTCGGACTGGCCGCGACCGTGGCCGCGGTGGCACTACTGACCCGTGCCGCACGCCGTGAGCTTGCCCGCATCGAGGAAAGCGCATGAGCCTGGGACGCCTCGCTGACGGACCGAACGCCTCGTGGCCTACCCAACTTCACCCGCCCGATTGGCAAGCGCCAAGCCCGCTGCCGCTCTACGACCTGGTGGTGGTCGGGGGTGGACCGGCCGGACTGGTCTCGGCGGTCGGTGCCGCAAACCTCGGCGCGCGCACGGCACTGGTCGAAGAGGGACTGCTCGGCGGCGACTGTCTCAACTTCGGCTGCGTACCCTCGAAAGCACTGCTCGCAGCCGCCCGTCGCCGAGAGAGCTTCGACGGGGCCCGCGAGGCTGTCGATAGAGCACGCGAGGAACTGTCGGCCGCCGATTCGGCCGCACGCCTGGCATCTCTGGGGATACATGTATTCTTCGGGCGGGCCGGCTTCAGCGACCGCCGCCGCATAGAGGTCGGCGATACGATCTTGCGGTTCAGACGGGCCGTCATCGCCACCGGCACCCGTCCCGCGCTCCCCGCAATAGACGGCCTGGCCGAAGCGGGTCCGCTTACCAACGAGACCGTCTTCGAGCTCGACGCCCTGCCCGCGCGCTTGGCCATCATCGGCGGCGGACCGGTCGGCTGCGAACTTGCCCAGGCCTTTGCCAGACTGGGCAGCCAGGTCACCGTGGTCGAAACCGAAGATAGCATCCTGCCCGCAGAGGACAGGGACGCGGCGGCCATAGTCAGGGCCGCGCTGACCGCCGATGGCGTGGACTTTCGGACCGCGGCCAAGGTGGTCGCGGTAAGACCCGCCGGCCAAGCCCACAGCCTCGAACTGTCTTCGGAAAAGACGATAGAGGCTGACCGCATCCTGGTGGCCGCTGGTAGAACGGCCAAACTCGATGGCATGGGACTGGACAGTGCGGGAGTGGCCTGGGGAACCCGTGGCATCACGGTCAACGACAGACTTGCCACGACCAACCCGCGCATCTTCGCCTGCGGCGATGTCACATCGGGTCATTCCAAACTCACACAGGCCGCCGATGCCGAGGCGCGTCTGGTCTTGCGCAACGCGCTCTTCCGCGGCCGCGCTCGCAGGGGCCGCATCATCATCCCCTGGTGCACCTATACACATCCCGAGCTTGCCCATGTCGGGATAAGCTCGGCCGAGGCCGAGACGATGCCGTCGGTACGGACCATCACGGTGAACGCGGCCGAGACCGACCGTTTTGTGGTCGAGCAGGACCTTGCCGGCTTCTTGCGCGTGCATGTGAGCGGACCGCGCGGTCGTATCCTCGGAGCCACCGTGGTCGGTAGCCATGCCGGTGAACTGATAGCCACGGTCACCGTGGCCATGAAGGCCGGGCTCGGATTGGCGGGACTGGCCGAGACGGTGCTTCCCTACCCGACCAGAAGCGAGATGCTCAGGCGTGCGGCCGACGCCTGGCGCCGGACCCGTCTAACGCCGATGGCCGCGCGCGTGCTGCGCTCGCTGATACGGCTGCCCGGCTAGGCAGTCCGGAGCGCCTAACCGAACAGTGCCGGCCGACGGCCGGCCCAGGGCCGGGCCTCTTCGAGTTGGGCACTGACGCCCAGGAGCAGGTCCTCGCGCCCGTAGTCACCGACCAACTGTATGCCGAGCGGCAGGCCGCTGTTCTCCCATACGGCCAGCGGCAGGGAAATGGCCGGCTGGCCGGTCGCATTGAAGGCCGGTGTGTAGGGAATGAGCGAGAAGATCTTGTCGCTCTTGCCGGCCGGGTCGTCCTCGTCGGGAATCAGTTCGCCGATCTCGGGCGGAGGCCCGGCAAGG
>JAYGCK010000039.1:0-6364 GCA_046583395.1 Deltaproteobacteria bacterium
CGACGCTCTTCCGATCTCCCAGCCGGCTACTGCGAGTTTGATCCCACCAGCTCCCTAGCCCCCTACCAGCCCGACGGAACGGTAGTCTGCGAATAGTTTCTAGCTGGCGGCCAGGGCATCAGCCTTGGCCGCCAGTATGAAATCGTTGTCGGTAAGACCACCGGCGGCGTGCGTCCAGACCTCTACCTTTACCCTGCCCCAGGAAAGCCCAATGTCGGGGTGGTGGCCTTCGGCCTCGGCCAAGGCCCCGAGCCGGTTGACGAAGGCCAGGGCCGAGACGAAATCAGGATAAGAGTAGGTCTTTGCCAGATGGTGGCCTTCGACCAGCTCCCAGCCCTCGAGCATGGCCACCAAGCCCTCTATCTCGCCCGGGCCGAGGGGGGGCGTGCCTTCCTTGCAGGGAACGCAGTGGCGGTCGGTGAGCGCTTGGTCGGTGACCGGTGCCATCGCCGGCCTGTCTAACCCCGCCGCAGGTGCTTGTCCAAAAGAGTGCGGGCCGCCCGCCTGACACCGTCGTGGGCATCGCTACTGGCCGCCTGCTCCATCGCACGAAGGTCCTCGGCCTCGAGCCGCTCGCGGCTGGCCAAGGCCGATAGGGCGGCAAAGCGGACCCCGGTCTCCTCACGCAAGAGCGCGTGCCTGTAGAGTTCGGTGGTTCCCGAGCCGAGATCGCGCAAACAGTAGATGGCCATCTTGGCCCGCTGTTCAGAAACATCCGCGGCAGCCTCCAACAAGAGCGCCTCGACCCCGGCCAGACCATCGGCCGCCCGGCACAACAGGCGGGCCGCCGCCCAACGCAGGTCCGCATCACGGTCGCCTAGGGTTTCGACGGCAACCTGGACCACTCGCAGGTCGGTCAGTCCGGCCCGGTCGAGCGCAAATGCCGCGCCCCAACGACACCCAGGGCGTTCATCATCGAGAGCCGCCCGGAGACGCCCGTCGCCCCCGGGGCCTGCCGCCGCCGAGGCCAAGCGGTCGGCGGCCTCACGCCGTCTGGCCTTGGACGGAGCGTTTAGCTCATCAACAAGAGCGTCAAGTTCGGTTGATGCGGCCACGGCGCCCTTTAGCCCGACCGGCCACCCGGGTCTACGCGCCATTGCCGCCTGCCCGGAGCAGCGATATCCTCAGTCTGTGAGCCGGCGACTACCAGAGAGCGCAGTGACGCCCGAGGACCTGTTCATGAACAGGCGCGGCTTCCTCAAGGCCGCCGGCCTGGGAACCGTAGCGATGGCTGCCGGCCCGCTCGCAGCGTGCCGGGGTGGTGGCCTTATCGACAGCCTGACCGGCGGAGACCCCTTGGCTAATATCGAGGCGGGGTCTCCCAACTTAGACCTCTATCCGGCCAGCCGTAACCCCTCCTATCGTGGAGGTCGCCCGATGACCCCCGAACGGATTGCCGCCACCACCAATAACTTCTACGAATTCTCGCTCGACAAAGGCAGGGTATGGCGACTCTCTGAAAAGCTCGTAACCCGGCCCTGGGCCGTCGAGATAGGCGGTCTGGCAAAACGCCCGGCGGTCTACGACGTGGACCAGCTTGTGCGAAAACTAGGGCTGGAAGAACGCATCTACCGGCTTCGCTGCGTCGAGGCCTGGTCGATGGTAGTGCCCTGGACCGGATTCCCTTTAGCGCGCTTGGTCGAACTCGCCGAGCCATCGGCCGAGGCCCGGTTCATAAGGATGGAAAGCTTTCATGACCCCTCGGTCGCGCCGGGGCAGAAGAGATGGGTCGTGGGCCAGCCTCTCCCCCCCCTTCAGGGCCGGGACATGCCCTGGCCTTATTACGAGGGTCTCAGCCTCGAAGAGGCAGTTCACCCATTGGCCTTCATGGCTACCGGCATCTACGGCCACGAACTTCCCAAGCAGCACGGTGCGCCCATACGATTGGTTGTGCCATGGAAGTACGGCTTCAAAAGCATCAAGTCGGTCGTCAGAATAGAGTTTCTACGTTCTCGCCCACGAAGCTTTTGGAACGATCTCGCTCCCGCAGAATACGGCTTCTGGGCAAACGTCCGGCCCGATATTCCGCACCCTCGTTGGTCGCAAGCATGGGAAACCGACATCGGCACGAGGGACAGGATACCGACCAGTCCCTACAACGGTTACGCCAGTGAAGTCGCCGGGCTCTATGGCGGCCACGACGAACAAGGCTAAAGCGGAGATGCGACTTGGCAAGGGAACGCTGGTCACCCTGGTCGTCTTCGGCTGCCTTGCCGCGGTGCTGGTACTGAGCAGCCTCGACCTTTCCACTCACAGCTGCGAGGTCTGCATGGAATACCACGGCCGCAGCCAGTGCCGGACCGTGAGCGCCGAGACCATCGATGAAGCGCGGCGGGCGGCGGTCACCAACGCATGCGCTTTCATCGCCAGCGGCGTGACCGAGACCATGGCCTGCCAGCAACTCCCCGCCGTCTCGGAAAGCTGCCGCTAGGGCGCAGACCGCCAACGCCTTGAAGGGCGTTGGTGCCCACTTGGGGGGGCAGTAAGGGTAAAAACGCTCCCCCATCCGGGGCGATGTTCGTAACTGGAAAATTTCATCGCATTTTTCTCTTGCCAGCCTGCAGCCCCGATTGTACACAGGCCTCAAGACCGAACATCGATGGAGCCCGACATCCAGATCCCGCCCGAATCCAACACACCGGCCGAAGCCGCTGGCAGAGCCACCCTTGCCGTCCACGAGGACGGCGTTCTGTGGAGCCAGGCCCGGCCGCTTCGTTTCCTTGGTCTTGAGTTCGGCACGCGCATGGGCGTAGTCAAGCTGATAGACGGCTCGCTCTTCGTACACTCGCCTACCCACCTCGACGACGAGACCCGCACGGCCCTCGACGAGTTGGGCGAGGTACGTCATGTTGTAGCGCCCAACAAGCTCCATCATCTCTTCATCGCCGATTATGCCGCGGCCTATCCCGATGCCAGGCTTTACGCCCCTCCCGGCCTGAGGAAGCGTCGGCCCAACATCCGCTTTCACGCCGGACTGACCGACCATGCACCGGCGGGCTGGTCGGGCGAGATTGATCAGTTGGTGTTCCGTGGCCACCCCTGGATGGAAGAGGTGGTGTTTTTCCACCGGGCCAGTCGAACCCTCATGGTCGCCGACTTGTTGATGTACTTCGGTGAGAACGCCGCGCCCATGACCCGCTTGCTCGCCCGCACCTTCGGAATGTACGGAAAGCCGTGCCTGCCGACCGATTTTCGCTGGACCATCACCGACCGCCAGGCCGCGCGCCGTTCGGTGGCACGCATACTCGACTGGGACTTCGACCGCATACTTCTCGCGCACGGCCAGGCCATACACCGCAACGGCAAACGCGCAGTACGTAACGCGTTTGCCTGGTTGTTCAGATAGACGCTAAAGGCCGGACGGGTCCTCGAGCAGGGCCTTGAGACGGTCGAGCGCACCGGCACAGTAGAAACCGTCCTCGATGCGTTCATCGTAGGTGTACTTCAGCTCGAAGACCTCACCGACCTCCAGACCGCTCCCGGCGGTGACCACGGGCGCCTTGTGCACGCGGCCCAGCGTGATGAAGATAGGAATGGTCCCGTGCTCGTAGTTGTGGTGGTAGCAGGCGTCGATGCCCACGCTTCCGAGATTGGCCACAAAGGCGCTGGCATACATCGGGTCGGCCTCTATCATCGAACGCGGCAGCAGCCCGACAGCGTCGAGCAGGCCGGCGCCGCGCATCGCCAGCCTCAGTAACGGCGCCGGCATCCTCAACAGCCAATGGACCTCGCGGTCGGCGACGGTCTCCTTGCCCGCCCGCCCCTCGGAAACACCGCCGCGCAGTGCCGCGACCGTCTCCTCGAGGCTCTGGCCGGGCACGAACTCGCGCTTGCGCGTAAAGACCGTGCCGCTGTCGTCAAAACTGGTCTTTCCGCTGAACGACAACCAGACCCCACGGCGCTGTTGGATTCGGCCGCCGGCTACGAAACGGTTGATACGCGGGCGCTCTTCGAAGACACGCGCGACCGCGTGCAACAGGAGATGAAAAAGCGTCATCTCGGTGCCGGGATCACGGCCGGCGTTGCATTCGGCGAGAAAACGGCGGGCCGGCCCGTGATCGACCTGTTGCGAGCACAGAACGAAGGACTCGGTGCGGGTCGGCATGATGAAGGGCAAGAAGCGGCGAAGCGGGTCCAGCCCGGCCACGATGTCACCGTCGCTTCTCTTAAACAGCGGCATGTTCGCCCCGGCCAAGGTCCTCGGCCCAACGCGCGCTGTTGCGCAGCGCCAACGCGACTATCGTGCCCATGGGATTTACCCCCACCGAGGATGGCACCGCACTGGCGTCGGCCACCACCAGGCCGCTGCTGCCGCGGGCCCTTCCCCACGCGTCGCAGGGTCCGTCGGCGGCACGGGCCGCCATTCGCATGCTGCTCATTATGTGGACCGTCATCAGCTCGATATTCGAGGTCACGCGCGGGCGCCGGTCTATCAAGCCAAGATCGTCGGCACTGTCCAGTTCCAAGAGGTCCCCGAAGGGGAGAAGCACCTTGCGCGCGCCAGCCGCGAACATCAGTTCGGAGAGCATTCGCACGCCACGATGGATGTTGTCCGTATCACGGTCCGATAGTTTAAAGCTCATCCAAGGCTGACGGTCCGGCCCGAGGCGGACTCGCCCCTGGCCAGTATCATCGATCAAGCAGCCCGCGGTCAACATGTTGTTGTACTCGCTCATACGGTGGCCGTGAGCGTCGCCGAAACCGGGTATGCCCACGGCCAGGATGCCCGGCGGTACCGCCGCGTAGGCCATCAGTATCCCCTCTTGGAGAAAGTCATGGACCTGATGGGATTGGTGCGCACCTATCCACGGGTCAATCCTTTCATCGAACACGCCGACCACCTTGGCGTTGGGGTGGGTGTGGAGTCCGTGGCCGATACCCTTGGCCCTAAGCCGGCTCCTGAGCGCGATGCCCGGTGTGTGGCGGGCACCGGCGGCCAGCACCACCAAACTCGCACGAACGGTGAAGCGCCGTTTGCCACGGCCCTTGTCGTCAACGAAGCGGCCGCTGACACCCACCGCGCGGCGACCCTCGAAGACGACCCGGTCTACCCGGGCGCCGGTCAGCAAAGTGGCGCCGGCGGCCAGGGCACGCGGAATCTCGGTGACCAGCATCGACTGTTTGGCACCGGTCGGACAACCCAAGGCACAGTTGTTCAGACCCATGCAGCGGTGCATGTTGCGGGGGTTGTCGCGCGGCTCCCAACCCATGCGGCGCGCTCCCTGGACGAACAGCTCGTCATTACGCCCGAGCGTGTCGGGTCTCTGGTGCTCTACGTGAAGTATCTGTTCGGCCTCGTCGAGGTAGGGCCGCATAGACGCCTCGTCGGTGTGGTCCAGTCCCAACTCGCCGCTCCAACGCGCTAGAACCGGTTCGGGCGTGCGCCATGCCATTCCACCGTTTATGACGGTCGAGCCGCCCACACACCGGCCCTCGGCGAACATTATCGGGGGCCGGCCCATTATCATCGAGGTGCCACCGTCACGGTACAGACGGCGCGCACCGGCCAACTGGTCGGTAGTAAACGAAGCGGTCCGGTGAAGTCCGCCCTCCTCGACCATCATCACATCGTGACCGGCCTCACGAAGCCGCCGGGCAACGGGCGCACCGCCGGCACCGGTCCCGACAACCACGACATCGGTATCGAAACGACCACTCGCGTCAGCCTCGATGAGGTTGGGATACTCGATGCCGTTCTCGGGAACTCCGACCATCACAGACCCCGGGCCAAAAGCTCGGCCCGTTGCCGGGTAAGCGTCTCGGCACGCTCCTGCCACTCGATATTCAGGGCCTGGAGAACTTCGGGCTGCTGATAGAAACAGATGAGCACCAGCGCGCGCAGCCCTTGGAAGGTCGCGGCCAGGGGGCCGCTACCGGTCTCGAAACGGGCCAGATAACGGGTGGCGCTGTCACGGTCCATCGCGCTCATGCGGCAGGCGCCACCACCGAACAGCGGGGCGAGATACTCGATGCCGTAAAGTCCTATGGGCAGCCCCAAGCGCATCGGGGCGGGAAGATAGGCAAGAAACTCGCGCGCCGACGCAGTGACCGCCTCGTCGATGTCGAGGTCGAAGACGCCATCGTGCGGCCTTATCACCGAGACCGCGGCGCGAAGAATACGATCTGTGCCTTTGCTCATCGCAGGACGATAGATACTATCGGCCCTCATGGCCGATGCCACCAAACGCCTGTTGGGACTTCTCGGAACCGACCGGCCCGACCCTGCCCTCATAGCCGAGCACCTCGACGGGCTCGGGACCGCCGAGGCGATAGCCGCGGTCCGCGCGCTCTCGGGACGCCGCCTGCAGAAACGGCTTTGGACCGCCTCGGCGGCCAACCCCAGGATAACGACCGCCGACCTGGT
>JAYGCK010000092.1:0-6064 GCA_046583395.1 Deltaproteobacteria bacterium
TGGAACCCGTCACCGTGATTCGCTCGTAGTGTATTTGTGGACGAAGTATTCATATACACTGGCTTTGAGTTATTAACAGGCAACCGCTTCGGCCAGTTGCCCTCTCTACGAAACATATGCCCGATTCCATAATTACCGCGACCGGTATATATAAGACCTACGACACCGGCACCGTTAAAGTGAATGCCCTTCGGGGGGTTGATCTTACAGTGGAGCGCGGCGAGATGGTCGCTATCATGGGCCCCAGCGGCTGTGGCAAGACCACGATGTTGAACTGTCTCTCCGGACTGGACGAGATCGATTCAGGCCAGGTGGATATCGATGGTGTGATTCTCCACGACCTGCCCGACGACGAACGCAGCGACTACCGCGCCCGCAGCATGGGCTTCGTTTTCCAACTCTACAACCTGCTCCCTGTGCTGTCCGCAGTGGAGAACGTGGAGTTGCCCTTGCTGGTGTCGGGCACCAAGCCTGCGGAGTCCCGCCGCCGGTCCATGGAAGTCTTGGAATTGGTCGGCCTGAGCGACCGTGCCCAGCACCTCCCCGGCGAACTCTCTGGCGGTCAACGCCAACGCGTTACCATCGCGAGGGCCTTGGTCAACCAACCTTCAATCGTTTGGGCCGACGAACCCACCGGCGACCTGGACAGCGAGACGGCGACTGAGATCATGGACCTGATGTGTCAGCTCAACGCTGAGAACTGCCAGAGCTTCGTGCTGGTCACCCACTCGATAGAAGTCGGCAACAGGGCCCACCGGATCGTCCGCATGCGAGACGGCGAGATCGTGGACACCGGCAACGGCCAGCCCCTCGTAAACTAGCGCCAGGACGAAAATGGAAGAACTGTTCGGCCTTTCCATGGACTCCATCATGACCGTACTTTTGGCGGTCTTCCTACCCGGGATCACGGTAGTAGCGTTTATGGCCTGGCGGAATCCGGTCATGTTCAAGTTGGGAATACGCAACATCCCACGCCGCAAATCTCAGACCGTGCTGATCATCGAGGGAATCATGATGAGAACCCTGATCATGGCAGCGGCTTTCGGGACCGGCGATTCAATCACATATTCGATTCGTAAGAACGCCGTTGAAGCCCTGGGAACCATCGATCAGATCATAGTTTCTGCCCGCGCCTCAGAGTCAGACACGATTGGTAGCGCCAACTACTTCCCATTCCAGCGATACGAGCAACTCAGAACGGAAATCGACCGGCCTGATTCAGGCCTTGAATCCATCGACGGGTTGGCCCCCAGCATCGGAGAAACAGCGCCCACTGTGAACCCCCGGACATCTTTGAGCGAGGGTCAAATGCGCGTTGTTGGCGTCGATCCTATTTCCCTGGATGGATTCGGGCGCTTCCGTTTGCTCGACGGTCGACTGGCAGATCTCGATTCCCTTAGACACGACGAAGCTCTTATCAACGAGGAGGCGGCCGATGAATTGGACGCCGTCCCCGGCGAAGAACTGGTGATTTTTGTGGCCGGGTCCAGTGTGACGTTTAGGGTCCAGGGAATAGTAGACAGTGGCGGACTAGCCGGAGATGGGCCAACTCTGCTGGTCCGTTTGGACCGAGCACAGGAGATGTTCGGACGGGAACGCCAAATCAATTCCATGGCTGTCTCAAACCTGGGAGGAACCTTCGGCGGCGCCAAGTTCAGCGACGAAGTAACTGATGCGTTGAGGGTGCTGTTCACGGACCAAGAAATAGCTAGACAGCTAAAAACGCTGCTGAATCGAGGAGATTTCCTGGATGAAATACGGCTTTTGGAGGCCAGCTCGAGCGGCGAGTTGGCCTCCGATCTGAGCGTGCTCTCTTCGGGATTAAGGCAGGCTGGGTTGTCCGACGAACTCATCGGTTTATTTGCGGACGAAGATGTCCAGGAAAAAATCTTGGACGCAATCAATAACGCCGGACTGGCCGATGTTGAACTACGAGCCAGCACCTTTTTTGCGGGCATAGCTGAATTTCGAGTATTGGATATCAAGAAGCAATTCTTGGATATGGCGGACCAAACCGGCTCCGTTGTAACCAGCATATTCATAGTCTTAGGCCTTTTCTCCATCATGGTCGGCGTGCTGTTGATATTCTTAATCTTCGTGATGTTGGCGGCTGCGCGGCGGTCGGAAATGGGTATGGCCCGCGCTGTGGGGGCTAAACAGCGGCACCTGATTCAGATGTTCATCTTCGAGGGAACGGCCTATTCTCTGGTCTCGGGAGCCGTAGGTGTAGCTTTAGGTCTAGGCGCTAGCGCGGTGATTGTTTTCGTGGTAAACCGAATTATTCAGGCGAGCGGCAGCGCTGGATCGGAGAACTTCACTATGTTCGCCCACTTCGAAGTGAGAAGCGCGGTCGTTGCTTACTGCCTCGGCATGGTGATCACCTTAGGCACAGTGGGCTTTTCTGCCTACCGGGTCAGCCGCCTAAATATCGTGGCGGCGGTACGGGGGCTCCCACCGCCGGTCCAGAAGCCCCAGACTCCCTATCGACGGAGATTGCTGGCTCCGCTACGGTCGTTTACGCGTCCGGTCGTGTTGGTGGGATCCGGGCTCTTCGCCTTAGTTACCTTGGACATTAAGAGAGGGCTGGGGTTGTTACTCAGCGCTGCTTGGGCCGCAGTCCCATCGTCGTTGGGAGCATCCGGCGCCGTATTTCAGGCACTCTGGGTGCCCATGATCCACGGTTGGTTGACCATCGTAATAGGAGCGCTATTCACCTGGCTGGGCATGGCGATCGACGAGACGTCTGCACTGACGATCGGAGTGACACTTGTGATCATCGGCGTAGGCCTGACCATCAGAACCTTCTTCCACCGGACCGGTGTGCGTCCGGAAGTCGGAGACCGGATCGCCTACACGTTCATGGGTGTGGTTTCGTTGGTTTATTGGGTGATTCCATTTGATGCGTTCGACGGCATCTTTGGGGAAAGTGAAGGCGGCATCGAGATGTTCTTCATATCGGGCATCGCCATGGTGGCCGCGGCGGTTTGGACAGTCATGTATAACGCCGATCTCCTCCTGAGGTTGCTGACTGCGGTGACCGGACCCTTCGGCAAGCTTCGGCCAGTCCTGGTCACTGCGGTGGCCTACCCCATGGCAGCCAAATTCCGGACCGGGCTGACTTTGGCTATGTTCGCTCTGGTGATATTCACTTTGATCGTGATGTCTATTCTTACCGAAGCTTTCAGTGCTGTGGTGAGCGACTCCGATAAGGTGGCCGGCGGCTGGGATATTCAGGCCACGGTGAATATCAATGCGCCCGTCGATGACATCCGCCTGGCCATCGATGACAAGCCGGGTCTCGAGAATCAAGACATCACGGCGATTGGCGGATATACCACCATCCCGATCGAGGCCAGACAGATCGGCGCCGAAGAAAAGCGATGGCAGTTTTACGTGATCAGGGCCGCCGACAACGAGTACCTTCAGGAAACCGGTGCTAATCTGAAGCTGATCGCCAATGGCTATGGCCCTAAAGAAGAAGATGTTTGGAATGCCTTGCGGGAAGATTCGAACTTGGTGGTCGTTGATGCTTTGGTAGTGCCGTTTCGAGACGGATTTGGCGACGGCGAGGTTCCGTTCGAATTGGAAGGTATCTTCTATGAGGATACCGAGATGGACCCGATTGATATCGAGATTCGCGACCCCGGCACCGGTCTGGTGATTCCACTCAAGGTCATTGGTGTGATGGACCAGTTTTCTGACGCTTTCGGCGAGCTGGGCCGAGGGATGATAGCGTCTCGGCGTGAGCTTGATGAGGCTCTCCCGACCCGGATACCGACCACTACCTACCGGTTCAAGGCTGCTGAGGGTGTCGATGTTTACGAGTTGTCCAAGAATCTCGAATCGGCCTTCCAGGAAAATGGCATGGAAAGCGATGTCCTCGCTGACCTGGTTGATGACATCGCGGCAGCTAACCGTGCTTTCAACTACGTATTCACCAGCTTCATGGGCCTCGGCCTGCTGGTCGGCATCGCCTCACTGGGCGTGATTAGCATGCGGGCTGTGGTGGAACGGCGTCAGCAGATCGGCGTGCAGCGGGCCATCGGTTTCCGGCAGAGGATGGTACAGTTCAGCTTCCTTACGGAGTCGTCGTTCATCGTCCTCCTAGGCGTGGCCATCGGCGTCGGATTGGGAACCGTGCTCTCGTACAACTTGGTGAAAGACATCCAGGAGGATGTCGAGGCGATCAAATTTACCATACCTTGGCTGCAACTTATCATCATAGTGGCCATCGCCTACGTTTTCTCCCTGGCCACAACCTTCCTACCGGCGCGCCAAGCCTCCCGTATATACCCTGCGGAGGCCTTGCGCTACGAATAAGCACATGATTGAAGTCGACGGAAAATAGAAGGAGACCTGCCATGACGGCCACTAACAGCGGATTCAAAGTCATTGGCACCAGACCCATCCGCCACGACGCCATGGACAAGGTCATCGGCCAGGCCATGTACGGCGCCGACATCAGCATGCCTGGTCTGATCTACGGCAAGATTCTGAGGAGCCCCCACTCCCACGCCATGATAAAGTCCATCAACGCCAGCAAGGCCCTGGCGTTGCCGGGCGTCAAGGCGGTGGTTACTTCAGCCGACCTGCCCGTGCTTTCTGGAAGGCCGGTGGACGTTGCTGAAGGTTCGCCCATAAACCCCAGGTTCCTCAGCAATAACGTTCTCGCCAACGGCAAGGTCCTTTACAAAGGTCATGCCGTCGCCGGTGTGGCGGCGGACAACGTGCATACCGCTGAAGAGGCGCTATCGTTCATAGAAGTCGACTACGAGGTACTGCCCCCCGTTCTGGACGGCAAAGAAGCCATGGAGCCGGACTCCCCTATCCTTCATGACCGCCTGTTCCGTTCCGAAGGCGAGTTCTTCCGTCCCGGGGGCCTCAAGGACGATGACGACGACAGCGTCCCGACGAACATCGCCAGCCACTTCGTCTTCGAGATCGGCGACCCGGATCAGGGGTTCAAGGATGCCGACGTCATTGTGGAACGGGAGTTCAAGACCAAGCCGGTCCACCAGGGTTATATCGAGCCCCACAGCGCCACTGCCCGCTGGGACAAAGACGGCCGGGTGACCATCTGGGGCAGTTCCCAAGGTCATTTCGCCATCCGGGATTTCACCGCCTTGGTGGTCGGTGTTCCGGTCTCGAATGTCAAAGTCATCCCCATGGAAGTAGGCGGCGGGTTCGGCGGTAAGCTGGTGGTCTACGTTGAGCCGGTGGCCGCGCTGTTGTCCAAGAAATCGGGCCGCCCGGTGAAGATCACCATGACCCGTGCCGAGGTCTTTGAGGCCACGGGCGCAACCGCTGGAGGTTATGTCCGCGCCAAGGTCGGGGCCACAAAAGACGGCCGAATCACCGCCGCCGCCGCCAACTTCGTCTACGAGTCGGGCGCCTTCCCCGGAGCGCTGGTCAACCTGGCCTGCTACACCGTTTTCGCCCCCTACGACATACCCAACGTCCGTTCGGAAGGCTACGACGTAGTGGTCAACAAACCCAAGGTAGCGCCCTACCGCGCCCCATTAGGTCCTCCCGCCGGGTTCGCCGGGGAGACACTGATCGACGAACTGGCCGCCAAACTGTCCATGGACCCCATCGATTTCAGGCTGTTGAACGCCGCCAAAGAGGGCACTCGCCGTGTGACCGGCATCCCCTTCAAGAAGGTGGGCTACGTGGAGACCTTGGAGGCGGCAAAAGCCCATCCCCACTACAACGCGCCTCTGGGTGGTCCGAACCGGGGCCGCGGCGTGGCCACCGCCGTCTGCAACAACATCACCGGCCCCGCCAGCGCCGTTGTCAGCCTGCAACAAGACGGTAGTGTCGGCCTGGTCGAAGGTTCCGCGGACTTGGCGGGCAGCCGGACCGCCGCGGCCATGCACGTGGCCGAGGTGTTGGGTATCCCAGTCGAGGAAGTCCACCCCTCAGTCGGCGACACCGACTCGATCGGCTACACGGCCATCAGCGCCGGCAGCAGCGCCGTCTACAAGACCGGCTGGGCGT
This sequence comes from Deltaproteobacteria bacterium, assembly GCA_046583395.1. Classification (GTDB taxonomy): domain Bacteria; phylum Desulfobacterota; class Binatia; order UBA1149; family CAYXZP01; genus CAYXZP01. The sequence goes on from JAYGCK010000092.1 coordinate 5,998, forward strand.
CCTTCGAAGCCGCCCGGGACCTACAGCGGCAGTTGGCGGCCAGGGCGGCGCTCATCTGGGACGTGCC
>JAYGCK010000013.1:0-14503 GCA_046583395.1 Deltaproteobacteria bacterium
CCCGAGTTCAAATCGCGCCCGCTCGACTGTCACCCGATATTCAAGAGCTATATCCGGGCGGCGCTGACCCGTCAGCGGAGCCACCGCGACACCCCGCAGCTAAAAGGCCTGCGAGTGGTCAAGCCGTCGACCAGTTGAGCAGCCAAACCTTCGAGATCGGGACGGGTACGGGCCGGGTCATCGTTGGCGCTTCCGAACTGTTCCTCATCGCCGGCCCCTGCGTCATAGAATCTCGTGACTCGGCACTGAGACACGCCGAGGCTTTGGCCGCGGCGGCCGGCAAGGCCGGACTCGGGCTCATCTTCAAGGCCAGCTACGACAAGGCCAACCGCACCTCGGGTCAGAGCTTCCGCGGACCGGGCCCCGACGAGGGGCTAGAGATTCTTGCAGCCGTAAAGGAAACCACCGGCCTGCCCTTGCTGACCGACGTCCATGAGACCGCTCAGGTCGGAGCCGCCGCCGGGGTCGTCGACGTACTGCAGATTCCGGCCTTGCTCAGCCGCCAGACCGACCTCATCTCGGCTGCGGCTTCGAGCGGCTGCGCGGTCAACATAAAGAAAGGACAGTTCATGGCCCCGGCCGACATTGGCCACGCACTGGAAAAAGCACGGGCGGCCGGTGCCGACCGGGTGATGCTGACCGAACGCGGCACAAGCTTCGGCTATGGCAACCTGGTCAACGATTTTCGCTCGCTCGAGATAATGGCCGCCACGGGGGCCCCAATCGTGTTCGACGCCACACATTCGGTGCAACTTCCGAGCGCCGGCGACGGCGTCTCGGACGGCCAGCGCCAATATGTAGCGGCGCTGGCGCGCGCAGCGGCGGCCGTCGGGATAAGCGGCCTGTTCCTCGAGGTCCACGAGGACCCCGACAAGGCACTTAGCGACGGACCTAACGCGGTGGCGCTCGGCCAGCTTCCGGTGCTGCTGGATTCCGTTATCGCCATCCACACGGCACGGCTGGCATCGAACGCGCCATGAACAAACCCAAGGCCAATATCGCTAGCGACGCCCTTGCCTCGGCCCGCCGAGTAATCGGGCTCGAGGCCACCGCGCTTGCGGCGATGGCCGAACGCTTGGGCGAGCCCTTCGCGGCCGCGGTCGAGACGATTGCCGCAATCGACGGCCGCGTGGTGGTCACCGGCATGGGCAAGTCCGGGCAGGTCTGTAAGAAGATCGCGGCGACCTTGTCATCGACGGGCACCGCGGCGGTCTTCCTTCACGCGGCCGAAGCCGCCCACGGGGACCTCGGGATGTTCGCCCGTGGGGATGTCTGCCTGGCCGTCTCCAATAGCGGCACGACCCAGGAGATACTCGAACTGCTGCCGGCAGTACGACGCCTATCGCTGCCGCTTGTAGCAATGACCGGAGGTCTTGATTCGCCTCTGGCCGTCGAGGCCGATTTCGTGCTCGATGTGTCGGTGGCCGAAGAGGCCTGTCCGCTGGGACTGGCACCAACGGCAAGCACCACCGCGACCCTGGCCATGGGTGACGCCCTGGCCGTGGCGGTCCTTGAACGGCGCGGTTTCGACGAGCAAGACTTCGCGATGTTGCATCCGGGCGGCGCACTCGGCCGGCAGCTACTGAGGATAGCCGAACTGATGCACGGCCAGGACGAATTGCCTGTCGTCGGGCCGGATGAGCCGGCCCATTCCACGCTCGAGGCCATGACGGCCGGCGGGCTGGGGGTGGTTGCCGTGGTCGACCAAGGCCGTCTGGCTGGTGTGGTGACCGACGGCGATGTCCGTCGAGCGCTGCTGGCGCACACCGGTAAAGACGCTTTCGACAGCCTTTCGGCCGCCGGCATCATGAGTTCGGACCCCAAGACCGTTGCCGCCGAGGCACTGGCCACCGAAGCGCTGGCACTAATGGAAGAACACGCCATCACCTCCCTGTTCATCACCGACAAGGAGGGCAGACCGTGCGGCATACTACACATGCACGACCTCCTACGAGCCGGCCTGGCCTGAGCGGAACGGCCCGATGAGCCGCCGACTCCTCAGACCCGCGCTCTTGGGCGTGGTTATAATCGGCATCGCCGCCCTGTTCCTTCGAAGCGGCCCCGAGGCCGGGCTCGACCGGGTTCTCGACCTGCCCGCCAGTGGGCGCCTCCCCGAACTCATGCAGCGTGTCCGTAGCTTCAACCGTGTGGTCACCCGTGGCGGCAAACGCCTTCTCGAGGTCTCGGCGCAGGAGGCCAGCTATTTTCGCGGCGACCGCGCGGTAGCCGTCGTCGAACCAAGGATTGCGTTCTACGACGAAGGCCAGCCAGTCGGCTCGCTCCAGGGAAACACCGGCAAGCTATATCTCGACGGCAACGAGATTCGCTCGATCGAAATGGACGGTGGGGTCCGTCTGAAGTTCGAGCAGTTCACGCTCGAGACCGAACGGCTATCCTACGAGCGCGACCGCGAGATTATAATCAGCACCGGGCCGACCTCGATCAGCTCTGCCGAGATAAACCTGTCGGGCACAGACATGGCCTTCGACCTACAAGCGCGCACGCTCAGACTCGATGCCGACGTACGCATGCGAATTGCGCATGACCCGACCACTCCGGCCGGGGCCGGCGAGGCAACACCGTGAGACCCGCGGCGCGCGTGGGCCCGGCCACAGTCGCCTGCTTGCTGATGATGGGCCTGGGGTTACCGGCCCCTGCCCGGTCCCAAGAGCAGGCAGCCGGGACCATCGACTCGTCGGCGCTCAAAGAACGAGCCGGCAAGACCATCACCGCGCTTGCCGCAGCGGCACGCCAGTTCAAGCTCGACCGCTCGGCCGAGGACCTCGAACTGAGCGCCGACCGCATGGAACTCGACTACCAAAGCGGCCGCTTGACCTACAGCGGCCGGGTGCGGCTCAAACACGGTAGCGCCCTGTTGAAGGCCGCCGAGATCGTCTTCGACCTGGAGCCGGGAGGACGGGACCCGCTAAGGTCAGCCAGCTCCAGCGGCGGCGTCGAGCTTACCCGCAACGACGAGACCGCCTCGGGGCGCCGGGCCTTCTACAATCACGCAGCCGGGACCATCACGCTCGAAGGCGATGCCCGGCTCGGTTCGGGCTCCGATAGCCTCCTCGGCGAGCGCGTCATAGTACATCTGTCCGAGGGGCGCACGGTCGTCGAAGGCGGCGACTCGCCAGTGCGGGTCCGGCTCGGCGACGAAATGGAATAATGGGAAGCGAGAACGAGAACAGAGCCGGCTTGCGTGCCGATGACCTGGTCAAATCGTACGGCGGCCGGCGGGTCGTCGACCGGCTCAGCCTCGTAATAAAACCGGGCGAGATTGTCGGCCTGCTCGGTCCCAACGGCGCGGGCAAGACCACCACTTTTCACATGATTGTTGGCTTCGAACGCCCCGACAGCGGCGAGATTTGGTTTGGTGCCCGTGCCCTGTCGGGCATGCCGATGTACGAGCGCGCGCGTCTGGGAATCGGCTATCTGGCCCAGGAACCTTCGGTGTTCCGGCGGATGACGGTCGAGCAGAACCTGGTCGCCATACTCGAGACCACCGAGCTTTCCGACACCGAACAGAGCGAGCGGCTCGAATCCTTGCTCGATGAACTGGGAATCGCGGGTCTGCGTAACAACTCGGCCTCCACGCTCTCGGGCGGTGAACGCAGGCGCCTGGAGATTGCCCGGGCGCTGGTCACGTCACCGGCCTTCATACTCCTCGACGAGCCCTTTTCAGGGGTGGACCCGATTGCCGTCCTGGACATACAGACGATAATCTCTCACCTTAAAGGGCGCGGGATAGGTATACTGATAACCGACCACAATGTGCGTGACACACTCGGAATCTGCGACCGGGCCTACATCATTAACGAGGGTGCGGTGCTCGAAGAAGGCTCCCCACAGGAGATCGCGTCCAGCCAGAAGGCGCGCGATATATATCTCGGTGAACGGTTCAGCTTGGGCTGACACTACCGTCGGATAATGGGACGACCGGCACAATGGCACTCGAGCAAAGACTGACCGTCAAACAGACCCAGCAGCTGCGCATGACCCCGCAGCTGCGTCAGGCGATCAAAATACTTCAGGTCGCCCGCGGGGAACTCGAGCAGATGGTGGCCGAAGAGGTCGAACAGAACCCGGTACTCGAGGAAGTGGCCGGTGAACAGGCCGTCGAGTCCGATCTTCGCACCGGTGATGTCGAAAAGACCGAGGCCGAGGTCCCCGAGGCCGGCGAACGCGAACGGGAGACCGAAGCCAACCAACTGGCCGACATAGACTGGAAGGATTACATCGAACGTTACAGCGATTTTCACGGCTCTATCGGCGGCGGGTCCGACCGCGACGACAACCGCAACGACTTTATAGAGAACGTCCCCGGAACGGCCGACGACCTGACCGTGGCCCTGCTCGACCAGTTGAACCTCGTAGTCATGAGCGACGAGGAGCGGAGGGTCGGCAAGTTCGTAATCCACAACCTGGACGAGAACGGCTACCTGGCCTGCCCGCCCGAAGAACTGGCCTTCATGGCCGCGTGTTCGCAAGAAACCCTCGACGACGTCCGCGAGATTATCCAGGAGTTCGAGCCGCCCGCCTGCGGCTCGCTCGACCTGCGCGATTGTATTCTGGCCCAGCTGCGGCTTCTCGGATACGAGACCGACGACTATGTGACCATGGTGGTAGCCTCACATCTGAAAGACCTCAAGTCGGTCAACTACGCCAAGATAGCCAAGGCCGTAGGAACCACCGCCGACGAGGTCGCCCAATGTCACACCATCATCAAATCTCTCGAACCCAGGCCGGGTCGTAGCTACGAACCCGACGATACCCGCTATATCGTGCCCGATGTCTACATTCACCCCGTAGACGACGAGTTTCAGGTAACGCTGAACGACGAGGGGCTGCCACGGCTGCGGGTGAGTCCCTATTACCGCCGCATGCTCGACGAGAAACAGGCCGGCCGCGATGCCGACGGCTACTTGCAGGGCAAGCTACGCGCGGCGACCTGGCTGATTCGTTCAATCGAGCAACGCCAGCGGACGCTTCGCAAGGTCGCCGAAAGTATCGTCAACCAGCAGCGCGAATTCCTGGCCAAGGGCGTCGAGCATCTGCGGCCGATGGTGCTCAAAGATGTCGCGCAAGAGATTGACATGCACGAGTCGACCGTCAGCCGGGCAACGGCCAACAAGTACGCGCACACGCCACACGGGGTGGTCGAACTCAAATATTTCTTCACCAGCGGCATCAAGAGCACCGACGGTTCCGAGGTTTCCTCGGAGACCGTCAAGCAGAAGATCCAGGAGATTGTACGCGGCGAGAACTCAGCTAAACCATTTAGCGATCAGGACATATCCGTGCGCCTGGCCAGCGACGAAAACATTGACATCGCCAGACGAACGGTCGCCAAATACAGGGAACTGCTCGGCATACTACCGTCCTCTAAGCGCAAGAACGTCCCGGCCAGAGCCACATGAGCAAGAGCCGGCACGTAGAACCCAAGGACAACGCCGAACTTTCCGTATCGGTCACCTTCCGCCACGTAGACAGCAGCCCGGCAATCCGGGACTATGCGACCGACAAAGTGCAGCGAGTGACCAGCAAGTATCTACGCAGGGCCGAGGACGCGCACATAATCCTGTCGGTGGCCAAGCGCCGCCATATGGCCGAGATAAACATACACGCGACCCACTTCGATATCTCCGCGCACGCCACGACCGAAGACCTCTACTCGGCCACCGACGCGGCCGTCGACAAGGTCGAGGCCCAGCTAAGGAAACACAAGGACCGTATCAATCATCACAAGGGTCACCAGTCGACGGCCGGTGCGGCCTCCGAGATAGACGTAAAAATCGTCGGTGTCGACGGGCCGGCCGGCGGTGGCGCGTCGCGGGTCATCGAGACCGAAAAGGTGCCGGCCAAACCGCTCTCACTCGACGACGCCATCCTGCAACTCGAACTACAGCACGCCTCTTTTTTGGTCTTTCGCAATGCCTCCGACGAGAGCATAAGCGTCATCTACAAACGGAGCGACGGTAACTACGGACTGATTGCCCCCAACACCTGACGGGAACGGTATGCAGATAAGAGAAATCCTCGATACTAGCCGCGTGGTCATGGGGCTCACGGGCGGCTCCAAACGTGAGGTCCTCAAGCAACTCGCGGCACCAATCGCGGACTCCCGCGGCGACCTGGCAGAAAGCGACCTGACCGAAGCGCTGCTCAAACGTGAAGAAGACTCGACCACCGCGATTGCCGACGGCATTGCGATGCCGCATGGGCGCTTGCCGCTGGCCGGCGAGCCCGACGATGTACTGGCCAGTTTCGGGGTCAGTAGCGAAGGGGTCGACTTCGAATCGGTCGACGGCGGGCCCACGCACATCTTCTTCGTTCTCGTGTCACCGAACAAGCACCCCTCGCTCCACCTCCGTTGGATCGCGCATTTTGCACTTCTGTTAAAGAGCGCCGACCTGCGCAAGGCCCTAGTGGCAGCGCCCAACGCGGACGACGCGCTCGCGGCTATCGAAGACGCCGAACAAGCCCTGTCCCAGTCACCATGAGCACTGCGGGCAGCGCCGCCCGTACAGTCGATATAGTCATCGTCACGGGCATGTCGGGCTCGGGCAAGTCGACCGCTATCAATGCGCTGGAGGACACCGGCTACTACTGCATCGATAATTTACCGACCGTGCTGGTCCCCCGTTTCATCGAACTATGCGCTGCGACCGAAGAGGGTATGGCACACGTCGCGCTCGGGCTCGACCTACGCGATGTCTCCTATGCGGCACGTTGGGCCGGCACCCGGCAACAGATTGAGGACGCCGGACACCGCGTGACCGTCCTCTACATAGATGCGAGCGACGAGGTCATACTCCGGCGTTTCTCGGAAACCCGGCGCCTTCACCCGCTGGCGGCCGAAGGGGACCTGGCCGAGGCAATCATCGAGGAACGCAAGGCGCTGGCCGGCCTCAAGGCCTCGGCCTCGCTCGTTATCGACACCAGCGGGCTCAGCGTTCACGATCTCAAACGCCGGGTTCACGAGACCATCGCACCGACCAGCCCGCCGGCAACCCCGCGCATTACCATCAAGAGCTTCGGCTACAAGTACGGTCTGGCGGCCGATAGTGATCTGGTTCTCGATGTCAGGTTCCTGCCCAATCCCTATTTCGTCGAGTCCTTGAGACCCCTCAACGGCCTTGCCAAGGGCGTGTCGGACTATGTGTTGGGGCGTAGTGAGGCCGCCGAGTTCGTCGAAAAGGTCATGGATCTGCTGGTGTTCCTGCTGCCGCAATATGCGGCCGAGGGCCGGACCTATCTCACGCTGGCCGTGGGGTGTACGGGCGGGCGCCATCGGTCGGTGGCGATTGCCGAAGAGTGCGCCCGGCGTCTGCGCGAGCGCAACGTGACGGTGGCGCTCAGTCACCGTGACATCGAACGGGCGGGCACATCATGAAAAACCCGGCCACGATGAGCGGTGTGTTCACCGTCAGCAACGAACTCGGGCTGCACACGCGCGCAGCGGCCATCGTGGTGCGCACCGCCACCCGGTTCAAAAGCCGCATCACGCTATCCAACGGCGATGCCAGGGCCGACGCGGCCAGCGTTCTTGATCTGCTCACACTGGCCGCCACACGCGGAACCGAACTGTTGGTGGAGGCCGAAGGCCCTGATGCAAGAAAGGCCGTAGAGGCCATCGGCAATCTCATCGACCGGCATTTTGCCGAATAGCAATATTTGACCGTCGGTTACCATCACTATAGTGCTCGGCGGTCATGTCGGCCGACAACTTCACCTTTACGTCCGAGTCCGTCTCCGAAGGACACCCGGACAAGCTATCCGACCAGGTCTCCGACGCCGTTGTTGACGCCCATCTAACGGGTGATTCCAACAGCCGGATAGCCTGCGAGACCCTCTGCACCACCGACCTGGTAGTCATCGCGGGCGAGATTACGAGCGCCGAAACGGTCGATTACGAGCCGTTGGTGCGCAGTGTCGTCTCCGACATCGGATATGTCGGTACCGACGGTTTCGACGCGGCCACCTGCGAGGTCATGGTCAGGCTCGGGACCCAGTCCCCGGATATCTCCCAGGGCGTGACGGTCGGCCAGGGGCTTCATGAGGAACAGGGCGCCGGCGACCAAGGCCTGATGTTCGGGTACGCCTGCGACCAGACCGAGGAGCTGATGCCGCTGCCGATTGCGCTGGCCCACAAGCTCACGGCCCGGCTGACCGGCCTGCGCAAGAGCGGGGATATCGATTACCTGGGTCCTGACTCAAAATCCCAGGTCAGCATCGATTACCGCGGCGGAAAACCGCACCGAATTACCACGGTAGTGATGTCGACCCAGCACTCGGCAGAGGCTGCCGACAAGACCATCCGCGCCGACGTGCTCGAAAAGGCCGTTGCCCCGACCCTCCCCGAAGAGTTGGTCGACGACGATACCGTCTATCATGTCAATCCGACCGGCCGCTTCGTGGTCGGAGGCCCCACCGGGGACTGCGGACTGACCGGCCGTAAGATCATAGTTGACAGCTACGGCGGTTGGGGCCGCCATGGCGGTGGCGCATTCTCGGGCAAGGACCCGTCAAAGGTCGACCGTTCGGCGGCCTATATGGCCCGCTATCTGGCCAAGAACGTCGTAGCTTCCGGCTTGGCCCCGCAATGCGAGGTGCAGCTTGCCTACGCCATCGGTGTGGCAAGGCCGGTATCGGTGCGGGTCGACACCTTCGGCGCGCGGACTGACGACCCGGCACTGGGCCAGCGACTCGACTCTCTGGTCGACCTCAGGCCGGCCTCCATCATCGAACGCTTTTCTCTCAAACGACCCATCTATCGCATCACTTCGAGTTCGGGGCACTTCGGACGCGACCCCAGCAACGGGAACTTCCCCTGGGAGTCCAGCGACCTTGCCCAAGAGCTCGGCTGACGCACGATCACGAAGACCGACACATTCAGTCTGGAGAACGCTTTAAATGACCAAGAAGAACTATGACGTAAAGGACACCAAGCTTGCCGCCGAAGGCAAGAAGCGCATCGACTGGGCAGCCAAGGACATGCCCGTACTCGGGCAGATCACCGAGCGGTTCCGCAAGGAGAAGCCGCTAAAGGGCGCGGTTCTGTCAGCATGCCTGCATGTGACCGCCGAAACCGCCAACCTGATGCGTACGCTCAAGGCCGGCGGTGCCGATGTCGCACTATGCGCCTCCAACCCGCTCAGCACCCAGGACGAAATCGCAGCCAGCCTGGCCGTTCACGACAAGATACCCACCTACGCCATTCGCGGCGAGGACAACAAAACCTATTACCGGCACTTGGAGACCGTCATCGAGCGCGGCCCCGACCTCACGATGGACGACGGCGCCGACCTGGTGAGCCTGCTGCACGGCAAGCTAGCCAAGCACGCCCCCAAGGTCCGGGCCTCGATGGAGGAGACCACCACGGGGGTCATACGGCTCAGGGCTCTCGAGGACTCGGGCAAGCTCACCATCCCGGTCATCTCGGTCAACGACGCCGACACCAAGCACATGTTCGACAACCGTTACGGCACCGGCCAATCCACGCTCGACGGCATCATACGTGCCACCGACGTGCTGCTGGCCGGCAAGACCATCGTCGTGGTCGGCTATGGCTGGTGCGGACGTGGGGTGGCCAGCCGGGCCTCGGGCATGGGAGCACAGGTCGTCGTCTGCGAGGTCGAAGCCATTCGCGGTCTCGAGGCCGCCATGGACGGCTTCCGGGTGATGCCGATAGCCGCGGCCGCGCGTGTGGGTGATCTGTTCATCACGGTGACCGGCAACAAGCACACCCTTGCGGCCAAGCACTTCCCGCTCATGAAGGACGGCGCACTGGTGGCCAACTCCGGACACTTCGACATAGAGATAGACGTCAAGTCGCTCCGCAAGATGGCCACTCGTGTGGTTCGCAATGTCCGCCCCTGCGTCGACGAGTTCACGCTTCCTGGCGGCAAGCGTATCCATCTTCTTGCCGAAGGCCGGCTCGTCAATCTGGCCGCGGCTGAAGGCCACCCGGCCTCGGTAATGGACATGAGTTTTGCCACCCAGGCCTTGGCCTCGGAGTGGGGCTATGGCAGTTCCGGCAACGGCGGTCTCGAGATCACCGTCCACGATGTTCCCCGTGCCATCGAAAAACAGGTCGCCACATTCAAACTGGCCAGCATGGGTATCAAGATTGACCGTCTCACGGCCGAGCAGAAACGTTACCTGTCGAGCTGGGACGTCGGGACCTGACGCTCAGGCCCGCTCCTTGGCATCGTAACCGGGATTATCGATTACAAGACGGGCGGCCACGTTGGCGCGCAGATAGGCAAGGACCGCCTGCCTCCAGGGCCCGCCGTCGGCATCACCACCGGCTATCCTGCCCGACAGTTCAGCGCTCAGTTCATCGAAGAGTTCCAGCTGTCCGGCGTGGTCGAGTTGGCCGGTTATCTCGCGGTCGAGGAGTGCGGCCAGGGAACTTAACTGCTCTTGGAGCAACCTGGGACCGCTTTCGAGCTCGCGCTCGACTATGGCGGCCACATTGGCCGCGACCCGGACCAGGAAACGCGCACGGGCACTCTTGTCGTCTGCGCCTCCGGCCTCGCGAAAGACCCGGAGTGCTTCGAGCAGTTCGGTTGCTGTCGGTCGGTCCTGCATCAGTTCCAGCCTAGGCTCCCGCTCTCGATGTCGTCGAGCAGTGCCAGTATCTCCCATTCGACCTCGGCCACACGCCTACCGATAGCGGCCAGTTCGAGGTCTGGTCGCGGGCCGGCCCGATAGGAGGCGGCTTGCATCATGCAAATAATCGCCCACTTCCAGTTGCCGAACAGTTCCCAATAGGCCAGCCGGACCGGGTCGAGTTCGGCCCCGCCAGCCTCTTCATAGAACCTGGCAAATTCCCGGCGCGAACAAAGACCGCCCACCGCGGCGCTCTCGTTACCAAAACGCCAGGAGCGGACCGAGAGCCAGCTGATGTCCTCTAACGGGTCTCCGGCATGAGCCAGTTCCCAATCGAGAACGGCCACCAGCCCGGTCTCGTCGAACATGAAGTTGCCGACCCTGAAATCGCCGTGGACCAGACCCGTGCGGTCCAACGGCGGGGCCTTGGCCTTTAGCCAACGCCCGGCCAACTCTAGGACCGGCTGTGGACGGCCGCCGCAGACCAGACCCAACAGTTCCAGGTAACGGCCGACCTCTGACGGGGCTCCGGCCGCAGCACCGTCGCTTGGCAACGCCAGTCCGGCCTGGCCAGGGTCTATTCTGTGGGTACGGACAAGCTCGGCGGCTAGTTGGGCCGGGAGCCTGCTGCGTGCCTCGGCGTAACGCTGGTCACGCAGAAGACGGCGTCCAAGCGCCTCTCCGCCGACCCTCTCCATGACGATGAAGGCTCCACCGAGACCGTCGCCCTCACCACCCAGCCAGTGGACCTCGGGAACCCTGACCCCTGCCCGATGGGCCGCACCGAGAACGGCGAACTCCTGTCTACGGTCGCTGGTGGCCAGCCCGCCGAGCCGGTCGAGCCTGAGGACCATGTCTTGCGGCCCGGCCCTGTCGGCCGCCCCGAGCGTGAAGCCGTAGCTCAGGCGGGAAGCGCCGCCGGCCAACCGTGTAAGCGCCCTGACACCAGAGGCCTGCCCGGTCTGCTGGCCGATGAAATCGCCAAGTGCGGCGGCCAGTTCAGTATCGGTAAGCGACATAGGTCGGGTCTCAGGCCGGCATTGCCCGTCCCGCTGCTAGACCGGCCGCCCGGCCCTCAGTCAAACGGGCCCTTGTTCAAGCTCGGCCACGGGAGCAAAACTACGAATGCTGTCGGCCGCTCTCCCTTGGAGAGCCCGGGCGCAGCAGCAGGGCTTAGGAGGAAGATTTGGTATCCGCGCTCCCCGAGCGTTCAGGGCCGGCCCGAAAACGGACCGGCGCCGGCCGCCACCAGCGGCCCCCTGCCGTCGGCGGCCTGGCCATGGCCCTTGCCGCAGTTCCTTCGCTTCGCCCGGTGGCCAAGGCATGGGCCCGGCTGGGCTTCGAGGTCTCCGGGGTCGCCGAGTTTGGGGGCTGCCCGTCCTTCTCGGTCACGCTCAAAGAGGAGGGTGTACGGTTCTTGGCCCCGCCTCTGGACCCCGAACCATCGTTGCTGGCACAAGCGGTTGAGGACCGCCTTATCGCCGGTGCCGGTCTTATCGGCTGGAGCTGGGCCTGTGATGACATCGAGGAAAGCCGCCAAAATATCGAGCGGCTCTCGGGCCGCGGCTTTGCCACCGACAAGGATGGCAACAAGAGCCGGGTGGTGCCCTGGAAGCTCAACCCGGGGGCCGTAACGGTGCTCGAGAACACGGCCGACCGGCAATGTCCCGAACATCCCAACGCGGTGACCGGTATCGACCACTTGGTCCTGACGGTCAGCGACGCGGATGCGGCCGCGCGTGCGTATGCGTCCAACTTCGGCCTGTCTCCCAAGAGCAAAACCATGGAAGAAAGGCGCTATTCTTTCCTCAAGATAGGACGTTCGGTGGTAGAGATAGTCGGGCCGGTAACCCCGTCGCCAGGCCCTCCCAATGGGCGCCCCTGGGGGCTGGCCTTCCGCTGTCCGGACCTCGACCGCACCGTGTCGCACATACGCAAAGCGGACGTCGATATGCCCGAACCTCACGATGCCTTACAAGGCGGACGCATAACCTCGTTGCCCATGCATCTGGGCGGTATAAAGATCGCCTTTATGGGTTCCTGAACGAGGCCAAGGTGGTGCTCGCACCTGGACTCGAACCAGGGACCTCCCGCATGTGAAGCGGGCGCTCTAACCATCTGAGCTATGCGAGCTTGGGAATTCGACTAGCTAACCCGGCTCAGTCAGGAAGTCTATCGGGAAGCGGTCAGTTGGCCAGTCCGCTGCTAACGTAAACACCGTCGCGCAATTCGTCGAAGAACGCGTCTATGGCAGGGTGCCGGATAGGGTGGCCACTGTCGTCGGCTTCCAGGTTGCGCTCGGCCACATAGGTGCTGTGCGTGGCGCCATCGACGAGCACGTGGTACCAGGGGCTGTCCTTGGGCGGCCGTGAACGCGCGACCTGCTCGTACCATTCATTGCTTCCCGCAAAACTGGCGTCGACGTCAAAAATCACACCGCGATAATCGAACATCCGGTGGCGAACGAGTTGGCCTACCGAAAACTGAGCGGCCGCGGTCTCGGGGAGGTCAGTCACTTTCGCCTTCCGCTAAAAAGTTTACGAGCGAGGCCTCGTCGTGGCGAACGCCGACATAGAAGGGGCCGAACTCGGCGTACTTGGCACTGGCCTCGTCGAAGCGCATTTCGTAGACGAGCTTCTTGAAAACCAAAGGGTCGTCGGCGTAGAGGCTCACCCCCCACTCCCAATCGTCGAGGCCGACCGAACCGCCAATGACCTGGGTTACCTGGCCCGCCCATTTGTGCCCGATGGAGCCGTGCCCGCGCATCATGCGGCGGCGTTCTTCGAGCGGCAACGTGTACCAATTAACGCTCTCGCCGCGCCGTTTGCTCATCGGATAGAAGCAGATGTAGTGGGTCGTGGGAACGTCGGCGTATAGCCGGGAACTGAGCTTTTCCTTTTGGGTCTCGAGCTCGTCACCAAAGGCCTCGTCGAACTCCTTGGAGCCCCGCTCGATGCCACGTTCACCCAGCCTCAAGGCGGCCATGGCCATGGCCTCGTAAAGGCCGACCTCTATGACCGAAAGATAAGAATAGGCCGGCAGCAAAAGGTCGTTGAAGGCCAGGCTCCTAAGGCTCCGCTCTACGGCCGCCAAGGTGTCGGGGCTTTCCCGGTAATGGACGAACATCAGGTCGCCCTTGTGACCAATCACACTGAACGCTGCCGAGTCTCCCTTATCGACCGCCGCAGAAGCGTCGAGCCAGGCGCTCAACTCACCGCTTAATTCGCCGCGTTCCTCATCGTCGAGCGAGTACCACGATGTCCAGTCGAACGCGTATACATCGTGCAATACGTACCATCCCTCCAAGGTCGGGGGTGCTTCGACTGTCGCGTTATCGGCCATATTGCGCGGGCATTTGAACGAGTTCCCGTGGCGGTGTCCAATTGGGTGGTGAGCGATTATTGGATCGCGCGTCCGCGCCGTCATTGGTACGTCGTCTGTCGTTCCCACGAACTGCGGTCAAAGCCTCTGGCACGACGTATCTTCGACACACCGCTGGTCGTCTTTCGCGACCAAAGAAGCAAAGCGGCCACACTCCTTGACCGTTGCGCGCATCGCAACGCACCCTTGTCGCTCGGACGTGTCGAGGACGGGCAACTTGCCTGCCGTTACCACGGCTGGCGTTACGACGGACAAGGCGGCTGCTGTGCGATTCCTGCCCTGGGCAACAACGGGACCGGAGCCGGGCGCAGCGTTCCGTGCTTTGCCACCTGCGAACAGGACGGTTTCGTCTGGGCCTATGCCACCGCCGGTGAGGAACCGGGCCGGGCACCCTTTCGACTTCCCCACACCAACGACAGTTCCTATGGCTCCTTCGTCGTCGACTACCGCTGCGAGGGCACCCTGCACGCCACCCTCGAGAACATGCTCGACGTGCCGCACACCG
>JAYGCK010000123.1:0-8239 GCA_046583395.1 Deltaproteobacteria bacterium
GACAGTTCCTGGCCGAGGTCGAGCCCCTTTATCTCGGCGCCGAGCGCGTCTGTTGAAGCGACGACCTCCATCGACATGCTGTTTATCAGCCGGCCAGACGCATGTCAGTCCACTGACCGGACCCTACTGTGTCGGCAGTGGATGGCCGAGCGGGCCCTCGGCATCCTTTCCGGTATCGCTAGGTAGTAAAGGGCGATGACCAGAATGAGAAAGACGATGAACTCGGGGCTGTTGAACAGCATCGATCAGGAAGAGAGGCTGGCTGGCTGGCGTTTCAGGCCAGCGCCGCCCCTAGCTTACGGGCGCTCTCGGCCAGGGCCTCCATGGCCACCGGGACCGCCTTGGTCATGTTTATGAAGCCGTGGATGGTCGTCTCATAGCAGCTGTAGTCCACCCGAACGCCGGCCTCGCGCATGCGGCGGGCATAATCGCGGCCACCGTCGCGCAGCGGGTCGTAGCCGGCCGTCAGTACGAAGGCCGGCGGTAGGCCCGAAAGGTCCTCGGTCTCGAGCGGGGCTACGCGTGGGTCGGCCCGGTCCATGTCGTCCGGCACGTAGTGTCCGTAGAACCACTCCATGGTCGGGCGGTCCAGAAAGTAGCCCTCCGAGCACTCCTTCATCGAGCCCTTGGCGAAGTTGTCCTCGTTCTTGGCTGCAACGCTAGGATACCAGAGCAACTGGAAGCTGATGGCCGGGCCGCCTTTGTCGCGGGCCTCCTGGCAAATGACGGCCGAAAGGTTGCCGCCGGCAGAATCGCCGCCGACGGCCAGACGCGACGTGTCGGCGCCGAGGAGCTCGCCGTTGCCGGCCGTCCACAGGAGCGCAGCGTAGCAATCCTCGATGGCGGCCGGGTGCGGGTGTTCGGGGGCCAGGCGGTAATCGACCGATACCACGACCACGCCGGCGTGCTTGCACAGATAGCGGCACTGGGTGTCGTGGGTGTTGGGACTGCCGATGACGAAACCGCCACCGTGGAAGAACACCAGCAGTCCCGGAGTCCTGCCCGAGCCTTCGGGTCGGTAGACGCGGACCGGAACATTGCCGGCCGGACCCGGGACCGCGGTGTCCTCGACCGAGTCCACCTTGGGTCCGGGTTCGTCGATGAGGTGGACCATTGTCTCTATCATCTCCCGGGCTGCCTCGGGCGTGCCTTCGTGCATGCGGACCGCGCCATCGGCGTTGAGCAGTTCGAGCACCGCGCGGGTGCTCTCATCAAGCGGTTCGGGCATCGCGGCCTCCTATCGTGTCGAGCGGCGGTAGGCTCTTGGCGAACATGCCCCAGAGCAGCAGCGGCACCTCCAGGATGATACCCGCAAGGGCGCCCAGCACAGCGACGCCCCGGGTGATGCGCGTGGCCAAGAGTTCGTCGGGCAACAGCGTATAACTGCCTATCAAAACGATAGCGGTCCCGGTGAAGCCGCCGAGCGACATGATCACGAACTGCCGCTTAGTGTTGTGCTTCGAATCGAATGCGAACATGAAGGTCGAGCCCAAGCGGGTGGCCAGCCGGTAACTGCTGCCGGTGGCGGCCGCACCGAGGAAGTGGCCCCACTCGTGGACCTTGAGTGCGCAAAAGGCCGTGCCGAGCCCGGCCATGAGCCCGAGCAGGTCGGCCACTGGCCCGGTCCCGGCCATCCAGTCCCGGGCGGCCAGCCATACCGAGGCCGTGGCTGCGGCTACGATGAGGTCACGGGCGATGAACTTGCCGAGCATATATAGGGCAGCGGGTGAGCTTGGGCTCACGGGGCGTGCTCGTCTATATACCAGAACGCTGGGGGCAGATTGAACCGAATGGGAGACGGGAACCGACAAGACCTGATTGTACGGGCGCTTAGCCTGCTTCCGGCAGCCGCCCGGGGGCCGGTCATGAGCCCCGGCCATGCCATGGTCATTCGCGAGGGCCGCGGTTCCCGCATCATCGACACCGACGGCAAGGAATACATCGACTATCTGCTGGGTTCCGGGCCCTTGTTGGTCGGACATGCCCACCCGGCCGTGGTCGAGGCCGTTGCCCGGCAGCTCGAAAAAGGCAGTTCCTTCCTGCTCACCAGCGAACCCGCCGTAGAGCTGGCTGAGCGGCTCTGCGAGGCTGTGCCCGCGGCCGAACGGGTCAGCTTTGCCAACAGTGGTACCGAGGCCGTGCTCTATGCGCTCAGGTTGGCCCGTGCCCATCGCGGTCGCGACAAGGTTCTCAAGTTCGAGGGTGCCTATCACGGCCAGAGCGATGCGATGCTGATGAGCAACCAGTGGACGGCCGCAAGCGCGGCCGCAGCCGTACCCAACTCGCTCGGTATCCCCCAAGCGGTGGCCGAAGAGATTGTGGTCGCGCCGTTCAACGACGCCGAGCGCAGCACGGAGCTCATCGAGGCCCACGCCGACGAGCTTGGCGCTGTTATCGTCGAGCCCCTGCAACGGACCCTTCCGCCCCGGCCCGGTTTCCTCGAGAGCCTGCGGCAGGCCACGTCCTCGGCCGGCGTTCCGTTAATCTTTGACGAGACCGTGACCGGGTTCCGGCTCGCATGGGGCGGGGCTCAGGAGCGTTACGGTGTCGTCCCCGACCTATGCGTGCTCGGCAAGAGCATATCGGCAGGTCATCCGTTGGGGGTCGTGTGCGGGCGGGCCGACATCATGTCTATGGCCGAGGCCGAGCGGCAGGGCACCGGCGGTTACGTGTCCATCACCGGGACCTATTCGGGCAACCCGGTCTCTGCCACCGCCGCTCTTGCCGTTATCGATGTGCTCGGTGAGCCCGGGGTCTACGAGGACCTCGACCGCCGCGGCCGCCGTTTGATGGACGGGCTCGAGGCCAGTCTGGCCGACGCCGGTATTGCCGTTACGGTCACTGGCGAACCTTCGGCCTTTCAGCCTTGGTTCATGGAGGGCGAGGCCCGTGACCATGCCTCTTTGCTCGAGGCCGACATGGAGCTGCTCGGCCGGTTCACAGAACTGCTCTTGGCCGAGGGCGTGATGAAGGCCCACGAGAAGTTCTTCGTTTCGGTAGTCCACAGCGACGACGACATCGAGCAGACCCTTGCCGCCTTCGATGCCGTGGCTGCGGGTCTGGCAGCGGAATAACCCGTTACATACCCGCAGTTCCCTTGACCCTCGTCCTCGGACATAAGTCCCGGCCATGAGCGATTTGGTACTGAGAACCCACGACGATATTCCCTGGAGCCTCACCGACGCCGCCCGGCAAGGGCCGGTCGCGCTTGCGGTGTTCCGCGGCCACTGGTGACCCTTCTGTATCAGCTCCTGGAAGGGGCTTTCCAAGCTAGCGAACGATTTCGATGCCGCGGGTGTGAAACTACTCGGGGTTTCGGCCGATAAACCGGGCCGTCTTGCTCGTATGCGCGACGAGAACAATATCCCCTTCACGATGCTCTCGGACCCCGAACTGCTTGTGGCCGGTCGTTTCGAGGTGCCGACCAGCAGCGGGCATCCCATGTCGAAGAAGTACCCAAAGGGGGCCTTCCTACAGCCGGCCTATTTCGTGATTCGTGCCTCGGACGACGGCCTCGATACCCGACACGCCTGGGTGCAGAGGCCCGGATTGTTCAACATGTACGGTGCCTCGGGCCGGCCGGGTCCCAAACGGATGCTGGCTGAGGCTAGAAACGCGCTGGCCTGAATGCCTGACCAGACATCCGCATTGGTCATTGGGGTCGGTGCCGGGCAGGGGCTCGGTGCGGCGCTGGCCCGGCGCTTCGCACGCGAGGGCCTCGGAGTCTTCGTTTCGGGGCGAACAGAGGAAAAGCTCGAGGCCGTGGCCGCCGCTATCCGTAGCGACGGTGGTCGGGCCGAGGCCGTAACCGGTGACTGCACGCTGGCTGGCGATGTCTCGGCCATCTTCGATGCGGTCGAGGCCAGGACGGGCTCGCCACCGCGCTTGGTCGTTTACAACACCGGCAACAACCGCCTCTCACCGCTGATCGAGATGTCCGACGAGTTCTTCGAGGGGCTATGGCGCACCTGCGCCTTCGGCGCCTTTCTGTGTGGACGCGAGGCTGCCCGGCGTATGGTCCCGGCCGGTGGCGGCACCCTTATCTTTACCGGCGCCACGGCCTCTCTAAGGTCACGTCCGCCCTTTACCGCCTTTGCCTCGGCCAAGGCGGCCGAACGTGCGGTGGCCCACGGGATGGCCCGTGAGTTCGGCCCCGAAGGCCTGCATGTGGCCCATGTGGTCATCGACGGGGTAATCGACGGCGAGCAGGTCAATTCCCGCTTTCCGGCCATAAAGGAGGGGCTAGGCCAGGACGGCATGCTCTCGATAGACGCCATCGCCGAGGCCTACTGGGCCCTTCACTGCCAGGACCGCCGGGCCTGGACCTTGGAGCTGGATTTGAGGCCGTATAGGGAGAAGTTCTAACCCGGCCCGGGGTCCATAAACGGTATCCGCGATTCCGTTAGACGCACGCTCCGATTTGGTCTACAGTCACCATTCGATATGGCAACAAGCCCGCGCGGGTCCTGACCCCGCGCCTGGACCACGCCCGAATCTTTTCCAGATCCAACCCGTTCCAACACAAAGGAGGCTTTCGAATCGTTATGTCTAAGACCCTTTATCTCGGGAATATCCCGTACACAGCTACCGAAGATGAGATTTCTGGAATTTTCAGCGCTCACGGCGAAGTGAAAGAAGTAAGAATCATCACCGACCGCGAGACCGGCCGCTCACGTGGCTTCGCCTTCGTCGAAATCGAAGGTAACGATGTCACCGCGGTCATCGAGGCGCTCGACGGAGCCGATTACGGCGGTCGTACGCTAAGGGTCAACGAGGCCCAAGAAAGGCGTTCGCGCGAGTAATACGGCCCGCTACGGGTTCATCTCGTAGAGGTTCTTAAGGCCCGAGATTTCTTGGGCCCATACCCGCTCGTAACGTTCGGCGTCGAACACCGGACGCCGAATCATCTCTGTGCACTTGTCGGCCTGCGCCTCATTGGTCGTGGGCTTCGACTGCAGCTTCAACGCGTAGTCTGAGAGGTCGCGTACCAGCACCTCAAAGATTTGGTCGAGGAGGTCGTCACTCGTCTCGTAGACGGGTGCGTTCTCGAGCAGGAGCTGGGCGTAGGCGATGCAGACGAAGATTTCGCCCACGGCCATGAGGAAATCGAGGTCGCGCATCTGGTCGGGCCCAGGAGGCGCCGCCAGCATCGCTTCCTTGAAGGCCTCTATCTGTTCGCTGAACAAGGCCACATTGGCGATTCGCGAGTACGCGGCGAAGACCGGGCCGGGGTCGTGGAAGCGGACCGCCGACAGGCCCGAGGTCGGGCCCTGGTCGAAGAGGAAGTCGTCGTTGGCCGCGTCGTTGCGCGTCTCCACCGCCGGGAACTCCTCGTGCCCGAAGAAATAGTTTGCCATGAACTTGATGGTCAGCGCGATGTTGACGTGAACCGTTCCCTCGAGCTTGGGTAGGGCGCGGATATCGCGGGCGGCCATCTCGAAGTACATATCGTTCTCGAAGCCCTTGGCGGCTATCACATCCCACAGGTCGTTGATGACCTTCTCGCCTTCGGTGGTGACCTTCATCTTGACGATGGGGTTGTAGAGCAGGTAGCGCCGGTCCTCGCGCGTGGCCGAGCGCATATAATCAGCGGCCCGCAGGCCGACCAGCTTCATGGTTACCAGGCGGCTGTAGGCGTCGGTGAACAGACGCCTTACGTGGGGGAAGTCGCTTACGAAGGTTCCGTAGAGGTTGCGGGACGACGCATGGTTGATGGCCTCATAATAGGCGTGGGTGCAGATTCCGATGGATGCCCAGCCCAGATTGAACTTGCCGACGTTGACCGTGTTTAGAGCCGCGTTCCAGGCGTCGGGCCCGCGCGAGAGGATATCGGCCTCGCTTATCGGGTAATCGTTGACCTCGAAATCGGCCACATAGGATTGGACGTTGACGACGTTGCGGCGGCAGTCGAAACGCTTGTGCTGGGAATCGGTGACGAAGAACACGAAATCGCGGGAATCCGAATCCAGCTTGCCGTCGCTGTCGGCCACCCGCCCGAAGGTCGATACCATGCGGGCCGCGTTGGCGTTGCCGATGTAGTACTTGTCGCCACGGGCAAGGTAATCGCCGTTGCCGTTTTGCGGGACCAGCATCATGTCGGAGGAGTAGACGTCTGCCCCGTGCTCCTTTTCCGAGAGGCCAAAGGCGAAGATCTCCCCATCTTCGAGCATGCGGGCCGCGCGCTGCTTGAGCGCTTCGTTGTCGCTCATCCATATCGGGCCCAGCCCGAGGATGGATACCTGCCAGGTGTACCAGTAGTGGAGGCCGTAGAAGGCCAGTATCTCGCCGAACTCGCACATCCGCCAAGTGTCCCAGCGGCAGTCTTCCTGTCCATACCCCGAAGGGGTGAGAAGGGTGGCGAAGATTCGTTCGTCGCGAACGAAGTCGAGAAAGTCCTGATACCAGACCATCGCGCGGTCGTCGGCCTTGAGCTTGCGTTTGCCCCTGGTCTCGAAGAACTCGATGGTCTTTCGCATAATCTCGCGCGAACGCTCGTCGGGGTAGTAACGGTCGTGGGCCTTGGGGTTTAGAAGCAGCATGCCGGGGTCAGTATCAAAGCGCCCGGGGCGGGGCAATGGCGCTCGCTGCTGGTCGCGTCTAAAATGACCCCATCGCGCCCGCCGCCGGGCCTTTTCATCAGGAGCACCAATGACCGGCCGCCAGAGCCTCAATTGGCCCACCATACTCTTCATAGCCGGCACCAGCCTGGCCGCCCTTGCCTGGCCGGTCTATGCCTTCTTCTTCGGCACGAGCGCTGGTGAGCTCGCGCTGGCCGTCGCCTATTTCGTGGCTACAGGGCTGGGCATCACGGTGGGCTATCACAGGCTCATCACCCACCGCTCTTTCCGTTGCCGCCCCTGGGTAGAGGCCGTCTTCTTGGTGGTCGGGGCAGCGGCCTGGCAGGGCTCGGCCCTAGACTGGGCCACCGACCATGCCCGTCACCACGCCCACACCGACACCGACCTTGACCCTTACGACATTCGTCAGGGTTTCTGGCATGCCCACATGGGTTGGTTGTTGACCTATGACAGCGAGGGGACCGACGTGCCGGCCTTCCTCAGCCAGGACCGCCTGGTTATGTGGCAGCATCGCTATTACCTACCGGTGGCCATCACGATCAGCTTCATCGTTCCACTACTGGTGTGCGGCATAGGCGGGCTTTTGCTCGCGGGTGCGGTGCGGTTGGTCGCACTCCACCACAGCACCTGGTTCATAAATTCGTGGGCCCACCTCGGGGGCCACCGGCCCTACGACCCGGCCACATCGGCCAATGACAATTGGGTCGTGGCCTTTTTCACATTCGGCGAGGGCTTCCACAACTATCACCACAGCTTTCCGACAGACTACCGTAACGGCATCAGCCCTTTCGCATTTGACCCGAGCAAGTGGCTCATCGCGGCGCTGTCCTTTCTGCGGGTGGCATGGGGTTTGGAACGGGTCGGTGCGGTGAGCCGCTGGCGCTTGCGAGTACGCAACGTGATCGCCTGGGTCGGCGACGAACTGGAACGCGCCGAGGCATTGCGCGCACTGCGGCTCGCATTGGAAAGGCAGAGACTGCGGACCGGCGCCAAACTCGCGCGCAAGGCCAGGAAGCTCACCAAGATAGGTCTGCCCCCGCACGCCACCCGTGCCCAGTTGATGGTATGGCTGAGCGAGAACGCCGAGGAGTGCAAGGTCGAGCTGACCGCTCGTTACAGACGCCGTTTCCACCGGCTGTCGGAATTGGCCGGGAACATGCGTGTCTATGACCGTCTTCTCGACAAGGTGGGCCAGTACGAAGAACGGTTGGCGCTTGGCACGGCATGGGCGCCGACCGGGGCCTGAACCGGTGCACGTGTTACCGCCGCCTTCGATAATCATCCGGGTCCTGGCCGCCGCGATGGTAGTCCTTGTCGTTGGCGGGTGCGCCAAGCACCGTGGTCCCGGCACGATCGAGGGCACGCGGGTTCCACAGGCCATCGTTGCAGACCGGGCCGTGGCTCGGTCCGGCGCGGCCGGCAAACTGGCCGGCAAGGTCGGGATTGGAGCCCCGGACAAACAGGTACTGTTCGGCGACCTCCACGTTCATACCACCTATTCCTCCGACGCCTTTTTATTCAGCCTGCCTATGCTCCAGGGTGATGGTGCCCACCCCATTGCTGATGCCTGCGATTATGCTCGTCACTGTTCGGCGCTCGACTTCTGGTCGATCAACGACCATGCCGAATCAATGACGCCGCGCAACTGGATCGATACCAAG
>JAYGCK010000119.1:0-16944 GCA_046583395.1 Deltaproteobacteria bacterium
CAGATGGGTCAAACGATCGTCGTAGGAATCGATATTCTTATTCGAGGTGACTTCGTTAACGATTATGCCCGGCCAGAAGACTAGGGCCGTTGCTACGTTTCTCCCCGTCACTCCAGAATCGTCCTTGGCCTCGCCCTTGCTATCTTCCATGCGTATTATTTCGTTGCGTAACTCAGGGCACGCTAAGTCGTAATCGGTCATTTCTATCCGGGACACCGGATTCCTGGCGACACAACCCGCCAGAAAAATAACCGCTAACCTCGGCGAGAATAAAACCGTGGTGCCCAGGGGCGGAATTGAACCACCGACACCGTGATTTTCAGTCACGTGCTCTACCAACTGAGCTACCTGGGCGGCCCGGTCTTAGAAGAAGCAAGGGCTGTGTCTAACGCCGGAGGTGTAGGCGGTCAAATCAGCGCGACAGTCCGGCGCATTTGGCCTCGACCATGTCGATGACCTCGGCCTCGAGCTTGGTGCCGCTTAGCCGGTTGGTCTCCTGAACGCCGGTGGGGCTGGTGACGTTGACCTCGGTAAGGTAGGGGCCGATGACATCGAGGCCCGCAAAGTAGATGCCGAGGCGGTCCAGCTCGGGGGCCAGCCGTGTGCATATCTCTCGCTCGCGGTCACCAATCTCGGAGGCGACGCAGTTGCCGCCTACATGGATGTTGCTTCTTAGGTCGTCGTCCTGCGGCACTCGCGTCATGCAGCCGGCCGCGCGGCCATCGATATAGATGACCCGCTTGTCGCCCTGGCGTGACTCGGGGAGATAACGCTGGGCCATGACCTGACGCCGGCCGCCAGCGGTCGCACTCTCGAGTATGGAATGGGTGTTGAGGTCGCCGTTGCTGATACGGAACACTCCCATGCCCCCGCAACCGTCGAGCGGCTTGATGACGATGTCGCCCGTGGTGCGGCCGAAGGCCAGCAGATCTTCGCTGTTGGCGCTGACGATGGTCTCGGTGATTAGGTCCGGGAAGCGCAGGATAAACAGCTTCTCGGTCGCTTCGCGCAGTCCTTCGGGGCGGTTGAAGACGAGCGTCTTGGTCTGGTCGATGAGGCTGAGCAAATGGGTAGCGAAAAAGAAGTCGGTATCGAAGGGCGGGTCCTTGCGCATGAAGACCGCGTCAAAGCTTTCAGCGTCCTGCCAAGCGTGCGGGCCGAGTGTGGAATGTTCACCTTGCACCTCAGTCACCGTGAGCTTGGCCGCACGTGCGGACAGTGTGCCGTTGCGGACGGCTAGGTCTGCGATTCCGCAGTAATGGTTGTCGTGGCCGCGCTCCTGGGCCTCACGGATGAACACGAAGGAGGTGTCCTTGGTGATGTCTATCCCCCCGATGGGGTCCATGACGTGGAGTATGCGCATGTGCTCAGGCCGTCGGCGGTTTGCGCCCGAGGTCGCCCCAAAGATGCTGGCAGATCGCAGCTGCGACGATGGCTGCCGTCTCCGAGCGCAGCACCCGGGGGCCTAGGCCGACGTCGATGTAACCGTGGCTTCTCGCGGTGGCGATTTCCTCGGCCGTCAGACCGCCTTCGGGGCCGAGCACGCAGATGACGCTGCGGGTGTTCGGATAGCGTTGCCTGAGCGTGGCCGGCGGGTCGGGATCGGCACCGGCGGTAAAGACCAGCCCGAGACTTCCGGCCGGCTTGGCGGCCAGTAGGTCGGCCAGCGGGCGGACCCGTTCGACCACCGGCATCTGTGTTCGGCCCGATTGTTCGGCCGCAGCCACCGCGATACGCCGCCAGCGTTCCACCCGGTCTAGGGCCTGCTGTTCGTTGAGACGTCCCACGCTTCGTTCCGAGGTCACCACGCAAATCCTATCGGCGCCCAACTCGACGGCCTTTTCTACGATAAGGTCGGTCTTGCGTCCCTTGGCCATGCAGGGAGCAATCGTCAGGTCCAGGGCCGACTCGGTCGTGGTGCCGGTCTCGGCGATGACGCGCACCATGGCGGTCTCGCCCTGATACAGTTCGAGCACGCCGATCACCTCGCGGCCGGCACCGTCGAAAACGACAAGTTCGGTACCGGGGTCGGCGCGCAGCACCTTGCGCAAGTGATGGTATGCGCTACCGCTCACGACCGCGCGGTCGACCGACAGTTTGTCGGGCTCGACGAACAGCCGGGTCTTGGGCAGACCGTTGGCCTGCGGGTGGGCGAGCTTTGTTTCTGGTCTTGCCACGTTGCTTGGCCGGTTCAGTCGCCGTTCGCTTCCATGACCAGCGTTGTCCACGAGTCGCGGTCGAGTTCCTCTAAGCAGCGGAGCCCGGAACGGCTAACCGCGTCTTTTACCAGACTTGCCCCGTCGGACTCAATCCCGGAAAGCACCAAGTGGCCGCCGGGCGCCAAACAAGCGGTCAATTGCGGGGCCAGCTCGACCAGCGTCCCGGCCACGATGTTGGCCAGGACCAGGTCGAAACACCCCCGTGGTCCTGCCGCATCGGCCGCCTCTAGGTCGAGCCGTTCGGCAACGCCGTTGATGACGGCGTTTCGACGGGTCACATCGAGAGCGACCGGGTCGGTCTCGGTTGCCAGTGCCCGGCCGGCACCGAGCTTCAAGGCGGCGATGGCAAGTATGCCGCTGCCGCAGCCGATGTCGGCCACGCTAAGACCCTCGGTGCAGTAGCGCTCGACCATTTCGAGACAGGAACGCGTGGTCTCGTGGTGGCCGGTCCCGAAGGCCAGGCCGGGGTCTATGACCACCACCGTTTTGCCGGCGGCCTCGGCGACCGCATCATGCCAGGGTGCGAGTACGGCAAGCCGCTTACCGATGAGGAGCGGCGTAAAGTGCTGCTTCCAATTCTCGGTCCAGACGGTTTCTTCTACCGGTTGGGGTTCGCTGGCCCGCCTTATCGCTGGCCCCAGTTCCTCGACAAGCCGCCGGTGGCAGGCCCGGGCCGACCCGAGTCCGGCTTCCTCTATGTATAGGCGAAGCGTAGGGGCTTCGGCGGTCTCTTCTAGGATCTCGCTGGCCGGGTGCCCCATCTCGGCCAACCGGCCGGTCAGCAGGTCGAGTTGACCCTCGGTCGTTCCCAGCTCTATGCAGAACCACATCGTAGGCCTTGGACCTTTGGCCGCGCGCTGTTAGCCTCAGAGCGTGCAGGCGCACCCGCTGGCAATAGCACACCGTGGCGCCTCGGGCATCATGCCCGAGAACACCCGGTTGGCCTTCGTCAAGGCACTCGACCTTGGCGCCGATGCCCTGGAGTTCGACGTCCAGTTGACCCGGGATGAGGTTCCCGTGGTCATCCACGATGAGACCCTTGACCGTACCACCAGCGGCACGGGTGCGGTGGCCGACCATGACCTGGCCGACATCGTAGGGTTGGACGCGGGCAGTTGGTTCACGGCCTCTTATTCGAACGTCACCGTGCCTACACTCGAGGAAGTCCTCTCCACTTTTGCCCCGAAGATCACTTGCAACATAGAGCTAAAGCCCGATAAGCGCGTAAGCCAACTCGTGCGCCACGCGCTCACCGTGGTCGCTCGCTGCGATGCCTTTGCCAACGTCATCTTCTCTTCGTTCTCGGCCGACGCCCTGCGCGAGATTCACAAGCACTCCCCGGACGCCCGTATCGGCATACTGACCGAACGCGGTGGCCTTGCCCGTTCGTTCAAGCTTGCCGCCGAGACCGGTGCCGAGACGCTCAATCCGCCGGTCGGCATGGTCGACCGTCCGCTGGTCACCGAATGCCACGAACGTGGGCTCGGTGTTCTGGCCTGGACCGCCAACGAGCGAGGCGAGATTGCTCTTCTTAGCGCCCTTGGTGTCGACGGTATTTTCAGCGACCATCCGGACCGCGTACGCAAACAGGGCGCGGCGGTCTAAACGTATAACCCCGCTTATTCGCTTTGGTTTTTGGTCGGACCGACGACGACCTCGGTCCGGCGCCCGAGGTCGAGATAGATGCCGGCCACGCGCCTGACGTCGACGGCCGTGACGGCCTCGATAGCGGCCGCATAGTCACGGCCTGCGAGAAATCCGAGACCGTACAACTCGTTGAAGGTCATTTCCTCGGCGATGGCACCGTTGCTCTGCAGGGCTATCTCGTGGCTGCCGATGAGGTAGCGCTTGGCGCGTCCGAGTTCTTCGCGGCCCACTTCATCGCTGGCCACGCGCTGGAACTCGGCTATGAGCCCACGGGTGGCCTCGACGGTCTGCGACGGGTCGGTGGCCATGTATGCGCCGAAGAGGCCCGGGCTCAGGCCTTGCGTAAAGAAGGCGCTCACGCTGTAGGCCAGCGAACGTTTGTCACGCAGCTCGGTGAACAGCCGGCCGCTCTGACCCGACAGGACCGTGTCGAGCACGTCCAGCGCGTGACGGTCGGGGTGGCCGACGGCCACGCTCGGCCAGGCCAGCACTATATGTGACTGCTCACGCTCGCTGGTCTGGCCCGCCCGGCGCACCGACTCGGACGGCGCATCGGCGGCGGTGACCTTGAACTTTTGCCGGCCGGGCTCGAGCTTGCCGAGTCTTTGCGTGAGCAGTTCGGTGACGCGCGCGCTATGGATATCGCCCACGACCGTGACGATCATGTTGGCGGGGTCGAGTGAGGTCTCGTAGAAAGCGCGCAAAGTTTGAGCGTCCAACGACCCGACGCTCGTTTCTTCGCCCAGCGTGGTCATTCCGTAGGGGTGGGTCGGGAACACCGTTTTGAAGGCCAGGTCGAAGGCTACTCGCGAGCTGCTGTCCTCGCGATGGTGGATGGCTAGCAACAGCTCCCGCCGGGTCTTTTCGACCTCGCCCGGGTCGAAGGCGGGGTCGAGCAGTGATTCGAGAAACAACTCCATCCCCTCTTCGAAGCGGGACGACAGGAAGGCGCCCGACACGCCGAGGGAATTGCGTCCGGAGAATCCCTCAACGCCGCCGCCTAGGGACTCGACGGCACGCGCGAACTGTTCGCGGTCGCGCTGCTCGGTGCCGCGGGTAATCATCTCGGCGGCGAAGTTCGAGACGCCGTTGTTGGCGGCGGTCTCGGCCAACAGACCGCCGAGCATCGCAGCACGTACCGAGAAGACCGGGACCTCGTGGTGTTCTTGGATGATAACGCGCAGACCGTTGTCGAGACGGAGCAGCCGGGCTTCGGTGTCGGCGGCCGCAGATACGGTCTCTGCCGTCTCTGGAGAAGGCACGGCCGTGCCGGCGTCAATGTCGGCGCCGGCGACCGGGTGCCCGAGCGGGGCGGCCAGCTGGCGCGCTTCGGCTTCTTCGAGACGGCCGTCGGCTCCGGCATCTTCCGGCATCAGGGTGACGACGGTCATGTTGTCCGGTCTCAGGTAGTGCCGCGCCAGACGGGATAGCTCGGCCAGCCCGACAGCGTTTATCCTTCTTATATATTCTTCGTCGTAGTCGGGGTCGTCGTGAACGGTAAGCGCGTAGCCCAGCTCGCGGGCCTGGCCCTGCACCGTCTCGCTCCTGAACACGAAGTCGGCTTTCAGGTTGGTCCGCGCGCGCTCGAGTTCCTCGGTCTCGGGCGCCGCCTCCAGAATCTCGACCAGTTCGGAGACGATTGTCTTGTAGACATCCGTTGTGCGTGACGGTTCCATCGAAGCGGTGACCACGAACATCCCCGGGTCGGGAGGAGTGTAGGCGAACACGCTTACGCCGGTGGCGCTCTCGTCCTCGGCGACCAGCCGCCGGTACATGCGCGAGCTTTCGCCGCTGCCGAGGATGGTCGAGAGAAGATCGAGGCCGGGAGTGTCGGAGTGTTCGGCTTCGGGTATGTGAAAGCCGATGGCCAGATGGGCTTCCTTGACGCTCATCTCTATGGCCTCGAAGCGAAACTCGTTCTGTTCGGGCTCGACCGGGCGTTCGACCTCTAGGGTTGGTGCGCTCGCGAAATCACCGAACAGGCGCTCGACGGTGGTCTTGGTCTCCTCGGTATCCACGTCACCAATGACCAACAGCTCCATGTTGTTGGGTGCGTAGTGGCGGCCGTAGAAGTCGAGTATCTTTTCGCGTGTGAGCCCGGTTATGGATGCTTCGGTGCCGATGACCGGACGCCTATAAGGGTGTTCGTCGAAGGCCTTGCCGAACAAGGCGTGGAAGAGGCGGTTGCCCGGCCGGTCCAAGCCGCGCCGGTACTCCTCCATGACCACGGCAAGCTCTTTGTCGAGTTCACCGGGGTCGAAACTTGAGTTACGGACCGCATCGGCGAGAACGTCGAGGCCGAGCTCGGCGTGACGGGAGGCCAGGACCAGGTGGTACACGGTATTGTCCCAGGACGTCCATGCGTTGATGCGGCCGCCGGCGCCCTCTACCGCGCCGGCAATCTCGCCTAGCCCGCGGCGCTCGGTGCCTTTGAACAGCATGTGCTCGTGTACATGCGCCACGCCGGCCTCCTCGTCGGACTCATCGGCGCCGCCGGCGTCGACCCAAACCTGCAGCGCGACGACCGGCGCGAAGTGGTCCTCGCGAATGAGGACACGCATGCCGTTATCGAGATGGTAAACCGTAGTCGCTTCGCTTGCGGCGCTAACTTGCAATCGAGTGTGTCCGGAGTCCGGGGCCGTACGGGTGTTCGGGCAAGCCGAGGCTAGTGCGACAGCCACAAGGGCCGGCACCAGGACTGTCACAGGAGCGCGCATAGAACGGGCGAATCCGCTGCGAGTCTCATGGGGGGTGGAGCGAGTCAAGCTGTGCTAAAATCTCGCAGTTCGAGGCGGAGGCAGGATATGAGCGGGTTCGATATCGGTGTTGTGGTGTTCCTCGCTTTGTTCGCGTTGCGCGGTTACCGCCGTGGCATGGGGCGCGAGATTATTTCCGTGTTGACCATTGTGGCTGCCGCGTGGCTCGCGGTCCGGGTTGCGCCGGGTTTCGCCGGTAGTTTTTCCGGTGTCCTGGGCGAGCCTTTGTCGAAGGCGCTTGACCTAGTGGCCCTTGGAGCCGTTTACCTCATCGCTTACGCGGGTCTCAGGATTGTTCTGGCCATAGCGCGGAGGCTGTGGATATCGGTCGGTACGTCGGCCCCGAGCAGGCTTGTCGGGACGCTTGTCGGCGGTCTGAAGGGGGCGTTGCTGGCAGGCCTTGTGTTCGCGTTTGTCGAGGGTGTCCCCCCGTTTGAGGGCACCCTCGGCCGGTTCCCCGCGTCCGCTGCTGCGCCGGTCCAAGCGATGGGCGAACGCGTTTCGGATTCGGTCCTAGCGCCACCGTTGGCGGGCTTGACCGGCCAGGTCGTCTCTGCCCTGATTGCGGTTGGTCGCTCGACGACGAGCCAAGCTCGTACATACACCAGCGGAGCATCGTGATCCCAGAGGAGAAGATCGACGAAATAAGACAATCGGCGCGGATATCCGAGTTCATCTCTCCTCACGTAGAACTAAAACGAAAAGGGCGGAGCCTCATGGGGCTCTGCCCTTTTCATTCTGAGAAGACCCCGTCGTTCTCGGTCAATGACGAGGGCGGCTTTTTCCACTGTTTCGGTTGTGGCGCCGGTGGCAACGTTTTCAAGTTCTTGATGGAGCTCGAGAGCCTGAGCTTCCCTGAATCGGTGCGTAAGGTCGCCGACCGGTATGGCATCGAGGTTCCCGAGCAGGGTGGTACCCCGCGGTCGGAGCGCGAAGCGCTGTTTGCGGCCAACGTATCTGCGCTGCGCTGTTTCAAGCGTTACCTGCACGAGTCCGACAAGGCCCGGCCGGTGCTCGACTATCTGGCCGGTCGCGGAGTAACGGGAGAGTCCATCGAGACTTTCGCACTCGGTGCTGCACCCACCAGCGGGAATGCGTTGGTCAAGTGGTTCTCGCGCGAGGGCATAGAACTGGCCATCGGTTGCCAGCTCGGGCTTCTTGGCGAGAAGGACGGCCGCTTTTATGACCGTCTGCGCGGCCGCCTCATCTTCCCCGTGCGGGACGTTCAAGGGCGAACCATCGGCTTTGCCGGCCGGGTTGCCGAAGGGGCCGACGGACCGAAGTATCTAAACTCTCCCGAATCGGCGGTCTACCAGAAGAGCCGTGCGCTTTACGGGCTGGCCGAGGCTCGCGACGGGCTTCGCGGAAGTCCTCGCTTGCTGGTCGTCGAAGGTTATCTCGATGTTATCGCACTTCACGAGGCCGGTCTGGGTCCGGCCCTGGCAACCTGTGGTACCGCGATGACCTCCGAACAGGCACGGATGCTCAAACGGTTCGGGTCCGAGGTCGTGGTCGTATTCGACGGAGATGATGCCGGGCAGGC
Source organism: Deltaproteobacteria bacterium (assembly GCA_046583395.1). Taxonomy (GTDB): domain Bacteria; phylum Desulfobacterota; class Binatia; order UBA1149; family CAYXZP01; genus CAYXZP01. The sequence continues at coordinate 8,166 of JAYGCK010000119.1, forward strand.
CGCGGCCGCACGCTGTTTTCCGGTCCTGGTCACTGCCGGGCTTTGGCCCAAGGCCGTGTTCCTCCCCACCGGTGAGGACCCCGACTCTTTCGTTCGCAGCAAGGGGGCCGAAGCCTTGGGGGCGCTGGCCGACCAAGCCGAGCCCCTTGCCGACGCTTATCTTGGCCGGCTCGGCCAGGGAGCCGGGTCCGAGCCCGAAGGTGTGGCCAGGACCGGTGCCGACCTGGCAAAGCTCATTGCCAAGGTCGCCGACCCCTTCGAGCGTGACCTCTTGGTTCGCAAGGCCTCGCTGTGGACCGGGCTTTCCGAAGATGTGTTGCGTCGCGGCGCTGGCAGGGCCGTCAGCGGGTCGGCCGCGAGGCGGCCCGGCGGCGGAGCACCGGGCCCCGAAGAGATGCTCGTCACGGCCATGCTTGCCGGGGAGGCTGCGCGCCAGTTGGCCCTCGAGAACGAGGCCGGCCGTCTACTCGAAGGTTCGGAGTGGCAGGAAGTCGCACATAGCCTCATCGAGAACGAACATAATGGCCACAGCATCGATGTGGCTGAAACGATTGCCTCGTTACCCGAGCAGTACCGCGACCGTGTTGCGGCCCGTCTCGGTGACGGCAGCCTCGAGGAGACCGCGACCTGCCAGAAGGTCGCACGCGATTGCATCAAGAACCTCGAGGGACGGGCGCGAAGAAGCCACAATCTGGCGTTGGCCGAGGAACTGAGAAAGGCAGAGCAGACGCGCGAGGTCGAAGACCCCGGTGCGCATCTTTCGGATTGGAGACCGCGCAGCGGCTCAGATGCCTAAGAAGAAGGCCACCGGAAGCAAGGATAAGGCCGCCGGTACGGTGACCGGTGCCGGGCTCGAGCAGATCGTTGCCGCCGGCCGCAAGAAGGGCTACCTGACCTTCGACGAGGTCAACGACCTTCTCGAGGAACAGGTAACCGACCAGGCGGCTATCGAGAGCGTTCTCGAACTGCTTCGCGAGAGCAAGATAGAGGTACGCGAGACCGACGAAAAGCCTGCGGCCAAGGTTCCCAAGGCCAAGGGCAAGAAGACGGACGGAGCAGGCCGCAGCGCGACCGCGTCCGAGGGTGGGACCGACTATGTCCGCATCTACATGCGCGATATGGGGTCGGTGCCGCTTCTCAATCGGGAAGGCGAGGTCGAGATTGCCAAGCGCATCGAGAGCGCCGAGAACGAGGTGTTCGACCTCGTTTTTTGCTCACCCTTCGGCCGACGGCACGTCGAGGCGATATCGGCGCTTTTGAACGCCGGTGAGTTACGCGTGCGCGATATCGTCAAGCTTTCCGAACCGGATTCGGCCGACGACGAAGAGGACACCGACGAGCCCGAGTCCCTAGACGAGGCCGAACTCTACAAGACCGTGCGGCGGCAGTTGGGGCGTCTACAAAGGATAGCCCTCACGGTCGATGACCTGGTTGCCAAGCAAGCCAAGCTCAAGCCCGATGGGGCGGCCTATGTCCGTACGACCGCTGAGATAGGAAAGCTCAACACCAAGCTCCTGAAGGGCCTGCGGGCGATACCGGTAGCTCCCTCGCAGGTGAAGATTGCGATTGCCGAGCTTGCCGGCGTGCGCGACCGTCTGAACTCCTACCGCGAGGTCTTGCGCAAGGCTGAAAAGCGGACCGGACGGGTACCCGCCGACGTGGTCAAGTTCGCCGGCCGTCTGGGCAAGGACCGGACCAGCGACCAACGTATATGTGGGACCTTGAGGATGAACGCCGAGGGGATAAAGCGTCTGGCCGCCAAGATACTCGACTCTTCGACCGGTCGCGACGCCATCGTTGCCGAAATGGGAATCTCGGAGGCCGTGCTGGACGAGCTTGCCGGAAAGCTTGAGGTTGCCCAGGCCGCCGCCGAGGAGGCCAAGCGCGCACTGATAGAGGCCAACCTGAGACTCGTGGTCTCGATTGCCAAACGTTACAACAATCGCGGTCTGCAGTTCCTCGACCTCATCCAAGAGGGCAACATCGGTCTGATGAAGGCCGTCGAGAAGTTCGAATACCAGCGTGGCTACAAGTTCTCGACATACGCGACCTGGTGGATACGTCAGTCCATAACTCGAGCAATCGCCGATCAGGCCCGCACCATCCGCATTCCGGTGCACATGATCGAGTCGATAAACAAGCTCATCCGTACCACCAGGCAGTACGTACAGGACCACGGCCGCGAGCCGACACCCGAAGAGTTGGGCGAAGAGGTCTCGATGCCGGTCGATAGAGTCCGCCGGGTGCTGAAGATTGCGCGCGAACCGATATCTCTCGAGACCCCGATTGGGGACGAAGAGGACAGCCCGCTCAGTGATTTCATCGAGGACCAGCGAGCAATCTCGCCACCCGAGGCCATCGTCAACATGAATCTGCAGGAGCAGACCCGTAAGGTGCTGGCATCGCTCACCCCGCGTGAGGAGCAGGTGGTACGGCTGAGGTTTGGAATTGGTGAGAAAACCGACCATACACTGGAAGAGGTCGGCAAGAGATTCTCAGTTACGCGCGAACGAATACGACAGATTGAAGCCAAGGCCCTGCGTAAGCTCCGGCTTCCGGCGCGCAGCAAAAAATTGCGAGGCCTCATAGGATGACCGGCCTGCGGGCCCATAGCTCAGTTGGTCAGAGCAGGGGACTCATAATCCTCTGGTCCCAGGTTCGAGTCCTGGTGGGCCCACCATCTTTCGATCAGGAGTGACCAGCGACTTGGTAGGCGAGTTGGAGAGACTTTTCAGGCTCAAGGGGCTCGACGAGGCCCTCGTAGTAAAAGAACAGGACCTAGCGCGCTTCGAGAACGATCTTCGCCAGCGACGCGACAGTGTGGAGGCCTGCAATGCCCGGATTGCCGAGCAGGAGGCCGTTCGCAAGGAGTTGGTCGGCCAACGTGCTCTGGCCGAACGGCGGGTGAGCGATGGTCAGATCTTGCTAAAGGACAGACGTTCGCGGGTCTCGCGCATCACCACCGAGCGCGAGTTACGCGCCGGGGAATCGGAGATTGCGAGCATCGTCCAGGAAATCGACGAAGCCGAAGAGGGGTTGCTCCTTCTCATGGAGAAGGTCGAAGACACCGAAAAGGTCATCGCTGGCTTTCGCACAGAACTGGCCGATCTAGAAGCCGCCGACCACCGGCAGCTCGAAGAGGAGTCTTTGCGCATCGATGCGCTACGGGCGACGATTGCCGAAGAGCAGGGTGAGCGCGATGCGCTGGCCGCCGAGCTGCCCGGACCCGTCAAGAAGCGCTACGAGCAGGTCCGCAGCCGCCGCGGTGGGCAGGCCGTCGTCGAGGTCCAGCAAGGGTCCTGTGGTGGCTGCTACATGCGCGTGCCCCCCCAGACGCTAATCGAAATCATGAAGACCGGTGTAATCCGGGTTTGTCCGAGCTGCCAGCGCATATTGTACGTCGAATCACCGGCCGCCTGAGCCGGCCTTGTTTTTACGGTCCTTTTGCCTGTCTAATCGGGGTTGCGCGAGTCGGCCGGGCAGCCGCTCCCGCCTCAGGGCGGGGGAGGAAAGTCCGGACTCCGTAGGGCAGGGTGGCCGTTAACGACGGCCCGCCGCGAGGCGGGGAAAGTGCAACAGAAAGCAGACCGCCGTCACCTCAGGGTGGCGGTAAGGGTGAAACGGTGAGGTAAGAGCTCACCAGGCTGGCCGGTAACGGCCGGTGCTTTGTAAACCCCACCCGGAGCAAGACCGAATAGGGGGGCGGATGGCCCGTCCCAGGCCCCCGGGTAGACGTCGCACGAGCCGGTGGGCAACCGCCGGCCCAGATGAATGGCTGCCACGGCCCGCTTGCCGGGCCGACAGAATCCGGCTTACAGGCCGGCTCGCGCTTTCTCGAGCCCCGTAGACCCCTCGGTCCGGCCGGCTCCCTTGCCAAAACCCCTGTGTTTCCAGGCGCTTGGCCCCATGTGGGGAGGGGAGCAGAAAACCCTTGACTCGGAAGGACCGACTGGGGCATAGTGGGGTCCGGTGGGTGGTAGTGGTTGATGTGGGTAGCCATGTGGGAAACTCGTAAAGCTTACGGCAAGCGAGTCCCGGTGGCTGCGGTTGTGAGGCGGTCCTTGGGAGGGCCGGCCACCCACACCTTTTTGTTGCTATGTTCCTCGGTACTTTCCAGCACACTATAGATGACAAGGGACGCGTAGCAATACCGCATAAATTCCGGTCCGCGCTCGGTGGCAGCAACGAAGGAAAGGTCGTTGTCACGCTGTCACCGAGGCCAAACTTCTCCTACATAGACATCTATCCCGTCGGCGAGTGGACCGAGACCACCCGCCGCATCCTCGACCAACCCGACGCGGCCGACGGTGAGGATGCCTCCGAAGTCCTCGACGTTTTGCTGTCCAACTATATCCACCCGGCTCAGGAGCAGACCCTCGACGGCCAGGGCCGCATCGTGGTTCCGCCCGAGCACCGCGACCATGCCGGGTTGGCCAAAGAGGTCGTCTTTACCGGCGACATACGTAAGTTCCGCCTCTGGTCGGCCCAGGAGTGGAAGCGCTTCCACGACCACGCGGCCGGAAACAAACAAAAGATCGGTTCACTCAAGGGCCTGAGGCTCTGACCGGCCCGATGAGCTCCGGCGGGCACCGGCCGGTCATGCTCGAAGAGGTCGCCGAGACCTTGGCCCCGGCCGAACACGGCCGCTACGTCGATGCCACGCTCGGCGGTGGTTCAATGGCCGAGATGATTCTCGAGCGCTCGAGTCCCGATGGTACGCTTTTGGGGCTCGACCGCGACCAGACCGCGGTCGACGGAGCCGGTCAGCGGCTGGCCCGGTTCGGCCCGCGTTTTCGTCCGGTTCAGGCGAGCTTCGACCGGCTCGGTGATATCATGGCCGAGTGTGGTTGGGGTGATGGTGTCGATGGGGTGCTCGCCGATCTCGGACTCTCTTCCCTGCAGTTGGACGATCCCGCCCGGGGCTTCAGTTTCATGAGAGAAGGTCCGCTCGACATGCGCATGGACCAAGGCCAGGCGCTTAGCGCCGCCACCCTGATAGCCGGCAACGACGAACAAGGGCTGGCCCGCCTCCTACGCGTCTACGGCGAGGAACGCGCGGGCAAACGCATAGCCCGCCGCATCATCGAGCGCCGCGACAGCGGCCGCATGGAGACCACCGGTGATTTGCGCCAGGCGGTCCTCGAGGCGGGACTGCGTGGACGTCCGGGCCATGACCCGGCCACCCGTACCTTCCAGGCCCTGCGTATCGCCGCCAACGAGGAACTGGCCCAACTCGAAGCCTTTTTGGACGAGGGCTGGCAGCTGCTTGCTCCGGGCGGCCGGATGGTGGTCATCAGCTATCACTCTTTAGAGGACCGGCTCGTCAAGCAGGCTTTCAGGCGTTGGGCAGCCGATTGTATGTGTCCGCCCGAACAGCCTGTGTGCAATTGCGGCTGGACGGCCAAGGTGCGGTTGTTGGGGCGCCGTAAACGCAAGCCCACCGAAACCGAGGTCGAGGCCAACCCGCGTGCCCGTAGTGCCGGCCTGCGAGCGGTCGTCAGGCTGGAGGACTGAGGGCGTGGCGCGCAAGCGACATCTGGCAGGCCGGCGGGCGCGAGGGCGGTTCGGGCCCTGGCTGGCCTGGTTCGCGCCGGTGGTGTCCGACCCGGCCGAGGCGCGTCTTGGGAGGCGGGCGGTAGCACTGGCCCTTGTCGTTGCGTTGTTGGCGATAGCTCACGTGTGGGCCCGGGTCAGGGTCCAGGACCTCTCTCGCCGCCTCGTCAAGACCGAGAACGTGCTACACGCGCTCGACATCGAACATCAGGAACTTATCGACCAGGAGGCGCGCCTGAGCGCTCCCGACAAGATTCTCAATTTGGCCCATATGCGTCTCGGCTTGCGCCGTCCGCTTCCCGGGCAGGTCATCTCGCTCGACGCCGGGACGGGAAAGAATGCGACGAAGCCGTAACCGTTTCAGCCGCCGCCTATTGGTCCTTGTGGTAATCGCCGGGCTTGGGGTCTCGGTCATCGGTTACCGGATGGTGCGCCTCGGGCTGGTCCACGGCGGTCACTACGCCAGCAAGGTGCGCGACATCACCTGTTACGAGTCGACGAAGATGGCCTACCGCGGGCCCATACTCGACCGTCACGGGACCGTGCTCGCGACCAGTGTGGCGGCCTCACGCGTGGCTCTGAGGCGTCCCGCGTACAGCTTCGACGCCGGTCACGCCGAACTTTTGGCACCTCTGCTCGAGGTCGATGCCGCAGAACTGGCCGAGCGTCTCGAGAACGAACCGAGGGGCTTTGTGTGGTTATCGAAGGGCGTGGGGGTCGATGAGGCCAACTCGATACGGCGCTTGGGAATCAATGGTATCGACGTGCACAAGGACCAGGGCCGGTCGTATCCTGCCGGCCGCCTGGCCTCGCATATCCTCGGTTTCTCCGGCACCGATGCCAACGGGCTCGAAGGGCTTGAGTTGGCCTTCGACAAGGAGATTAGGGGCAAGCCGGCCGCGGTGCGTATCTGCCGGGATGGCCGCGGCGGTGCGTTCCTGAACGAGGCCGACCGCCGCGGCGTCAACCGTGGCGCCGAGGTACATCTGACCATCGATGCCACCCTGCAGAGCATCGTGGAGACCGAACTGCGCGCCCGCGTGGCTGCGACAAATGCCAGCGCCGGTAGCGCGGTGGTTCTCGACCCTGGCACCGGGGCGGTCCTGGCCTTGGCCAACGTGCCGGACTTCGACCCCAATGATTTCGGTGGCTTTGATGCTGCCAGCCGCCGCGACCGCAGCGTTACCGACCAGTACGAGCCTGGTTCCACACTAAAGCCCTTTATCGTCGCCGGGGCCCTCGAAGAAAGGGTGACAACCAAGGACACGGTCTTCCACTGTGAGAACGGGACGATGAACATCGGCAAGTGGTTCATACACGACCACAACCCTCACGCTGAACTGGCGGTTTCGGATGTCATACGTCTGTCGAGCAATATCTGCATGGCCAAGATAGGGGCGCTGCTCGGGCCTCATGCCACGCACCGCTACCTCACCAGCTTCGGCTTTGGAAGCAGAACGGGGGTCGAACTTCCCGGTGAGATCAAGGGGCTCCTCCACCCGCCCGATGAATGGCGGGATATCCGCACCGCTACGATCAGTTACGGCCAAGGCATCGCGGTCACCGCACTGCAGTTAGCCTCGGGCTATGCGACGTTGGCCAACGACGGTGTCCGTCAGCGTCCTTATATAGTCAGCCGTATAGTGGACCACGATGGACGAACGATTGCCGAGACCAAGCCCAAGACCGTGGGCCGGGTCGTTAGCACGCGCGTGGCGCGCGAACTTACCGCAATGCTGGAGTCGGTGGTGAGCCGGCGGGGTACCGCACCCCAGGCCCGTGTGTCGGGGGTGCCGGTGGCCGGCAAGACCGGAACGGCACAGAAACCCGAACGCGGCGGTTATAGCGCCGACCGTTGGCTGGCGTCCTTCGTCGGCTATCTCCCGGCCGATGACCCCGAGCTGGTCATATCGGTCATGATCGACGAGCCCGAGGGTAGTCACTATGGCGGGGTGGTTGCGGCCCCGGCCTTCAGGCGTATCGCCGAGCAGGCCGTTGACCGCTTCGGCATACAGCGCGATAGCGGCCCTGTGCCTGTCCTCGTCGTCCAGGCACGGCCCCGGCCGGCACCGGCCAGCCGGCCGGTATCGGTCAAGGTGCCGGTCTCCTGCGATACTATTCCCGACCTGCGGGGGCTCAGTCTGCGGGCCGCCGTCCGCCGGACGGCAGGTTGCGGTTGTCGTCTCGAGGTCCACGGCGAGGGGTATGTCAGCCGGCAAAGGCCCGCGCCCGGCGCGCCCGTTGCCGGGACACGGGTGGTAGCGCTCGAACTGTCACGCTGAGCCCGGATACTTGTCAGGTGATGACGGTCGCCGAACTTGTCGTCGAACTCGAGGATGCCGGGCTCCGGTGTCTCCCGGGTCCGGTGCCGGACCTATCGGTTCTCGGCATAGGGCACGATTCCAGGACCATCGGGCCCGGCGAGGTCTTCGTCGCGCTGCCCGGCCGGCACAACCAGGGTTCGGAGTTTGCCGGTCAAGCGCTGGCAAGCGGTGCGGTGGCCGTGCTGGCGGGTCAAGGAAGCGGCGTGGATGCCGGTAATGGCTGGCCCGTGGTCTATGTCGACGACGTGCTAACCGCCGCCGGTGTTGCCGCCGCCGCGGTATACCGCCGGCCCGCCGAACGAATGAAGCTGGTGGGTGTGACCGGTACCAACGGCAAGACCACCGTTACCTACCTGCTGGAAAGCATATGGCGTTCGGCCGGAGTAGAGGCCGGAGTCCTCGGGACCATTGCCTTGCGTTGTCCCGCCTTCGAGCGGCCGGCCCCGATGACCACGCTGGCGGCCGTGGACCTGCAGCGAACCTTGGGGCAGATGGCCGACAGCGGTTGCACCGCCGCGGCTCTAGAGGTCTCCTCCCACGGGCTAACCCAGAAACGGGTGGCCGGATGCAGCTTTGCCGCCGCCGTGTTCACCAACCTTTCGCGCGACCATCTCGACTACCATGGGGACGAAGCGTCATATTTTGCGGCAAAGTGTTCGTTGTTCTCCGCCTACCTCGACCCCGCCGGAGCGGCGGTCGTCAACGCCGACGACCCGCGCGCGAGTGAGATCTTGGCGGCGGCCGGTACCGCCGAGGCTTGGACCTACTCGACCACCGCCCCCGCCCGTGTCTCGGTGCTCGAGTTCCACGAAAGCCTCGAGGGGACCCGTGCCGACGTGGACATCGACGGCGAGGTCGTCGATGTCCGTTTGGGCTTACTGGGCCGGGTGAACCTTTCTAAT
>JAYGCK010000089.1:0-32011 GCA_046583395.1 Deltaproteobacteria bacterium
GGAGTTGCCGAAACCGGTGGCTTCCGAAGAACCCAAGGAGTCGACAAGCACCATGTCGGGGTGGTGGTCAAGCAACGCCTTCTTGGTCTCGGGCGACCACATGACCCCCGACGAGACTACGAGGAAGAGACTTGTCAGATCGTAACTCTGCTCGTCGAGCGCCTCGACCATCGGGCGGGCGAACACGTCGCCGACTATTGCTATCGAATTGACCTTCTTTTCGGCCACGGCGCGCCACAGCGCATGCGCATCCAGCGTGTGGGAGCCGACGGTGACGATGGTGCCGCCTATCATCAGGGCATTGAGCGCGGTGAGCAGACCGGTGCCGTGCATCAAGGGACAGGCCGGCATATGGCGGAGCAACTGTTGGCCCTTTGCCGCGTTGGCCAGGTGTTCGTCGAGGTCGGCGGGTTTGCCTTCTCCGGTGATGGCGTCGCCACCGGCGCCGAGGCTGGCCCAGATGTCGGTCTGCCGCCACATCACGCCCTTGGGCATGCCCGTGGTCCCACCCGTGTAGAGGAAGAGCATGTCGTCGGGGCTGCGTTCGTTGCCAAGCGCCTCGTCGCTGCCGGCCAAGGCCGTTGCCCATGCGGTGGCGCCGACCAGCCCAGGCTCCCCGTCGTCAAGCTGGATGAACTGTTCGAGCTTCGGGAGGCCTGCACGCAGGCGTTCTAGGTTGGGTCCGAAGCCGGCCTCGAAGACCACCGCGACCGAGTCCGAGTTGTCGAAGATGTATGACAGCTCCTCGTCGCGATAGCGGTAATTGATGTTGACTGGCACCAGGCGGGCCTTGAAACAGGCCGCAAGCGTGACCGTGTATTCGGCGCGGTTGTAGGAATAGATGGCGACTTTATCGCCGGTCACCGCGCCACCCTCGAGCAGATGTCGGGCAAGCGCGTTGGACTGCCGGTCGAGCTGGGTCCAGGTCAGCACCTGGTGGTCGTCAAGTACGGCCTCACGGTCGGGCACCACTCGGGCTATGCCTTCGAACACGTCGGCCAGGTTCCAGGTGTCTTGTCTTACGGTCTCGCTCATGGCCGGTGAGTATAACCGCACGACGCCGGTGGGCAAGGCTGGCCACATCACAGGCTCCGCGCTAGACATGCCGGCGCGGTTGCTGCCATGGACCTTGCCTTTAGCCAAGAGCACCAAGATTTTCGAAACGAGCTGCGTGGCTGGATAGCGGCCAACCTGGCCAATACTTGGGGCGCAGACCTGCGCGACCCGGCCAACGGGGAGCACGAGCTGATCGAGCTTCGCCGGGTCTGGCAGGGCACGCTCAACTCTGCCGGATATCTTGGCCTCAGTTGGCCCCAGGAGTGGGGAGGTCGCGGGCTTGGTCAGGTCGAGGAGGTCATTGCCGCCGAAGAGCTTGCCGCGGCCGACGCTCCGCCCAGCATCAACGTCCTTGGGCTAAACCTTTGTGCCCCGGCACTGATCCATCACGGCAGCGAAGAGCAGCGCCGCCGCTTCATCCCGCCGATGCTCACGGGCGAGGAAATCTGGTGCCAGGGCTTCAGTGAGCCGGGCGCGGGAAGCGACCTGGCCTCCTTGCGGACCCGCGCCGAGCTCGAAGGTGATCATTTCATCGTCAACGGACAGAAGTGCTGGACGACATTCGGTCCCTGGGCTGACTGGATCTTTCTACTGGCGCGTACCGCCCCCGATGATCGCTACGGTGGCATCTCTTTCATCCTGGTCGATCTGAGGACCGAGGGCATCGAGGTGCGGCCGCTCCGGCAGATGACCGGTGAGAACGAGTTCGGCGAGGTGTTCTTCGACAACGCACGCGTCCCGGTGGCCAACGTTGTCGGCGAGATCGGCCAGGGCTGGCCGATAGCGATGACCGTGCTCGGCTACGAGCGCGGTGCCGGGACAGCCGACCAGGCTGCCCGTTTGGGCAACGACCTTCGAACCCTCATCTCTACCTGCCGCGAGCTGGGCATCGACGACACCGGTACCCGCCGCCGTCTTGGGAAGCTGGTGGTCGATCTCGAAGTGATGCGGGCCAACGGCTACCGTACCATCGCCGACCTTGATGCCGGCAAGGCGCCCGGACCCGAATCCTCCATAGAGAAACTGGTCTGGTCGGAGTACGACCAGCGCTTGCGGCTGGCCGCTCTCGACATCCTCGGGCCCGGCGGGCAGTTGTTGCGCTCGGAATCCGACGCCCGTAACGAGGTCGATTGGCCCCGCAACTTCCTGTGGTCGCGGGCCGAGACCATCTTCTCGGGTTCTTCCGAGATACAGCGCAACATCATCGCCAAACGCGTGCTGTCCTTGCCCACCCTGTAGACGATGAACTTCGACCTGACAGAGGATCAGAGCCTGCTGCAAGATTCCTTGGCCGAGCTGTTGGTTGCCGAGTCACCGGTGGCCAGTGCCCGTGAGGTCGCCGAGGCCGACGGCGAGGGGTTCTCGCGGGACCTGTGGGGACAGCTGGCCGAGCTTGGATACCTGGGGCTGGTCGCGCCCGAGCTGGCCGGAGGGCAAGGTTTGGGGGCCGTCGAGTTGGCCCTGGTTTGCCAGGAGATGGCAAAGCACTGTTTTCCCGGGCCCTATCTCGAGCAGATACTGGCCGCCAAGCTTCTCGAGGCCGCCGGTGATCAGGACGAGCTCATCGGACGACTGGTCACGGGCGAGGCGCTTGGCGTGGTCGCCAGCGAGGGCGGCGTCTGGCCCGGCCAACCGGCCGAGCTCCGTTTCGAGGACGACCGGATCAGGGGCAAGGCCTATTTCGTTCCCTATGCCGCTTCGGCCACCCATCTTATTGTCAGGACCGCTGCCGGTGTGTTCATCGCCCAAGGGCCCTTCGACGCTCGACGTATGCAGGCTCTCGATGAGGCCGCGCGTTTCTACGAGGTCACGCTGGACAACCAGGCCACCATGCTTTGCGACGATTCGGTGGCCGCCGGAGTCATGTCCAGTTTTGGTCTTCTCGGCGCGGCGGCCTTCGGTCTCGGGATTGCCGAGGAAACGCTGACGCGTTCCCTCGATTACGCCCGCGAGCGCGAGACCTTTGGCAAGCCCATTGCCATCTACCAGAGCCTCCAACACCGGATGGCCGACATGCTGATAAGGACCGAGTCGAGCCGCTCGGCGGTCTATCGCGCGGCCTGGTGTCTAGACAACGAGCATGAGGAGGCCGGCCTGGCGCTTGTGGCCGCGCGTGCCTACGCGGTCGAGGCCGCAAGGCTCAACTCACAGGAGGCCATACAGATACACGGCGGCAACGGGTTCACCTGGGAGTACGACCTGCACCGTTATCTCAAGCGCGCCATGACCTTGGACCAGTTCAGCGGCCGTACCGGCCAACTCCTCGAGCTGGCCTACGAAGCGGTGGCCGCCGGTTTGCCCAGCGGTGCCCAGGCGGACGAGTCCGCGGCGGCGTCTGCTTGATATGCCCGCGGCCGAGAAGGACTGGGGAAAGTTCAACGGCTTTCCGGCCGACATGTTCAAGTTCGTTCGCGAGCTGTCGGGTAACAACAACCGCGATTGGTTCATCGCCAACAAGGACCGCTATAAGGAAAGCGTCCTGGCGCCAATGTCGGCCTTCATAGCCGAGATGGACATCCGCTTTGCGCGTATCTCGGAATGCTTCATCTGTGACCCCAAGCCGCACGGCGGCTCGATGTTCCGTATCTACCGCGACGTTCGTTTCTCGCACGACAAACGGCCTTACAAGGAGCACGTGGCCTGTCATTTCCGGCACGAGGCCGGAAAGGACGCCCATGCTCCGGGTTTCTACCTGCACTTCGAACCCGGCAACGTGTACTTCGGCGGCGGCATCTGGCACCCCCCCGGCCCGGTTCTTCGCAAGGTGCGCAGGGCAATCGCCGACGACGGTGAGCGGTGGAACGAGTTGACGCGGGCGGCCGCCTTTCGCCGCCGCTTCGGTGAGGTGCGCGGCGACAGCCTCAAACGTCCTCCCCAGGGTTTCGATGCCGGCCACCCGATGGTCGATGAGCTAAAACGTAAGTCGTTCTTCGTTATCGAGGAGTCGACCGAACAGGGGGCCAGTTCCAAGGACTTTGCCCGCAAGGTCGAACGCGGTTTTGTGGCCATGGAGCCCATCATGCGTTTCCTGACCGAAGCGGTCGGGTTGCCCTACGCCTACGACGGGTCTTAGGAAACGCTGAGCCCGCGCCTTCCGAAGGCTAGCTCTTTGGCCCAACGGTAGTCGGGCTTGCCGCTGGGCGCGCGCACCAGTTCTTCGACCAGGTGAAGCTCGCGCGGAATCTTGTAGCCAGCAATCTTGGTCCGGCACTGTTCCTGAATCGACTCTAGCGACGGCTCCTTGTCCCTCCGCGGCGCGACCACGGCCGAGACACGGCTGCCGAAACGGTCGTCGGGCGTGCCCACGACTATGCAGTCGAACACGTCGGGGTGTGACTTGACCGCCGCCTCAACCTCTTCCGGGAATATCTTTTCGCCCCCCGAGTTTATCGAGACCGAACCGCGGCCGAGCAGGGTAATGGTCCCGTCGCTCTCGTGGCGGGCGAAGTCGCCGGGTATTGAATAACGGCGGCCGTCGGCTCCCGTAACGAAGGTTTCGGCACTTTTTACGGGGTCCTTGTAGTACTCCAACGGTATGTCGCCGCTGCGGCCAACCTTGCCTATGGTCTCGGAGCCGGCCGGTATCGCCTCGAGAGTCTCGGCGTCGAGCACCACGGTGTTTGGACCGGCCTTTACCGTCGGACCACCGCCGGTCATCGCGGTATGGCCCTTGGTGATCATCGCCATGCCGTTGTTGCCCGACTCCGATGAACCGATGCTGTCGATGATGATGAGGTCTGGGAAGCGGTCGAAGAAGCGGTCCTTTACCGTCGGTGAGAAGACCGCCGCAGTGCTTACCAGCACGAACATCGAGCTGAGGTCACGTTCGGTCTCGGGTGCATCAAGGGCCTCGATGAGCGGACGGCCCATGGCATCGCCGGTAATCATCACCGTGTCGACCTTGTACTCTTCGACCAGCCGCCAGACCTCGTCGGGTTCGAAGTTGGCCAACAACACTATCTTGCGGCCCATGAAGGAGCCGCCCATCACTGACCATTGGGTGGCCCCGTGCATCAGCGGTGCTATCGGTAGCTGCACCGACTGCGCGCCGGCCGCACGGGCGCGTTCGACCATGACCTCGGGGCGGGTAGCGCGTTCGTCGGTCTGTGGATCGTTGCCGCCTCCCAAGGCGAAGAAGACGTCCTCGTGGCGCCACACCACGCCCTTGGGCATGCCGGTGGTCCCGCCGGTATAGAGAATGTAATGGTCGTCGGCCGACCGGGGCTCGAAATCGCGTTCGGGCGAGCCCAGGGCCATCGCTTCCTCGTACTCGGTCGGTGCCGGTTGGAGTGCCGACAGGTCGGCATCAGAGCTGTCGTCGAGGACCACAGAGAACTCGAGCTTGGGCATGGCCCCCACCACCGCGGCCACCCGTTCGGTGAACTCGCGCGCGAACACCAAGGCCTTGAGGTCGGCGTTTTCGAACAGGTACGCGAGTTCTTCCTCGACGTAGCGGTAGTTGATGTTGACCCACACCGCCCGCAGCTTGAAGACGGCCCAAAGCGTTTCGACCCACTCCATGCAGTTGTAGGCGTAGATACCCACGTGGTCTCCGGGGCCGACGCCCTTGGAGCCGAGAAAATGGGCGAGCCGGTTGGCGCGTGCTTCCATCTCGGCATAGCTGCAGCTTTTGTCGCCGGCGACGAGGTACTCGCGGTCACCGAAGTTGTCTACGGTGCTTTCGAACAGGTCGGCGAGATTGAATTCCATAACCCGGACTCGTAGCGTGGGTGGATACGCGTGTCTACTCAGACGGCGTTCACAGACCCCCGGTCAGTTCTTCGGCCAGGACCGCCTCGATACGGTCGTTCCACTCGGGGTCGGCCTCGGGCAGGTAGTCGGACAGTAGGCGGCTTCGCAGGTAGAAGCCCGCTGCGGCCAGAGCGGGGTCGCTGGTGTAAAGGTTTGTCGGCGCCAGTTCACGCCAATGTCGGAGCATTGCCCTGCCCGGGTGTTCTTCCATTGCCAACACCGACCTTGTTGCGCCTTTGCGCCCGCGTTTCAACGCCAGGCTGGGTAGCCAGCGGCTTGCTCCGATCGGTTGGAGGCATTAGTTTTCCGCACCTCATGGCGAAGCTTCAAGCGACCGAGCTGAGACCAGGGATGGTCATCATCCACAAGGGGCAGACCTGCCGTGTGCTGAGCTTCACCCACCGCACACCCGGCAAGGGCAACGCAGTGGTTCAGGCCAAGCTGAGGAACGTCACCAGCGGCATACAGAGCGAGACTCGCTTCAACTCGACCGAGGACGTCGAGCGCGTGCCCGTGACCGAGCGCGAGATGGACTTTCTCTACAAGGACGGAGATGACTTCGTCTTCATGGACTCCGAGTCCTACGAGCAGCACAACGTCGAGCGCGCCCGGATAGAGGACGAAGCCCCGTGGCTGGAAGAGAACATGAAGGTGCGTATGCAGTATGTAGGGGAACAGCCCGGTGGCCTGCTGCTGCCCAAGACTGTGGCCATCGTGGTCACCGAGACTGCCCCGCCGCTAAAGGGCGCGACCGCTTCGGCCTCGCCCAAGCCGGCGACCTTGGCCAACGGGGTGGTCATCAAGGTCCCGCAGTTCGTAGAGTCCGGGGAGACCATTCGCGTCGACCCCGTCGAAGGGCGCTACGTCGAACGCGCTCGCTGAGGAGTTCCCATGAACCTTGCCGACGTCAAGGCCGTTGTTACCGGCGGCGCATCCGGTCTCGGGCTTGCCACGGTGCGGGCCATCCTTGCCGGGGGCGGCAAGGCGGCCATCCTCGACCGTAACAGTGCTGAGGGCGAGAAGGTCGCGGCCGAGCTGGGTCCTTCGGCCTTGTTTGCCGAGGCCGACGTTACTGACGAGGGAACGGTCACCGCTGCTATCGATAGTGCAGTGGGGACCTTCGGAGGTATCAACGTGTGCATCAACTGTGCGGGCATAGGTTCGGCCATGCGGACGGCGGGCAAGAAGGGTCCGATGCCGCTGGACGTTTTCAAGTTTACCGTCGAGGTCAATTTGGTCGGCAGCTTCAACGTTGCCCGCTTGTCGGCTGCGCGCATGCTCGACAACGAACCCGACCAGGGTGAGCGCGGGGTGATAATCAACACCGCCTCGATCGCGGCCTATGACGGGCAAATCGGCCAGGTGGCATACGCGGCATCCAAGGGCGGGGTGGTGGGCATGACCCTGGTCATTGCGCGCGACCTGGCCCGCGAGGGTGTTCGTTGCTGCACGATAGCTCCGGGCACCTTCGACACTCCTCTGTTGGGCCTTATGAACGAGGAGATGCGTGCCACGCTGGCCTCGGGTATTCCCTTCCCCGGCCGCCTGGGCGACCCGGCCGAGTACGGTGCGCTGGCCTGCCACATCATCGAGAACCGTTATCTCAACGGGGAGACCATCCGCTTGGACGGCGCCTTGCGCATGCCGCCGCGCTAGCGAGAGCCTCGCCCTGCCTATAGGCCATACGGGTTCGCGCGGAGGATAATCAATGTCGCTGTTCATATTCGGTCTTGCCAGCGCCTGGCTCACCCGCAACGTGCTAAAGCCCGTGCGCCAATCGTCGTACTGGGCCTTCGTGAGCTTCATGCTCGGGTGGGTTTGGGGCGAACTGGCCCTCCATCTTATAGCCTTGCAGGCCCTCCTGGCCCTCCTTCTTATATGGGGAGGGGCGCTCGATGGGCTGGCCGGTAAACTTGGCCTGCTCATACTGGCCGGGTCCTGGGCCATCGCGGCCCGTGACTACCGGCTGGCGGAACAGGCGGGGCCTGCCTGCAGCGAGGCGCTTGCCGGGGGTCTGGGCCAGGACTGGCTCGACAGCCTCGACGAGAGTGCCGCCTCAAAGCTCGAGACCGAGGTGCGGTGGAACGCGATAGCCCGCCCCTTCAGTTTCAGCCGTCGGGGCGTGGCCAAGACCAAGGACATCGTCTTTGGCCGTGAGAAGGGCATAGACCTTAAGCTCGATGTCTACCGGCCGGACTCTGAGGCCGGGAACCGTCCGCTACTGCTGCAGATACACGGCGGCGGCTGGATAATCGGCGACAAGCGCGAGCAGGCTCTCCCGCTCATGCACCAAATGGCCTCGCACGGTTGGGTCTGTGCCACCATGAACTACCGCTTGAGTCCGGGCGCGACCTTCCCAGAGCACCTGGTCGATGTGAAGCGCGCCCTTGCCTTCCTTCGCGAGCACGCCGACGATTACGGGATAGACCCCGGGTTCGTGGTCGTGACCGGTGGTTCGGCCGGGGGACATCTCACTGCGCTCATGGGCCTTACCGCGGGCGACCCCGAGTACCAGCCCGGTTTCGAGAGCGCCGACACATCCGTGACGGCCGCCATCCCCTTCTACGGTGTTTACGACTTCAAGAACCGCTACGGTTACTGGCCGGGGCAGGGGATGGGCGAGTTGCTCGAAGAGAAGATCATGAAGGCGAGTATCGAGGAGGACCCTGCCGCATACGAGAAGGCCTCGCCGATGGACAGGGTTGGCCCGGACGCACCGCCGTTCTTCATCATCCACGGCGAACTCGATTCCTTGGTGCCGGCCGAGGAGGCCAGAAAGTTCACGGAACTGATGCGCCAGGCGTCCTCGTCAGAGGTCGTATATGCGGAGATTCCCGGCGCGCAGCACGCTTTCGAGATATTCCACTCGCGCCGCAGCCAGGCGGTCGTGGATGCGGCCGAAGGTTTTGCCCAATGGGCCCACTGCCGGTACCAGGCCTCCAAAAAGATCAAGCCCGAACTGGTCGAGGTAAAGACCGGCTAGTCCGACGTCCGCCGCCGAACCAGGCGGCGTGAAAATGGCGCAGCAATAGCGTCGTCGATATCCCCAGAAGTACGACGACCCGGTGTATTCCGCGGATGCCCTCTATGGTCCGGCCGCCCGTGAAGGGGAGGAAGGGGGTCTGTTCGCAGAACGACGCATAGCCGTGGGGGCCGTCGACCATCTTACGGTGGTCTTGGTGGCGTGCCCCGATGACGGCGAACAGCGGGAAGCCGCCGAAGAAGGCCAGGTCGGCCGCCGCGCCGTTGGGGAGCAGGTGTAGGAACCCGAACAGGCCGATGCCCATGAACACCGGGTGCCGGGTCAGTAGCAGGACCCCGGCCGGTTCCTTGTTCGATGCGCCGACCGACATCGCCGGACTAGGCGTGGCCAGTCCCGCGACCACGAGTACTAGGGCGGCACCCATGCCGATGTAGACCGCCCACTCGAGGGCTGGGCCCATGGCCAGGCTCCACAGCCAGGGGCCGGCATGCTTGTTGGTGAAATAACTGCGCACCAGAGGGATGAAGCAGGCCAGTGCGACCAGCGAGTACAGGCCCGCGAAGGGGCCCTCGCCCAGACGCGCGACCAGACCTGGCCGGACCATGCTCGAGGACAGGACCATGTGGGTGAACGCGAAGGCCAGCCACCAGCCGGCTATGCATATGACCGGATCGGAAAGTGTCATTGTCCAGTAGGCCGCAAGGCGACCGAATCCAGTTTAGCCGTTATTCGGCCTGGCCGACAGTCGTGCGTTTGACGACCCGCACGGTGGGCTGCGGATGGTCGCTGGCCTTGGCCCACCTGAGCGCCATCGTCCCACGACGGTGGCCGGCGGTATCGACCCAGTTTGGAAGACCTGGGTCCTGATGAGCAACGACCAGCCTGAAAGAACCGTCTGTCCGGTATGTCGTGGTGTGCTTGTTGTAGTGGATGCTGTGGTAGCGGTAGTCGAGCGACTCCATCCAATGGTTGTTGAGTTGGAAGTTCCAATACTGGCACTCGGGAGGCATGGCCTCGACCACCAGACACTCGTCGGCGGCCAGCTGCCAGTAGCCCATATAGAAGAACATGTTGGGGTCGCCGTGGGCACCCCCCGTGACCGCCGGGTCCATGGCAATCAGTTCGTTTGACCGCTCGACGAAACCCTCGGCCCAGCGGGCGAACAGTTCGGCGGTCCCGGTGACATAGCTGGCCGCCCGTTCCAGTCCCGCGGCCAGGCTCGTGGCTTCCAACGGGCGCGGGGCCTCGGGACCTTCCACTCGCTCGATGGTCAGACGGGCCGGGCGTTCTCTGCTTCGGTCGAGAAAGTTCTGACGGACGATGAGCATGGCCGTGCCCTCGCGCATCGGCAGCCAGTTGCCGGGCCGTTCCTCGGCGCTCAGCCATACCTCCATCGTTCCGTCGTCGGCGACCTCGATATCGCCGGCCTCCAGGTATCCGCTGCAACCCGAGGGTCCCTCCCGGTTGTAGTCACCGTAGTAGGTTCCGAGCCCGAGGTAGGCCACGGTTCCGCGGTCCCCCCGCACTATGTAGTCGTGGTGCCCGTCGATGGTGGCGTTCTGGTAGTAGCTGTCGGGATTGTCGGCCCCAATCTTGCCCGTCTCATGGCTGAGCCGGTAAAAGCGCGGGTGCTCGGGGTCGGCGTGCTCAACAAACTTTTCGAGTGCCAGCCGTGTCAGACGGCTCAGGTAACGATAGCCTTCCGCGACATCGAGCGGGTCGCGCGGCGAAGCGTCCCGTCTGATGACTCGGCCGGCATCGGCGAGTTCGTCGCAGAAACGTTTCCACAACTCGGGCTTCACGCGGTAGTAACTACGTGGCACCGTACATAGAATCCACCCATGCTTTTGAAGGACAAGGTCGTGATGGTTTCGGGCATAGGCCCCGGGCTCGGACTCGATACGGCGCGTGCCATGGCTCGCGAGGGAGCCCATCTCGTCATCGGCGCCAGGACCCGTTCAAAGCTCGACGAACTGGGCGCCGAGCTCGAGGCCTCGGGCACCCGGGTGGCCCTGGCCGCCACCGACATCACCGACGACGATTCCTGCGCGGCCCTGGCCGCCGAGGCCAAGCGGGTGTTCGGGCGGGTCGACGTGTTGGTCAACAACGCATACCACGCCGGCACTTACGAAACGGTCGAGGACACCGACCTCGAGACCTGGCGCGCGCCCTTCGAGGTCAACGTGCTCGGTTCCCTGCGGCTGAGCAAGGCGGTCATCCCGCTCATGAAGGAACAGGGCGGCGGGTCCATCGTGATGGTTTGTTCGATGTCCATGCGCCGCATCATGTCGGCGTTCGGCGGGTATTCCGCTTCCAAGGCCGCGCTGGCCAATGCCACGCAGACCTTGGCCGTGGAACTGGGGTCCTACAACATTCGGGTTAACTCTGTGGTGCCGGGCTATATCTGGGGCCCGGCCCTGGAGGGTTATTTCAAGCAACAGGCCGAGGCTGCCGGCGTCACCGCCGAGAAGGTCTACGATGGCGTGGCCGCCGAGACGGCCTTGGGCCATATCCCCACCGGTGCCGAGATAGCCGAGACCGTGGTGTTCTTTGCTTCCGAGATGTCCAAGGTCATCACTGGCCAGTCGCTCGATGTGAACGGCGGACATTTCTTCTGGTAGGCCCCCGGGTGGGCAACGTGCCAAGAGCGCTCGCCGGGCGCCGTGTCCTGGAGTTAGCCGGACCCTTCGGCGATTACGCCGGCAAACTGTTCGCCGACATGGGCGCCGATGTCGTTCGTGTCGAGGGCCCGGGCGGGCCGGCCAGCGGTTCGGCCCGTGGCCGCTACATGCACCTGGCCAAACGCCGGATGGCACTGGACCTGGGCGCCGACCGGGACCGCGAACGGCTTGGGGAGATGGTAGCCACTGCCGACCTTGTCATAGAGAGCTCCGCCCCCGGTCACCTCGATGAGCTAGGTCTGGGCTATGAGGCTCTTTCACGTCTCAACCCGGCCCTGGTTCTGGTCTCGATAACCGGTTTCGGCCAGACCGGGCCGCACGCGTCCTGGAAGAGTTCGGATATCGTCGCTGCGGCCAGCGGCGGGGCCATGTACGTGACCGGTAGCGCCGAGGACCCGCCGCTGGCGCTTGCCGGTGAGCAGGCCGCGCTGATGGCCTCGGTTTATGCCGCCACTGCGGCGATGTTCGCGCTGTGGCACGCCGCGGCCAGCGGGCGGGGACAGCATGTCGACATATCGGCCCAGGAGGCCACGCTTTCGGTCTCGCACATTTCGGGGGTCGGCAAGTGGCTCGACGACGGCATCGTTCCCAGGCGCATGGGAACCTCACTGTTCGCCTCGGTCCCTTCGGGGGCCTACCGCTGCAAGGACGGACTGGTCTATCTGATGGTCAATCGCCCGCTGCACTGGCAGGCCCTTGCTAAGTGGATTAACGAGGAGACCGGCAACCGCGAGGTCCTCGACCCGATGTTCGAAGGGCCGTCGGCAAACCGCATCGCCTATCGCGAATTGCTCGACCTCTTCATAGGTGAACTGACCGAACGCTACACGGTCGCCGAGGTCTACGACGAAGGGCAGGCCCGGCATATTGCCTTCACGCCGGTCAATACTTTGGCCGATGTGGTGGCCGACCCGCAGCTTGCCGCACGCGGCTATTTCGTCGAACTCGACTGGTCCGGCGGCAAACAGCGTTATCCTGGCGCGCCCTACCGGTTCTCGCGCACACCCTGGAGCCTGGAGCCGGTAGCGGAGGCAGACGAGTGAGCGCGGCTGGCGCCCTTAGCGGTTTGCGGGTGGTCGAGTTCAGCTCGGCCATGGCCGGCCCGTGGATAGGCCGTTTCATGGCCTGGGCAGGGGCCGAGGTTATCAGGGTCGAATCGCGCAAACGTCCTGACGTTGTCCGCGGTTATGTGCCGCCCTGGGACCCCGGCCTGGGCACTCAACCCGAAATGTCGCCCTGGTTCACCGACTGGAACGCAGGCAAGCGCTTCGTGTCCTTGGACCTGACCCATCCGCGGGCGGTCGAACTGGCCAAAGGTCTGGTCGCGGTCTCCGACCTTGTTGTCGAGAATCAAGCGGCCGGCGTAATGGACAAGCTCGGGCTCGGTTACAAGGACCTCAGCGCGGTGCGCGAAGATATCATCATGATCTCCAGCTCGGGTTTTGGCGACAGCGGGCCGGCAAGCCGCCATGTCACCTGGGGCCCCAACATCGAGGCCGTTTCCGGGTTGGCCACCGCGACCGGGTTCGCCGGCAGCGATTGCACCGTGACCCAGTACGCCTATCCCGACAGCGTTAGCGCCATGCATGGTCTGTTCGCGGTCATGTGCGCTCTCGACCATCGCCGCCGCAGCGGACAGGGTCAGTACATCAACATGAGCCAGTACGAGACCCTGGTCTCGGCTATCGGCCATCTTGTTCTCGAACAGATAGAAGGTGACGGTCCGGCCCTCCCGTGCGGCAATCGAGCCCGCGACCGGGCGCCCCAGGGCGCCTATCCCTGTCGGGGTGAGGACCGTTGGCTGGTCCTGTCGGTCGACGGTGAAAAGGACTGGAAGGTGCTGGGCGCCGTGCTTGAGCGGCCCGACCTCGGCGGGCGTGTCGACCTGGCCTCGTTCGAGGGCCGCCGTAACGCCCACGACGACATCGATGCCGCGATTAGTGCGTGGACATCGGAGCGCGATGCCTGGGAGGCGGTACAGACCCTACAGGAGGCCGGTGTTGCCGCGGCCGTGGTCGAGACCACCGAGGACCAGTGGGAACGTGACCGGCACCTGCAAGACCGCGGGTTCTTCGAACAGATCGAGCATCTGAAAAAGGGCAAGGTCGTGGCGACCGGGCTTCCTCTGGGACTTACGGCCACACCGGGCTCGAGCCGGGTGGCGGGCCAGGCGGTCGGCCAGGACAACGCTTACGTCTTTGAAGAGTTGCTCGGCCTTGGCAGAGAGGAGGTCGAAGAGTACGAAAGAGAGGGGGTATTCGAGTGATATGAGCGAACAAATGATATCGAGACTTGCCGACCTGGAAGAGATACGCGACCTTCCTCGTCTTTACGCGCATTACGTGTGGCAAAAGGACACCGACCAGGCCGTCGCATTGTTCGCGGCCGACGGCACCATGGACGCTGGCGATGGTAACCCGATAGGCGGCCACGATGCGTTGCGCGAGGGTTACGAGCGGATGCTGGCCGCCGGCGAGCTACAGCCTTTCGTTCACAACCACGTCATCGAGCTTGACGGCGACCAGGCAAGCGGCACCGTCTATCTCGACCTGCGCGCGACCATGGGTGGCACCGCCATGATCGGATCGGGTTATTACGATGACTGTTATGTGCGCGAGCAGGGCCGCTGGCGGTTCCGCTCGCGTGTTCTGACGCTCCGGTTCTTCGTCCCTTTGGACGAAGGATGGGCCGGCGCCAAGCAGGAGTCGGTCCTCGACGTGGTAAAACGGGCGCGCGAGGGCGAGTGACCGTTTTCCCGCCCCCGGGTTCGTGTTAGCGTTCGGCCCGCACCTATGAACTTCGAGTTCTCAGCCCAAGAGCAGGCCTTCGCCGACGAGGTCGAGGCCTGGTTGACCGCCAACCACGACCCGGTGGTCATGGACCCGACCCGAGAAAACTTCACGCAGTTGGTCGACACGCCCGAGCGCCGCGCTTTCATGAAGAAGCTGTCGGCCCAGGGTTGGCTCGGGATGACCTGGCCGCGGGAGTACGGCGGGCAGGAAAAGCCGGGCATCTATGAGTTCATCCTCAACGAGGGCCTAGCCCGTCACGCCGCGCCGCAAATAGGCAAGGGCATCGGCATCATCGGCAAGACGCTGATCCGGCACGGCAGCGAAAAGCTCAAACAAGAGTTCCTCCCTCAAATTATCAACGCCGAGGTCGAGTTCGCGGTCGGCTACAGCGAACCGCAAGCCGGTTCGGACGCCGCCAACATGCAGCTAAAGGCCGAGCGCGAGGGCGACTGGTGGGTGCTCAACGGGCAGAAGATATGGACCACCTCGGCGCATTTCGCCGATTGGTACTGGTTTGGTGCACGGACCGACCCGGACAAGCCCAAGCACCACGGAATCAGCCTGTTCCTGCTGCCGATGGATGCCGAAGGGCTCGAGATCCAATCGATGCCGACCATAGGCAAGGACATCACCAACCAGGTCTTTTTCGACAACGTTCGAGTCCGCAATGACTACATGGTCGGCGAGCAGGGCAAGGGGTTCCAGTACATTTCGGAGGCTCTCGACCTCGAGCGTTTCACGATGTTCACCTTCTCGCCGATCGAAGAACGCTCGAAGCTCCTCTGTGACTACGTAAGGACCGCCACGCGCGACGGCAAGCCTCTCAGCGAGGACCCGGTGGTCCGTGAGAAGATCGCCCAGGTCGCCACCGAGACCGAGGTCGCCCGCGCGCTGGGGATAAAGTACGTCGCGGCGTCTCTGGCCGGCGGCAAGCCCCCGACGACCGAAGCTTCCGAATATAAACTGTACGCCACGCAGCTTTCGCAGCGCGTGGCTAACACCGCGCTCGATATAATAGGCAACGACGCCCACGTCCGTGTCGACACCGAGGATGCGCCGCTGGGAGGGCGCTTCGAGGGTACCTATCGTTGCACGGTGGTGGAGACGATCGGCGGCGGCGCTTCCGAGATACAAAAGAATATCATTGCGCGCCGCAAGCTCGGTCTGCCCAAAAACTTCTGAGCGTTCCGGCGAATTACAATGGCTGATTCATCCCCTTTGGCGGGTCTGCGTGTCCTGGACCTCTCGAGCGTGGGGCCGGCCTCGCGTTGCTCGCGGATTCTGGCCGACTACGGGGCCGAGGTCGTAAAGGTGTCACCCCCGCCCTCGAAGAAGGGCCTTCAGATTGAGCCCGCCGCCCACGCTTACAGTGGCAACCGCTACATGAAGAGACTGCGCGTCGACCTGAAGTCCGACGACGGACGCGGGGCCTTCTTGGCCCTGGCCGCTGCCTCCGATGTCGTCATCGAAAGCTTTCGCCCCGGCGTGATGGCGCGCCTCGGTCTCGGTTACGAGGACCTGGCCGGGGCCAACCCCGGGCTCGTCTACTGCTCGACCAGCGGTTATGGACAGACCGGACCCTACGCCGGCTGGGCCGGTCACGATCTCAATTATCTCGGCGTGGCCGGGTTCCTCGATTGCTCCTCGCCGCGGGCCGACGGCGGACCTCCGATACCGGGGGCCACGGTGGCTGATAGTGCCGGCGGCGGTATGCACGCGGCGCTTTCCATCATGGCCGGACTGCTGGCCCGGGCAGGGACCGGCCAGGGTTGTTACCTGGACGTGTCGGCCACCGAGGGGGCCCTGTCCCTGATGTCGCTTCACATAGACGAGCACCTGGCCACCGGGGTCAGCCCCGGTCCGGGTTCAAATGTCTTGACCGGGCGCTACGCATGGTACGACTGCTACCGGGCAGCCGACGGGCGTTGGTTATCGGTGGCGGCCATCGAGCCGGCCTTTTGGGCCAACCTGTGCAGGGCGCTCGGGCTGGAGAAGTGGATAGATAGCCAGTACGACGACCGCTGTCAGGACCAGATTCGTGAGGACCTGGGCCGGGCCTTTGGCGGGCGTGGCCGTGACGAGTGGGTGGCCGAACTGGGTCCGGCCGATACCTGTGTGGCCCCGGTCTATTCCGTGTCCGAACTTTCCGAAGACCCTCAGCTCCGGGACCGCGGCAACCTGCAGGCCGCAGTTAGTCCCGAGGACGGCGAGTTCGAGCAACTTGCCGCCGTTTTGGCCGGTTCGATAAGAGAAACGGGAGCGGTCGCGTTGCCCTTGCCGGGGTCCACCGATACCGACGCACTGTTGCTTGCCGCGGGTCTCGAAGCCGAGGATATAGAGAGGATGAAAAAGGAGGGGATACTGGCGTGAGCGGTCTGCCCGCAGAGGTCGAATCCTGGCTCGACCAGCCCCGTTACGAAGAGCAGGGGGAGTTCGAGGTCGAACGCGGTTACATATCGACCAGCTGTTCGTCGGTCGAGAACGGCAATCCCTTGTTCTGGGACGACGCGCTTGCCGGCCGCATCACCGGCGGCCCTATCGCGCCACCTACCATGATCTCGGTCTGGTTCCGCCCCCACCATTGGGCTCCCGGCAGGACCCGCCAGGCCCAGCCCCTTCAGGTCCACTTCGACCTCAAAGAGGCGTTTGGACTTCCCGAGGCCGTTATGACCGACAACGAGATAGTCTTCGGTGAGCCGGTAAGGCCGGGCGACCGTCTGACGACCCGGCAATATCTGCGCTCGGTCAGCGGACCCAAACGTACCAAGCTCGGCCAGGGGCGCTTCTGGGTGATAGACGTCGAGTACACCAAGCAGGACGGGACCTTTGTGGGCAAGGAGATATACACCGGCTTCGGTTACAAGAGGGACCAGGCATGAGTTCTGCCGGTGACATAAGCCAGGACAAGCTCGCGGCCGGCACCGAGCTTCCCGAGTTGGCCGTCGATGTGACGGCCACCACGGTAATCCTCGGCGCTCTTGCCACCCGTGACTGGCGGCCCATGCACCACGACAAGGATTTTGCCATCGGTCGCAACGGCACCCGCGACATATTTCTCAACACGCCCAACCAGGCCGCCTGGTTCGAGCGCTACCTTACCGATTGGAGCGGTCCTCGCGGGCGGCTCGGGCGGATGAAGTTCAGGATGAAGGACTCGGTGTTCCCGGGCGACCGGATGATCTTTAGCGCGACCGTCGATGATGTGAGCACCGATGATGCCGGTTGCACATGGGCCGAGCTGTCGGTGCGGCTTCGGGTCGAGGACCGCGCCGTGACCGAGTGCGCCGTACGCATGGCCCTCCCCAAGGATGATGACGACAATCCCTGGGCAAGGACGGGAGAGGACTGGAAGCCCTAACGATGGACCTTCAATTCAGCCAGGAACAAGAAATGTTGCGCGACACCGTGCGCGCGCTGTTGGTCGAGCATTCGAGCATGGACGACGTCCGTGCGTTCGAGGACGACCCCGCCGGGTTCAAGCCCGAGCTTTGGGCGCAGTTCGGCGAGCTCGGGCTTGCCGGACTCATGCTGCCCGAGGCCTACGGCGGTTCGGGTATGGGGCCGGTCGAGGGCGCGATAGTTTACGAGGAACTCGGGCGAGCTTTGGCTGCGTCACCTCATTTCGTTTCAGCAATCTGTTCGGCCGCCGCGCTGCTGCGCGCCGGTAGCGAAGAACAAAAGACCGAGTGGTTGCCCAAGCTGGCCTCGACTGCGGCGATATTCACCCCGGCCTGGCTCGAGCGCGGCAATGGTTTCGGGCCCGAGGGCGTACAGATGCGGGCCGTCGGCGACGGTGACGGCTGTCTTTTGAGCGGAGAGAAGTGTCATGTGGCCTACGCCAGTTCGGCCGACCGTTTGTTGGTACTGGCCCGTAACGATGACGGCGCCGTCGACCTGTTGCTGGTCGACCCGGCCGCCGGGGGCGTGTCGATGGAGCAGCGGCTGACCATGGGCTCGGAGGCCCAATACCTTGTCGCTTTCGACGGGGTAAGGGTCGGCGCCGGCCAACGGGTCGGCCCGGCCGGGTCTGGTTGGGAGACCTGGGCTGCGGTGATGCACGAGGCCGTCGTTCTGTTGGCGGCCCAAGCTTCCGGCGGTTGCCAGCGGGCGCTCGAGATAACGGTCGAGTATTCGATGGACCGCCATCAGTTCGACAAACCGTTGGCGGCCTTCCAGGCCATCTCGCATTATCTGGCCGACGCTCAGACCTTGGTTGATGGGGCCACGACGCTGGCTTACGAGGCGGCCTGGACCCAAGAGCAGGGGCGTTCGGCCGCCAAGCTGGCGCCGATGGCCAAACTGTTCGCGTGCAACACCTACCGCGACGTCACCGCGATGGCCACGCAGGTCCATGGCGGCATGGGCTTTACCGTCGAGTACGACATCCAGCTCTTCTTCCGTCGGGCCAAGCAGTTGCAGCTCACCTGGTGGGACACTCGCTACCTGGAGGACCTCATCGCAGCCGCGGTCTTGGACGGCCCCGGCGCCGAGGCGGCCTGAGAGGCTAGACGGCGTGCGCGAGGTGCTCGGCGATCTCGAACGTTGGGTCGAGGCAGGCCGGCCCACCGCGCTAGTGACCCTGGTCTCGGTGGAGGGTTCCGCGCCCCGCCAGCCGGGCGCGCGATTGGCGGTCACCGACTCGGGCCTGATGTCGGGCTCGATAAGCGGCGGCTGTGTCGAGTCCGACCTTCTCGAGCGCGGACGCCGGGTGCTTGAGACCGGACGGCCCGAATCGGCCACCTATCCGCTCTCTACCGAAGAGGAAATGGCCGTGGGCTTGGGCTGTGGTTCGATAGACGTCTTCATCGAAGCCTATCGGCCCTGCGCTGCGAGCCGGGCCGTGGCCGCCGCCGTGACCGCCGAGCGGCGGGCGGTTCTGGCCACGGTTCTTGACGGCGAGGATGCCGGCCGCAAGTTGGCGATAGTGGACGGGCAGCGGAGCGGTTCGCTCGGCAAGGTCCTCGACCGCGAGCTGGCAGGAGAGGCCGAAGGGCTCAACCCCGAGGGCGAGTGCCGTTTGCTCGATAAGGGACAGGGCAGGGTATTGCTGGAGCTTTTTGCGCCAAGGCCCCTGTTGGTCGTGGTCGGTGCCACCCACGTTGCCGTGCACCTGTGCCGCATGGCCACTGAGGCCGGTCTGAGGGTGGTGGTCATCGAACCGCGAGCGGCGTTCGCGCGCGACCAACGTCTTGTGGCTGACGAGGTCATCGAGAAGTGGCCGGCCGATGCCCTAGCCTCGGTCGAGCTCGGCGACAATAGTTCGCTGGTGACGTTGACCCACGATGCCAAGTTCGACATCCCGGCGCTGACAACAGCGATACGGGCGCGCATTCCTTATGTTGGCGCTATCGGTAGCCGTGTGACCCACGAACGCAGGAAGCTGCGGCTGGCCGAAGAGGGACTCAGTGCCGGACAGATCGCCGGCGTTCGTTCTCCGGTAGGTCTCGACATCGGCTCGCGCGACCCGGCTGGTATCGCCATCTCGATACTTTCCGAGATACTGGCCACCCGTCACGGACGAAGCGGTGGTTCGCTGCGCGACCGCCGGCCCGGCCACTAGAGTGGCCGCTGGTCCCGTAAGCGGCATTATCCTTGCCGCCGGCGCTTCCCGCCGCATGGGCGCGGCCGGTCCGAAACAACTTGTCCGCTACAAGGGGCGCTATCTTCTCGAACACGCGATTGAGGCCGCCAACGGGTCGGGTCTGGCCGAGACGGTGGTCGTTCTCGGCCACGAGGCCACCGCTATCGCCGGGGCCCTCGGGCTGTCCGCAGACGGTCCCCTGCGTGCCGTCGTAAGCGAGGACTCGGGCCGGGGCGTGTCGGCATCGCTCAAGGCCGGACTGCTGGCCGTAGATGCCAACGCGGTGGCCGTATGCGTTCTGCTCGGCGACCAACCCGGGCTGGCCCCGGACATGATCGACCGGGTCGTGACCGCCGGCGCCGTCTCGGAGCGCCCGGCGTTACGACCGGTCTATGATGATGGCGTTCCCGGCCACCCGGTCTGGCTTGCCCGCCGTCTGTGGCCCGAGGTGTTCGGGCTTAGCGGCGACCAAGGACTGCGCTCCTTGTTTGCCGACCGCCCCGAACTGCTCGAAGAACTGGGAGTCGAAGGTGCGCCGCCGCCGGATATAGACCGAATGGACGACCTCCAGGGGCCGGTCTAGGGCCGGCTTCCTGGCCATTCGGGAAGGTCTCGTTTATAGGTCGCCCCCTATTCCGGCGAGCGTGTGGCAGTAGAGATAAAGCAAAGCTTCGAGGTCGATGCCCCGATCGAGAAGGTCTGGGCCTTGATGACCGACCCGCACCGGGTTGCGTCGTGTATGCCCGGCGCCAGCCTCGACGAAGTGGTCGATGAGCGTAATTTTCGCGGGAGCATCCGGGTGAAGGTCGGCGCGGTTATGGCCAGCTACAAGGGCAAGGTCGAGATGACCGAGGTCGACGAGGCCGTCCACTCGGTCGAGATTCAGGCCAGCGGAACCGAGACCGGTGGTGGCACCGCCAGTGGTACGATGAGAAGCTCCTTGGTGGCGGTCGACGGTGGCACCCGTGTCCAGGCCGACGCCACGGTCGAGCTTACCGGCAAGATAATGCAGATGGGCCGTGGGATGATTCAGGGGGTCTCGGACCAGCTTTTTAAACAGTTCGTGACCGCCGCCCGTTCCGAACTCGAGACCGCACCCGGTGCCGGCGCGGTCCCGGCCGCTCGGAGCGCGGAGCCCCTGCGTATCATTCCCGTACTGTTGGCCGCTCTGTGGGCCGCCATCACCGGCCTTTTTCGCCGCCTCTTCGGTGGTGGACCGGCCAAGAAAGGGGGCGCCTGATGGGACGCTACCTGGCCGCATGCGATGCCGGCGGCACTATGACCGACGTCATCATCGTCGATGAACAGGGCCGTAGTGTCATAGGCAAAGCCCCGACCTCGCCGCAGGACGAAAGTATCGGCTACATGGAATCCTTCTGGGAGGCGCTCGAATACATGGGCATCGACCAGGCCGAGGGCGCCCAGTTTGGCAGCCAGGTGGAGACCGCCATCTATACGGGCACCTCGATGCTCAATACCGTCATCAACATGAGCGGTTACAAGACCGGCATCCTGGTGACCAAGGGTTTCGAGGACATCATCGCGCAGGGCCGGGGTTCGCAGACCTTCATTGGCGCACAGTGGAGCGAAATCACCCATATGCAGTATCGCAAGCACCGCGTCCCGCTGGTGCCACGGCGCTTGGCCCGGGGCGCGACCGAACGGGTGGACATGTTCGGCCAGGTGGTCATCCCGCTCTATGAGCACGAGGTCGAACAAGGCATACGCGAGCTGCTGGTCGACGAGCAGGTCGAGGCCATTGCGATAATCTTTCTTCAGTCCTTCAACAATCCGGTCCACGAACAACGCGCCGGCGAGATTGCCCGAAAGGTGATGAAGGATGTCGGCCGGGAGGTAGTGCTCGAGATGTCGAGCGAGGTCGCGCCCACCATGCGTGAGATCTCGCGTGCCAATGCTACGGTGGTGCAGGCCTATGCCTCCGATTCCGCACGCAAGCAGCTGTTCCGTATCGAGGAGGAGCTCGA
The DNA here is from genome assembly GCA_046583395.1 of Deltaproteobacteria bacterium. Taxonomy (GTDB): domain Bacteria; phylum Desulfobacterota; class Binatia; order UBA1149; family CAYXZP01; genus CAYXZP01. The sequence continues at coordinate 21,831 of JAYGCK010000089.1, forward strand.
GAAGATTGGTTACGACCACAGTCTCAAGACCGTTCTCGGCTATGGCGGCATCACCAATATCCGCTACCCGCGATTGTTCGAGGCGGCGATGTCGGGTCCGGTCGGTGGGATTATGGGCGCCAAGTACCTTGCCGGCGTGATAGGCGAGGAAAACATCGTGTGCTCCGACGTCGGCGGGACCTCCTTCGACGCTGGCGCGATAACCGCCGGCGTTGTCCCCATAGACCGCGAGCCCGGTTTTCAGGACATGTACGTCAACGTCCCCATGCTGGGCATCTCCTCGATAGGGGCCGGTACCGGGACCTACATCCGGCTCGACCCTCAGACCAAACGCATAAAGCTCGGCCCCGATTCGGCCGGCGGTACCCCCGGGCCGACCTTCATGGAGACCGGCAACACCGTCCCAACCATCAATGACGTCAATCTGCTGCTCGGTATCCTCAACGAGGACAACTACTTGGGTGGCAAGATAAAAGTGAACAAGGAGGTCTCCTACAAGTATTTCAAGGAGCAGGTTGCCGACCCCTTGGGGCTTGATGTCTACGATGCGGCCGAGACCTGCCTGGAACTTTTGAACGTGCTTATGCGCGAACATCTGGTCAGAAGCCTCATGGTAGGCCACGACCTCCGCGAGTACGTGCTGCTCGGCTACGGCGGAGCCGGACCGTTGCACTTGCTCGGTTACGCCGGTGACCACCCCTGGAAGGCGGTGATAACGGTACCGCACGCAGGGGCCTTCTCGGCCTGGGGCGGGGCCTGCATGGACTACTCGCACCGCCGTCATAAGAGCGTCCAGGCCCTGCTCACCCCGGACCTCGACGAGGCCACCAGGCTCGCCTACGTGGCACCCATCGCGGCCGCTTGGCGCGCGCTTGAGGAAGAACTGCTGGGTGAGCTCGAAGGCGAAGGTTTCACCCGTGACCAGATAACGCTGAGCCAGGCGGTCTACATCCGTTACTTTGGCCAGCTCGATGACGTGGAGGTGGATTCCCCCGTGGCGACCCTCGACAGTACCGAGGACCTGGCCCGGCTGCTCGACACATTCGAGGACCTCTATACCAAGATGTTTACGCTGGCGGCCAAGCCCGATGTCGGCAGCTTCCATGTCACCGAGGTTTGCGTGGTGGCCAAGGTCGCTACCGTCAAGCCGGTCCTGCGCAAGCACGAGCTTGCGGGCAAGACGCCCGACAAGAAGGCCTTCAAGTTCAAGCGTCCGGTCTATATGCGCGGAAAATGGAATGACGCGGATATCTGGCGCATGGAAGACCTGGTCCCCGGCAACGAGATTGACGGGCTTGCCGTTATCGAAGCGTCGAACACCACGCTCTTCGTTCCTCCCGAGTGGCACGTCCGCATCGATGATCACGATATCTATTGGATTGAGAGGAAGGACAGCTGATGGCCAAACTCAAGGAACAGCTCGGTATCAACGACAAGGCCTTGGCCGAGAGCGGTCATCTGTTCGGACTCGAAAGCCTGACGCGCAAGGAGAGCGACCCCGGGACCTACGAGGCGGTCTGGCACATCCTGTCGAGTCTATGCAACGCGGCATGGTCGGTGGGCTGCAAGGTCAGTTCCTCTCCGATAGCCGCCGAGGGTGGCGACGCTCTGTGGGCCCTCAACCTGCCCACCGGCGAGGCCGTCTGCGTGTCGCGCGGCATAACCGCCCACCCGGGGCTGTTGGCCGACATGATCCGCAATTTCATCGAGCTCGGTTATGAGGACTACCCGGGTTTTCACCAGGGTGACATCTTCGAGAACAACGACCCGCATTATGGCGGTATCCACGCCCCCGACTTCGATATGGCAATGCCGTTGTTCTACGGCGACGAGCTAATCGCCTGGGCCAGTTGCGTTTCCCACGTCAGCGACTGCGGTTCGGTCACGCCGGGCTCCATCGGTTTCCTCAACCCCGATTGTTATTCCGACGGGCTCTGCATCGCGATGGAGAAGGTCGGCGAGAACGACCGGTTCTATCCTTGGTACGACATGCGCATCCGTTCGCGCACCCGCACGCCCGACTGGGTGCTGGGCGATGCGCGCGGCCGTCTGGCCGGGTGCATCACCATCCGCGAGAAACTGACGGAGGTCATCGACAAGTACGGGCTCGACTTCTTCCGCGATGCCACCAAGGAGTATATCGAGGACAGCCGCCGCTACGCGGTCGGGCGTGTAAAGACTCAGGCGGTCCCCGGACGTATCCGCAAATCACAGTTCAAGGACCTAGCAATGAAGGGCAAGAGGGTGCTGCTCGGCAAGCAGGACAAGGACTGCCTGTTCAATCTGCCTATGGAACTCGAGGTCAAAGCCGATGCCGGTGTCCGCATCTCGCTGCGGGGCGCCAGCGGGACCGTGCCCTTCGGCGAAAACATCAGCCCCACCGCTCTCAAGTCCGGGTTGCTCAACGGTTACTCGCACATCGTCGGCTTCGACATGTTCAACTCGGGGCCGACCGCGGCCTGGGACATGGAAATGCCCCCGGCCGGTTCCTGGGCCAATCCTTTCGAGAAGGATTTTTCCGCTTCTTCCGGGGTCGCCTGGGCACCGGCGGTGATGTGGATGAGCAGTCTTTACGAGGTCTTTGGAAGGCTCTACCAGATGCGCGGTTTCGTCGAAGAGATGGCCGCCGGGGCTGCTACAACCATGACGGCCGAGTTCGCGGGAATAAACCAGAACGGACAGTACGTGGCCGGGCTCACGCTTGAACAGGCCTGCAACGGTTCGCCCGCGCGCGGTTTCGCCGACGGCGAGAACAGCGCCTGGTGCATCTACACGCCCAACGCGGATTTTGGCAACGCAGAGATAGCCGAACTGTACTACCCGATTCTGTACCTGGGCCGCAACATCGAGCCCGACTCGGGGGGTTACGGGCGATTCCGTGGAGGGCTGGGTCACACGGCCGTATGGATGGTGCACAACACCACCGGCATCGAGTACCAGTGTGGGTGTGCGGGGATACGCAGCCGCACCATCTCGAATCACGGCATGTACGGCGCTTATCCTTCGGTGCCCGACCGGCCCAGCTATGCGCACGATACCAACGTAAAAGAGCTTATCGACGCGCAGCAGCCCTTGGTCCACGACCGTGGTGCTCCCGAGGCTCCTGCAATAGCCACGATAAAGGCTCGTGAACTCGAGACCGCAGCGATTGCGCCCTTCGTAACGCCTGAGCCGCTACAGGACTACGACATCATCGTCCACCCTATCTCGGGCGCACAGTCGATGGGTGATCCCATAGAGCGCGATCCGGCATCCGTGGTCGACGACCTCAACAAGGGTTGGACCCGCACGGCCACCGCCGAGATCGTTCACGCGGTCGTTGTCGGCAAGAACGGCGGTGACGTCTATGAGGTCGACGCCGATGCTACCGCCAAAGAGCGCGGCCGCCGGCGTCAAGAGCGCAAGCAAAAGGCGGTCCCGTTCAAGGATTGGTGGGCTGCAGAACGCGGGCGGGTCGAAGCGCGCGAGAACATGGACGTGGCCGTGCTCGACATGTGGCGTAGCTCGATGGAGTTGTCGCCCGGGTACGCCGAAGAACTGCGGCGCTTCTGGAAACTGCCCGAGGACTTCGTCTTCTAAGGACGGGGGGACGCTGACCATGGCCGAGTTCTTAAAAGAGGATATCGAAAAGCTCATAGACGGGGTGCTGCCCTGGCCGGCCGTCCAGGAGATGCTAAAGAGCCCCAAGGACCCGAACCGTTTCGACAAGTACGTCGAGATACAGCAAGCGCGGGTCGAGTGGAGAGAGCCCATACTGCTGCCGCTGACGCCCAAGCTCTTTATCGTGGCCAAGGATGGTTCGCGTATCGTCAAGTGCGAATGCGGGCATGAGTTCTCCGACTACCGGGTCAATTGGAAGCTAGGGTCGTTGGTCAATGTGCGCGACGATGCGGCCTCAATCCAGGAGATATACAGAGGCCGCGATATGCCCGACCCGGCCTGGGTGCAGATACGCGAGTACATATGCCCGGGCTGTGGCAGCCAGTTGGAGGTCGAGGCGGTGCCGCGAGGTTGCCCACCCGATTTCGAGTTCCTGCCCGATCTCGACACCTTCTATCGCGAGTGGCTCGGCCGCCCGCTACCCGATGAGTGCGAGTACGTAGACAAGACCCTCGAGGTCGTTGACAGCTGGTCGAAGTAGCGACCGGTCTGCGGAACACGCCGTGACCACGGCACTCGACAAGATCCTTGTCGTCGACCTGACCCGCGAGTTCTTCGCGGCGGTGACGTCGGCGATGCTCGGCGACTTCGGCGCCGAGGTAGTCCGTATAGACAGCGGCCCGCTCGGTGGTACTCAGCTCGCCGACGGCGACCGGGCTGCCTTGGCCAACCTCGAATCGTTCGCCAATCGCAATAAGCGCACACTGGCACTCGCTCTCGACGACCCGGCCTCCCGCCGTCTGCTCGCCGGCCTGTTGGGCAAGGCCGACGTTGTTGTGACCGACCGGCCGGCCGCCGAACTCGAAGAACTGGGGCTGGACGAGGAAGCGCTACGCACGGGCAACCCGGGGCTCATCTACGCGGTGGCCAGCGGGTTTGGTCCGGCAGGGCCGGACTCTTTGCGGCCTCCGATAGACGATCTGGCGGCGGCTCGAACCGGGATGATGCCGATTCTGGTACAGCCCGGCCAGCCCCCTCTCATGCCCGGCCACGGACAGATGTACACGCCGGTCATGTTGGCCTTTGCCACCGCTGCCGCGCTTTGTCATCGCGACCGCGGTGGTGGCGGCCAGCGGGTCGATGCCTCCTTGCTGGGCGGCAACATGTACGGGGCCAGCCTCGACCTGCAAGCCTATTTGGCCATGGGGGGCGACCGTTTTCTCGAAGCGGTCGACCGCTTGGACGCGGGCAATCCGATGAGCGGCACGGTCTATCGGGCCAAAGACGGCCCCTGGGTGACACTTACCATGCCCGACACCGACCGTTACTGGGCCGTCTTTTCGGAGGTGGTCGGTCTTGCCGCCGACGACCCGCGCTTCGACACCCACGAAAAGCGCTGTGGCCAGAGTCGGTTGTTGATGATGCAGGTGCTCGAAGAGACCTTTGCCGGAAAGGAGGCCGCGCATTGGCGTGACGAGTTCAACGCCAACCGTCTGTCTGCCAACATAATCGAGGACTACCGCTACCCCGATGCCGACCCTGAGGCCCGGGCCAACCGCTACATCCTCGACGCCGGCTCCGAACCCGGCATCGACACCAAGACCATAGGTTTTCCGATACATATGAGCCGTAGCCCGGCCGCTTTGCGCCATCAGGCCGGTCCGGCACTGGCCCGCGACGAGGATATCGCCGCGCTCTTGGCCGAACTTTCGGGCTCGGGACCGGTACCCGTAGACGGTGACGGACAGCCCGCGGGTACGCGTCCGCTCGAAGGCCTGCGTGTCGTCGACCTAACGATGTGGTTCCAAGGTCCGGTAGCCGCCCAGCATCTGGCCGACCTTGGCGCCGAGGTCATACATCTCGAGAACCCCAAGGGCGGGGACCTGGCCCGGGGTGTGGCCAGCATCAAGGCCTTGCCGGTGGGGGATTGGAATCAGTACTTTCTCGTCATCAACCGCAACAAGCGGTCGATGGCCGTTGATCTAAAGACCGACGGTGGCCGCGAGATACTTGGCAAGCTCATCGAGAACACCGACGTGTTCCTCTCGAACCTGAGCCCGGGAGCGCTCGAGAAGTGGGGATGCTCCTACGAGGCGCTCTCGGCCGTCAACCCGCGCCTCATCTATGCGATGGGCACCGGCTACGGACCCAAGGGCACCATCGACAAGCCCTCCTTCGATATGACCGTGCAGGCGCTGACCGGACTGATGAGCCGACTCGGCGAACCCGGCCAGCCGCCCATCTATCTCGGTATGGGCTCGGGGGATGCCATGGGTGGGTTGATGGCCGCGCTGGCCATAACGCTTGCGCTCTACGAACTCCGTCGCAGCGGTCAGGGCCAATACCTGGACGCATCGCTTTACGGCGCTCAGCTCTTCATGGCCGCGCCCAGTTTGCAGGCCTATCTGGCCGGTGCCGACCCTCGTTACCGGCAGCAACAGAGCCGGGCCCATGCGGTGGTGCCGACCTGGAACACATACCGGGCCGACGACGGTTGGTTGGTCCTCTGTGCGAGCAACACCGATACCGACTGGCAGCACCTTTGTGCGGCTCTCGGACGCGAGGAACTTGCCGCCGACGAGCGTTTCGATAGTGCCGAGCGGCGCCGCTCGAACGAAGGTCTGGTCGCGCTGCTCGACGAGCTGTTCCTAGCAGAGAGCGCCGGCCACTGGGTCGAGCGTCTCAGCGCCGCCGGCGTTGCCGCCGCACCCGTGGAGACCCTGGCCGCCATGGCCGGTGATGACGGGGCCTGGGCCAATGACTATCTGCTAAAGACCCACTGCGCGGCGGTCGACCGCGAGGTCGGCATACGCGGTCTTCCTATTGGCTTTTCCGACACTCCCGGCCAGGTGGACAGCCTTGGGCCTGAGCTCGGTCAGGATACCGAACTGATACTGTTCGAGGCACTCGGTTATGACTGGGACCGCATCGCAGAGTTCAAGGCCGAGGGGGTCATTCTCTGACGATGACCGTCTCTGAAGGAGCTCTGTCGGGCCTGCGTGTTCTAGATCTTGGAACGATGCTGGCTGCGCCTTATGCGGCAACACTTCTCGGTGATCTTGGTGCTGATGTCATAAAGGTGGAGTCCCACTACGGGGATGACAGCCGTCATCTGGGGCCCGAACGTGAGGGAGAACGTTCGCCATTTCTTGCCATCAACCGCAACAAGCGCAGCCTGGTCGTCGACCTCGGAACCGAAGAAGGGCAGGGGGTCTTCGCAAAGCTTGCCACCACCAGCGACGTGCTCATTACCAATGTGCGCGAGCCTGCCCTCTCCAAACTCGGCCAAAGCTATGAGCAGGTATGCCACCACTGCGAGGACATCATCTGGGTTGGGGTAACAGCATTTGGCCCCGACGGACCTTATGCGGGACGGCCGGGGATAGATTTCTTGGCCCAAGGATATGCCGGGATGATATCGCTAAACGGGGCTCCCGGTTCCGACCCGGTACGTGTGACGATCCCGGTAGTGGACGTGATGACCTCACTGCAGGCTGTTGTTGGTGTGACCACGGCGCTGCACGTTCGCGAGACCACGGGGAAGGGGCAACGCATAGATGTCTCTCTCCTGGATGCTCTCGTGCATGCACAGTCTCCGGGCCTGGCTGCGCATTTTTTGGCCGGCGAGCTTACTCCGCGCACCGGCAACCGCAGTCAGTACTTCTCTCCTTCGGGAGTGTATCCGAGCAAGGATGATAGCGCGGTGGTCATTACCTGTCCGTCTAACAAGTTCTTTCGCAATCTTTGCTCGGCACTGGATGTCTCCTGGCACGAGGATGAGCGGTTTGCGACGATCGAGGCCCGCCTTGCCAATGAAGATGAGCTAGATCGCTTGATATCTGCCCGCACCGGGGAGCTTGTCCGTGATGAGTTGGTCGAGCGCCTGGTGGCAGCTGACGTGTTAGTTGCGCCTATTCAGGAGATTTCCGAGGTGGCTACCGATCCGCAGGTGCTGCACAACGATATGGTGGTCGAGGTCGATCACGCCAAGCTGGGAAAGCACGAAGTGACCGGAGTGCCACTGAAAATGCGTGGAACCCCGGGCAGCGTACGGCTCGCTCCCCCGGTCCATGGGCAGCACACGGCCGAGATAATGGCCGAGCTTGGCTACGGACACGACGAGATAGAGGGACTGACCATTGCTGGTGTGATCGGGCGCTGAATCGGGCCGGCTCGGGATCTTCGTTCAACGAAGAACCAGAAACGCGCCGTGCTCATAAGCGAACGCCCCAACACCGCTAGGTGCCGGGGCGTTCTTCGTCAGACTAGAATCGGTTATGGCTGGACGGAGTAGTGGTCTTGGCGTGACCATGCCTGGCCGTTTTTGTATGTCATCGGGTGGTCTTACGCTTGGTCTTTTTCTTTGTGGCCTTACGCTTGGCTTTCTTCTTGGTAGCTTTGCGCTTGGCCTTTTTTTTTGTGGCCTTGCGTTTGGCTTTCTTCTTCGTGGCTTTACGCTTGGCCTTTTCCTTTGCGGCTTTGGGCTCAGCGCCCTTGTTGTAGTCATCGGCCAGCCCCGCTTTGGCCTCGGCCGCACGTCGGCGTATCTCCCAAAAGCGTGGCGTGCGTTTCTCGGTAAAGGAGGCTGCGCCTTCTTTGCCCTCGGGCATATCGAACCAATCCGGATAGAATTGTTCCGAGATGATGCCCATTTCCTCGTAGCCGTCCATTTCCTGATCGAAGGTCGCCTTGAGTATCTCCACGCAGCCGGGACTGACCGACAGAAGTTCTTCGCACCACTTGTCGACCTCGGCCTCCAACTGGCCGGCCGGGACAACGGCGTTGACCAGTCCCATATCCAGGGCTTGCCCGGCGTCGTAACGACGGCAAAGCATCCACATTTCCCGCGCCTTCTTGGCCCCGACCACTTTGACCAGGTACGGAACGAAGAAGCCGTCGGCAGGGCTGGACACCTTGGGGCCGGCCTGGCCGAACTTGGCCGTGTCGTCGGCGATCGTCATGTCACAGCAATAGGCCATGTGATTGTGACCACCAAGGCAGTATCCCTGCACCTGGGCGATGACCGGCTTGCGCGAGCTACGGATCAGTCGGTTATGTGGGTAGCGATTGTAGAACGCCTCTCGCAGTCCCCACTTCTCCCACTCAACATCACCGCCTGCGCCGAAGTTCTTGCCGGCACCGGCGACGATGATGGCTCCCAAGGATGTGTCGTGGTTGGCATCGTAGAACGCCCGGAACATCTCATCGACGGTAGCGAGCGTCATAGTGTTGTACTTGTCGGGCTTGTCGATCGTTATGCGCGCTATGCCGCCTTCCAATTCCTCATGGTGTTTTTTCTCGTAGACGATCTCGGCGAAGTCGAGACCCTCGCCATCTACCTGCTTCCATGCGCTCCAACTCATCGGTTCCTTCTCCTCTTGCCTGCTTCCAGGCCAGCCGGCACTTAGTAGCACAGGCGTATGAGGGTCCGCTAATCAGAACGGACTAGGCCCATTGCACCCCGTTCCGTACGAAGCTATGCATATCCGGTCCTGGCATGAAGCCGCCATCATTCGACTACGCAGATCCCCGCTCACTTGGTGAGGCGGTCTCGCTCATCTCATCTTATGAGGGTGAGGCCAAGGTGTTGGCCGGCGGTCAGAGTTTGATGCCTCTTCTTAACATGAGGATGACCAGGCCCGGCCTGCTCGTCGATATCGCACGCATTCCCGACCTCGACGGCATTGTCGATGACGGCGACGCAGTCGTGATCGGCGCGATGACTCGCCAGCGCGACGTCGAGCTCTCCGATCTGGTCAGAACCAAGCATCCACTTCTTCACGCGGTCACCGGGCAGATCGCTCATCCTCAGAACCGCAACCAGGGTACCGTCGGAGGTTCGGTCGCCCATGCCGACCCGGCCGCCGAGTATCCGGCCCTGGCCCTGGCCTTGGGTGCAGAGATGACGGTGGTGGGTCCGAGCGGGGAGCGCAAGGTGATGGCCGAAGACTTCTTCGTGACCTATCTGACGACCTCGATGGCTGAGGACGAGATACTGAGCGAGTTATGCTTTCCGCTGCTCACCGGTGGTGAGGGCTGGTCTATCCAAGAACTTGCCCGGCGTCATGGGGATTACGCACTCGCCGGCGCAATAGCCACGGTCGGGTTAGACAGCGCGGGCAAGTGTTCGTCGGCCAGGGTCGCACTGTTTGGTGTCGGGTCGACTGCCGTGCGTTCTTCCGCGGCCGAGGAGGCGATGATCGGTCAGACGCCGTCGGAGACGTTGTTCGAGCATGCCGGTGCGGCGGCTTCTGCCGTACTCGATGAGCCTTTAAGCGATGTTCACGCCGGTGCTGATTTCCGTCGTCACTTGGCCTCGGTGATGACGGCCCGGGCGTTGGCTGAGGCCGCCTCACGGGCCGCATCCTAGGAGCCGGACGAACATCATGCCGACAAAGCGACAGATAAGCGTCAAGATCAACGGCCGTGACTACCAGGCCGAGGTGGAGCCACGTACCACTCTGGTCGATTTTATAAGGGGCCAGGCCCGCTTGACCGGCACCCATGTCGGTTGCGAGCACGGGGTCTGCGGGGCCTGCACGGTGCTGGTCGACGGTCGTGCGATACGCTCATGCATCATG
>JAYGCK010000126.1:0-2464 GCA_046583395.1 Deltaproteobacteria bacterium
AACTTGAGCTTCGGATTTCTGATAATTCCACGTAGCGATGCGCTACCTACAACGCCGGTAGCCCACTGGATTACTCTGTATTCTTGCACAACCTAGGCCTCCCCTTTATCTTCCAGAACCACAGGCTCATAGACCAGACAACGGCAGAGGTAAACAGACTATGGAAACTAGCGCGCTAACTCACGACTATTCGACCGACCCAATCAGCCTTACGAACATCGAGCAAGATATCGTAGCGGACATGAAACGAGTGCTGGAAGTGCAGAAGCAGGCATTCGCGGATGAAGGAGCAGTGAGCCTGCAGGCTCGTATAGATCGCCTTCAGCGAACCCGCACAATGATCGGCGAGAACCAGCAAAACATCATCGATACCTGCAACCTAGACTTCGGCAATCACTCGCGACATCAGGCTCACATGTCAGAGGTCATGGGCGTCATGGACGGGATGAAACGTGCGATCAAGAACCTCCCACAATGGATGCAGGACGAACGGCGCAAGGTCGACTTTCCTATGAACCTGCTCGGTGCCAAAGCCAAGATTCAGCATCAGCCAAAGGGCGTGGTTGGGAACATTTCCACCTGGAACTTCCCGGTATACGTTTCGATCCTCCCACTGGCTGGGATCTTCGCTGCGGGCAATCGAGCAATGATAAAGCTTTCCGAGGTCGCCCCGGCTACAGCAGATCTCCTGCAGGGCCTGGTCGCCGAATACTTCGATGAGTCGGAGTGTGCGGCTATCACCGGAGGCCCACATGTCGGCACCGAATTTGCCGCCCTCCCCTTCGATCACATCATCTTTACCGGCGGAACGGGGATCGCGCGCCACATCCTAGCGGCTGCGGCCGCTAATCTTACCCCTGTGACCTTGGAACTTGGAGGCAAATCGCCGGTCATCGTGGGCCGATCATATGATCTCGAAAAAGCCGCCGAACGAATCATGGTCGGCAAGGGCCTCAACGTCGGGCAGGCCTGTCTGGCACCGGACTACTGCTTTGTGCCGAAGGAGAAGAAAGAGGATTTCATCTCATCGGTCACCGACCAGGTCGCTGCGCTGTTCCCCACAATGGTCAATAACCCCGACTACACCTCCGTTATCAACGGCAAACATCACCAGAGGATCGTCAGCATGATCGAAGATGCACGTAGCAAGGGTGGCGATGTCCGCGAGCTAAACCCCGCAGACGAAGACTTCTCGGAACAGGCAGAAGGCATGCACAAGGTTCCTTTGACCCTGGTAGTAGAACCGAGTGACGACATGCTGGTCATGCAAGAAGAACTGTTCGGCCCGATACTGTGCATCAAGACCTATAGCGATATCAGTGAGTGCATCCAGTACATCAACGGGCGCTCTCGCCCACTAGGCTTCTACTATTTCGGGGAAGATGCACTAGAGGAGCGTCATGTTCTGGGTAACACGATTAGTGGCGGAGCAACGGTCAACGACGTCCTAGCGCATGCAAGCTGCGATGACCTTCCGTTTGGAGGCATCGGACATTCCGGTATGGGCAGCTACCATGGCCATCACGGCTTCCTGACCTTCAGTCACCAACGAGCAGTCTATCGTCAGACCAAGATTGGGCTGATGAAGCTTGCCGGCATGACCCCTCCGTACGGAGAAAAGTGCAAGAAGCAGCTCGATAAGATGACAAAGGTCTAGTGCCGATCGGTCTAGCCGGAACCTCCCAGCAGAGCACGGGCAAGTGGAACTCAAAGACGCCAACCAGCTTTTAAATCCAGGCTACCTCGACCTTGAGACCGGCTACACGCGTCTAAGTGATGGTCAACTCCATGTTGCTGCCTGGACGACGATGTTCGGCTGCAAGGGCAGCATGGTCGAATGGTGGTTCGGTTATCTGGAGACGACCGAGCAGTACAAAATGTGGCACCCAAAGGACCATGTTTGGTGCGAATGGGTTGGTGAGCGGGGCAGCGGAAACTTCATAGGCGGGACTCACAACGTACATGAATACATCGGCGGTGAACTGCAGAAGCTGCGGATTAATTTTCGCGACCCTCAAGAATACCTCGACACCACGATACTCGCCGAGTCTGATGTCACAGCGGCCATATGCGCACGTGTTGGGCCCCTAGATGCTCCGATCTGGGCCGGTCATCTGATCCATCTCTGCCGTGACACAGATTACGGGTGCGAGATGAGGAGCCGTTTCTGGCTAGGCGACGTCGACCCGCCCGAACTGATCCCGGACCGCCAGGCACGGATAGATATGTTCCCCGACAGTGCGGGCGAAGGCCTGCTCAAACACTGCCACGAAGAGATGAGCTATCTGGCCGGCTTCTTGCCAAAGCTCCACTCTGAGAACAGCTAAGCTCTAACCCTTTCGGGCCTGGATGCGGGCCCAGTAGAGGTTCAGGTCACGGCGCAACCCCGGGGCCAAGAAGTAGAGGCCGATCAAGTTCGCGAAGGCCATGGCGAAGATCATCGAATCGGAGAAGTCTAAGATCG
>JAYGCK010000075.1:0-7193 GCA_046583395.1 Deltaproteobacteria bacterium
ATGGTGGACCCGCCCCCTTCAATGCCAGGCATGATATGTCCGGCGGCCCCGGACCGGCCGGCGCGAGGTTTTTTCCATCGAATGGACGTGTTAGTTCGCCCCATCGTGCGTATATCCAAAGAAGAGGTCGCCAAGGTCGCCCGCCTGGCCCGACTCGAACTCGACGCAAACGAGATAGACAGCCTGGCCGCAGACCTCGATTCTATCTTGGGCTATGTCGCCAAGCTCGACGAGCTCGACACGACCGACATCGTACCAACATCCCAGGTCGTGGCCGACCAACCACCGCTTCGCACCGACGAGGTCACCAACCGGCCCTGCCCCGAAGATGCCGTTGCCAACGCGCCCGAGACCGAGGACGGCATGTTCGTGGTGCCCAGCATCATCGAATAGCCGCAGATACCGTGCCCGAGACCAACGAATTCCTCATCGAAGAGGCCGCGGAGCTACTGAGCACCGGCCAGCTCAGTTCGGCCGAGCTTACCGAGTGCTGCCTTGCACGCATCGCTGCTACCGACCAATCGATTGGTAGCTTTCTCGAAGTGACCGGCGAGCTGGCCCGTGCCCAGGCCGCCGCATCCGACAAGCGTCGCGGTGAGGGAGACACTCTCGGCCCCCTCGACGGCATCCCCATCGGGCTAAAGGACCTGTTCATAACCAAGGACGTTGCGACCACCTGTGCCTCACGTGTTCTTGCGGGTTTCCGTCCGCGCTTCGACGGCACGCTGGCCGAACGACTCGGGCGGGCCGGGGCGGTTCTGGTCGGCAAGCTCAACATGGACGAATTCGCGATGGGCTCGTCGACCGAGAACTCCGCGCTGGGCGACACACGCAACCCTTGGGACCTGACGCGAGTGCCGGGAGGCTCCTCGGGGGGCTCGGCAACGGCCGTGGCCGCGCGCCAGGCGCTCGGCACCTTCGGCACCGACACCGGAGGCTCGATACGGCTACCGGCCAGTTACTGCGGGGTGGTCGGGATGAAACCCACCTACGGAAGGGTCAGCCGTTACGGGATGGTCGCCTTTGCCTCCTCGCTCGACCAGGCAGGCCCCTTGGCCAACAGCGTCCGCGGTGCCGCGCTCTTGCTCGGCGCCGTGGCCGGTCACGACCCTCGCGATTCGACCTCGATAGACGCGCCGGTCCCCGACTACACCGAGGGAATCGACGGCGGCGTGGCCGGTCTCAAGGTCGGGGTGCCCGCTGAGTTCTTCGTCGATGGTCTGGAGCCCGACGTTGAATCGGCCACCCGCCGGGCCTTGGTCGCCCTTGAAGCGGCCGGTGCTGAACTGGTCGAGGTCTCTTTGCCGCATACCGAATACGCGGTGGCCACCTATTACATAATCGCCACCGCCGAGGCCTCGTCCAATCTCGGCCGCTACGACGGTGTCCGTTACGGGCTGCGCCAGGGCGGCGACAAGGGGTTGGCCCATATGTACGGGGCCACCCGCGACGCCGGGTTCGGCGCCGAGGTAAAGCGCCGCATAATGCTCGGCACCTACGCGCTGTCTGCGGGCTACTACGATGCCTACTACCTAAAGGCCATGAAGGTGCGCACGCTCATCCGTCAGGATTTCGACCGGGCCTTCGAGACCTGCGATGTGCTCGCTATGCCGACCGCAGCCACGACGGCATTCGAAGCCGGCACGCGCGAGGACCCGCTGGCCATGTATCTGTCCGACGTTCTCACCATCTCGGCCAACCTGGCCGGTCTTCCGGCAATATCGCTGCCCTCGGGCCTCGACGCCGGCGGCCTGCCGGTGGGCCTGCAGATGGTCGCACCAGTACTGGCCGAACAGCTCATGTTCCGTGCAGCGGCCGCCTACGAGACCGCGGGCGGATGGAACGCGGCCGCGCCCGCACTCGAGGGATAGAGGGCATCTCTTAATGAGCGGTAACGGCAAATGGGAAACGGTCATCGGACTCGAGGTCCACGCCCAGATGTCTACCGCCTCGAAGCTCTTCTGTGCCTGTTCGGCAGCCTTCGGGGCCCCGGCCAACCACCATACCTGCCCGGTCTGTCTCGGAATGCCCGGTGTGTTGCCGGTCCTCAACGAACGCGCGGTCGAGTTCGCCATCCGCGCGGCCCTGGCCACCGGCTGCAACATCAATCCGGAAAGCCGCTGGGCGCGCAAGAACTATTTCTATCCCGACCTGCCAAAGGCCTATCAAATCTCACAGTACGACCAGCCCTACGCCGAAGACGGCACGGTCACGATAGAACTAGAAGGTGCCGGCGAACCAAGGGAGATTCGGCTCGAGCGTATCCATATGGAAGAGGACGCCGGCAAGAACATCCACGATGCCCGTGCCGGAAGCTCGCACGTAGACCTCAACCGCGCCGGCGTACCGCTGCTCGAGATAGTCAGCCGCCCCGACCTCAGGACCCCGGCCGAGGCCGGCGCCTACCTGCGCAAGCTACGCTCGATAGTTCGTTATCTCGGCATCTGCGACGGCAACATGAACGAGGGCAGCCTGCGCTGCGACGCCAACGTGTCGGTGCGCCTGGTCGGCACCGAAGAACTCGGCACACGCACAGAGACCAAGAACATGAACAGCTTCCGCGCGGTCGAGCGCGCCATCGCCCACGAGTCCGAACGCCAGATACAACTCATCGAGGCCGGCCAGCGCATAGTCCAGGAGACCCGGCTATGGGACGCCGACCGCTCGCTCACTCGCTCGATGCGGAGCAAGGAAGAAGCTCACGACTATCGCTATTTCCCCGACCCCGACCTGTTGCCGCTGCTTATTCCAGCCGAACTTGTCGACAAGGTGCGGGCCTCGATGCCCGAACTCCCCGACCAGCGCCGCCAGCGCTTCATGGACGCCTTCGGGCTGCCGGCCTACGACGCCGCGGTGCTGACCTCGAGCAAGGACCTGGCCGACTATTACGAAGCCGCCGTCAGCGTCCACGACAGCCCAAAGGCTATCTCCAACTGGGTGATGGGCGACATCATGCGCACGGCCAACGAGGCCGCGGGCGAGGGTGAACCCGATTACACCGCCATCCCGGTCAACCCTAGCGACCTGGCCCGGATGGTACGTTTGATCGACCAGGGGACCATCAGCGGCAAGATAGCCAAACAGGTGTTCGAACACATGGCCGGCGGCGACACGGACCCGGCCGCCATCGTCGAACGCGAGGGCCTTGTCCAGGAAAGCGACGAGGGCAAGCTCGGCGGCATCATAGACGCGGTGTTGGCGGACAACCCCGAGCAGGTCGCGCAGTTCAAGGCCGGCAAAACAAAGGTCGTGGGCTTCCTGGTGGGCCAGGTAATGAAAGAGACCGGGGGCAAGGCCAACCCCCAGGTCGTCAACCAGCTGTTGTCCGAAAAGCTTGGCGCCTAACGCTCAGTCGTAGACCACCACCGAGCGAATCACGTCGCCTTCGAGCATGGCGGTGAAGGTGTCGTTGATGTCGGCGAGCTTGACGCGCTGCGAGACCATCGAGCCCAGGTCGAGGCTGCCTTCCTTGGTGTAATTGAGGAACTTCACGAAGTCCTCCCTCACCTTGGCCGAGCCGTAGATGGTACCGATGATGCTCTTGTTCGCTAGCGGGGTTCCGGCCGCGGGCACGCTCACCTCGTCGGTGTAGTTGGGCACGCCGACCCACACGACCGATCCGCCGTCCCTGGTCATATCGTAAGCCTGGCGCTGCAAGGCCGGAACACCCACGACCTCAAAACCGTAATCGACCCCGCGGCCTTCGGTCAGAGCTTTAACGGCCTCGACCGCATCCTCGTCGCTGGGGTTGACGGTCTTGGTCGCACCAAAACCCTCGGCAACCTTGCGCTTGGCCTCATTGGGCTCGACGGCGATTATCTCGGACGCCCCGGCGATACGGCATCCCTGGATGACGGCCTGGCCCACGCCCCCGCAACCGATGACCGCGCAGCTACTGCCTTCCTTGACCTTTGCCGCATTCAGAACCGAACCGACTCCGGTCGTAACACCGCAGCCCACCAGCGCCGCCTGGTCGAACGCGAATTCCTCGGGAATTTTGACCAAGGCCGACTCATGCACGATGGCCTCCTCAGCAAAGGTGGCAAGACCACCGGGACCGACGCCCAGATCGCTTCCGTCGCTGCGAGTGAAAGGACGGCGGAACATGATCTCGAGGGCCGTGGCGCACACAAAAGGTTGGCCGTTCTTACAGAAGAAACATTGCCCGCATACCGGGACGAAACTGCCGATAACATGGTCGCCAGCGGCCAGCCCATAATCGTTCTTGCCGGCAGAGACCACGACTCCGGCACCCTCGTGGCCGAGAATGGCCGGGGGCGGAATTGGTAGCTTGCCCTGCCAGATGGAAACGTCGGAGTGGCATACCCCGGTCGCCTCCCATTTTACGTGGACCTCGTGGTCGCCCGGCTCACCGATATGTACCTCGTCGATGACCATGGGCTCGTGATTGGCTTCCATAATTGCGGCTTTCATGCGCGCGACCTTATCCAAGCGTTCGTCGTAAAGAAAACCTCAGCTGGTGTATTGTGAGTTAAATCTGACCCAGGCCTCGGTCAGGTCGCTGGTGACGACCGTGGCCGTGCCGGACCCGCGGCCCAGGCCAATACGTAAGGTGAAGGAATCGGCCTGCATGGCTTTGCGTGCCGTCCGGCGGGCCTGTTCGGAGACCAGATCCCCGGAGCGGACCAGTGCGACGTCGTCTATATCGATGGCAAGAGAGCCGAGCGCGCAGTCGACCCCCGAGTTGCCGATGGCCGCCACTATCCGCCCCCAGTTGGGGTCGGCGCCGGCAAAGGCCGCTTTTACGAGATTGGAGGTCGCGACCGCACGTGCGACCTGTTCGGCTACGCTATCATCGGCAAGACCTTCGACCCGGACGTCGACCATCTTAGTCGCACCCTCGCCGTCACGCACTATCATTCGGGCCAACTCGTCGAGCACTTCCGTAACGGCCGCAGCAACCGGCCCATAGCCTTCGGCGGCCGGCCCGTTTATCGGCTTGCCGGCGGCCGCACCCGAGGCCATGAGGATGACCGTGTCGTTGGTACTGGTGTCGGCGTCAACGCTTATGCGGTTGAAGCTATGGGCCACGGCCGCGGCCAGGACCGACCGGGCGGCCTTACCGCCAAGCCGCGCATCGGTGGTGACCACCGCAAGCATCGTTGCCATATTCGGATGTATCATGCCCGCGCCCTTGGCCATCGCGGCAACCGTGGCACTTCCCTCGCCGGTCTCGACCACCCGGTGCGCCCATTTCGGGAACTCGTCCGAGGTCATAATCGCACGGGCGGCAGCGCCAAAGCCCTTGCGGCTCAGACCATCGACGGCCAGTGATATCGCACGTGCAAATGGCGTGCGGTCGAGTTGCACTCCGATTACGCCGGTAGAGCAGGGCAGCACCATCGTGGGGTCCACCGACAAACGGCTGCCAAGCTCGCGGCAGCTCCAATGTGCAAAGCGCAAGCCCTTGTCGCCGGTACCCGCGTTGGCGTTGCCCGAATTGATTAGGACCGCTTGGGCCTGGCCATCGGCGATATGCTCGCGTGCAACGACGACAGGCGCGGCCGCTGCGCGGTTTTGGGTGAACACGGCGGCACAAACGGCCGGGCGGTCGGCGACGATGAGCGCGAGGTCACGCCTTCCGCGAGGCTTTAGGCCTCCGTGAACCCCCGAATACCGAAAGCCCTTAGCGAGCGGAGGCAAGGCCGCAGTATCGAGCTTCACCGGCTCACCCTTTGCCGTGGCACTTCTTGTACTTCTTGCCGCTTCCGCAGGGACAGGGGTCGTTGCGCCCGATCTTGGCGCTCGAACGCTTTACCTGCGCGGGCTTGGCCCCGCCGTCGCCCTCGCCACCGTGAGCAAAGACGACCTGGCGCCCGGCCGCATCGCGGCGGGCCTCTTCCATCCGGGCAATATCGTCCTCTGCGGCAATCTTGACCGAGTAGAGCTTCTCTAGAATGTCGGCCTCGAAGGTCTCGAGCATGGCCGCGAACATGTCGAACCCCTCGCGCTGGTACTCTTGGAGAGGGTTGCGCTGCCCGTAACCGCGAAGCCCTATGCCCTCCTTGAGGTGGTCCATTGCCGACAGGTGGTCCTTCCAATGCCCGTCGATGGCCTGCAGGGCCACCACCCTCTCGAGATGGCGCAACACATCGACACCCAGTTCCTCTTCGCGGCCCTGGTAGGCGGCCTCCACCCGGTCAGCCACGGCCGCAGACAGGCCCTCGGCGTCGAAATCCTCGCGCTCTTGTGCGGGAAATTCGAGGCGCTGCCTGAACTGGCCAAAGAGCGCGTCGTCGAGTCCGGTCCAATCCCATTCGGCCGCTCCCTTCTCTTCATCAATGAAACCGGCGGCCAGCGCTGATGCCTGTTCGCGTGCCATGTCCACTATCTGTTCTTTGAGCTCTGTCCCGGCCAGATATTCACGCCGCCGTTCATAGACGATTTCGCGTTGCTTGTTCATTACGTCGTCGTACTCGAGCAGGTGCTTGCGGATGTCGAAGTTCTGGCCTTCGACCTTTCGCTGGGCGTTCTCGATGGCGCGGCTGACCATCTTGGCCTCAATCGGGACACCCTCCTCCATCCCCAACCGTTCCATAAGGCCCTCGATACGCTCGGCCCCGAATATCCTGAGCAGGTCGTCCTGGAGCGAAAGATAGAACCGCGAGGAGCCGGGGTCGCCCTGGCGGCCCGAGCGCCCGCGCAGCTGGTTGTCGATACGGCGGGCCTCGTGACGCTCGGTCCCCAGTATGTGCAACCCGCCTGCCCCCAGGACCTCTTCGCGTTCGGCCGCGCATTGGGCTTCATATTTTTTGCAGGCCTCGGCCCACTGTGGTCCATCGACATCGGCCCCGATCTCGGCACGCGCGAGAAATTCGGGATTACCACCGAGCACGATGTCGGTGCCACGACCGGCCATGTTGGTCGATATCGTCACCGCTCCCTTGCGCCCGGCCTGCGCCACGATATCGGCCTCGCGGGCATGGTGCTTTGCGTTGAGGACGTGGTGGTCGACACCCGCCTTCTTGAGAAAGGAGCTGAGCTTTTCGGAGTTCTCGATCGAAATGGTACCGACGAGAACGGGTTGGCCGCGCTCGTTGCACTCACGGATTTCCTCGATTGCCGCATCGAACTTCTCACGTTCGGTCTTGTAGACAACATCGGGGTGGTCGGCCCGAATCATCTCCTGGTTGGTCGGAACGACCACTACCGAAAGGTTGTAGATCTTGCCG
>JAYGCK010000085.1:0-9131 GCA_046583395.1 Deltaproteobacteria bacterium
TGCTAAGGGCCGAGGAGGTCTCGGACGACCTGACCGATATCGACTCCTACATGGCCGATGGCGGTTATCAGGCCGCCCGCCGGGCGCTCGGGCAGATGAGCCCGGCCGAGGTCACGGCCGAGGTAAAGTCCGCCGGTCTTCGCGGCCGGGGTGGCGCAGGCTTTCCGACCGGTCTCAAGTGGGGTTTTGTTCCCCAAGACACCGGCCGGCCGGTCTACCTGGTCTGTAATGCCGACGAGAGCGAGCCCGGCACCTTCAAGGACCGGGCCATCATCGAAGGTGACCCGCACCAACTCCTAGAGGGCATGCTCATCGCCAGCCACGCTATCGGTTGCCGGGACGCCTACATCTACATCCGTGGCGAGTTCGGCCAGGGACACAAGGTCATCGAGCGAGCGGTCGGCCAGGCCTACGAGCGTGGTCTGCTTGGCCCGGACGCCTGCGGTAGCGGTTCGGAGATCAACATCCATGTTCATCTCGGGGCCGGGGCCTACATATGCGGCGAGGAGACCGGGCTGATCGAGTCGCTGGAGGGCAAGCGGGCCTACCCGCGCATCAAGCCGCCGTTCCCGGCCGTACACGGACTGTTCGGCTGCCCGACCATCGTCAACAACGTCGAGACCCTGGCCTGTGTCGTGCATATCATCGGACGCGGGGCCGCATGGTTTCGTTCGATCGGTCCCGAGAGCGCCCCTGGCCCCAAGCTGTACTGTGTCAGCGGCCATGTGGAGCGTCCCGGAGTCTACGAGCTGCCGATGGGGACCTCGTTGAGGGAGATCATCTACGAACATGCCGGCGGCATGCTCGGCGGCAGGGCCCTAAAGGCCGTCATCCCGGGCGGTTCGTCGGTGCCGGTGCTAAAGGCCGACGAGATAGACCTGGCCATGGACTTCGATTCGGTGGCCGCTGCCGGTTCCATGCTCGGGTCGGCCGGGATTATCGTCATGGACGAAACCACCTGCATGGTGACGGCACTGAGGACCATATCGGCGTTCTACCATCACGAGTCCTGCGGTCAGTGTTCGCCCTGCCGCGAGGGGACCGGCTGGCTGGAGAAGATACTGGCCCGTATCGACGAAGGGGAGGGCGGGCCCGACGACCTTGCCCTGCTCGACAATGTGGCCTCGGGGATGATCGGGACCACCATATGCGTGCTTTCGGATGCGGCCGCGATGCCGGTGCAAAGCTTCATCAGCAAGTTCCGTGACGAGTTTGAGGCCCATCTGCGCCGCGGCACATGTCCTGCCGGCGCGGTGGTCTGCCGGGCGGCTTGAAGAGATGAGCGACCAGACCTGCACGGTAACTATCAACGGGGTCGGTCTCGAGGTGCCACGTGGCATCAACGTCGTGGAGGCGGCCGAGCGTGCCGGCACCGAAGTGCCGCATTACTGCTACCACCCGGGCCTTTCTGTGGCGGGCAACTGCCGTATCTGCCTGGTCGATATCAAGGCGCTTTCCGACAAGCAGCCCAATCCACTTCCCAAGCTACAGATAGCCTGTAACACGCTGGTGCAGGACGGCATGGTGGTCGAGACTGATAACGACAAGGTGCGGGGCGCGACCCGTTCCGTGCTTGAGTTCTTGCTCATCAACCACCCAATCGACTGTCCGGTCTGTGACCAGGCCGGTGAGTGCATGTTGCAGGAGTACTATATGGACTATGGCGGCCACCAGAGCCGCTTCGGACTTGCCGACAAGGTGGCCAAAGGCAAGGTCCTTCCGGTCGGCCCCGACATAATGCTCGACCAGGAGCGCTGCATTCTCTGTACCCGCTGCGTGCGCTTCCTCGACGAGGTCACCGAGACCCACGAGCTGACCATCAAGGAACGTGGTGATCGCTCAGAGCTGTGCCTTGGTGCGGGTGCATCGGTGAACAACGACTACGCGACCAACATCGTCGATGTCTGTCCGGTCGGCGCTCTGACCAGCCGTGAGTTCCGCTTCCAAAAAAGGGTCTGGTATCTCGAGACCCATGAGGCGGTGTGCACCGGATGCGCGACCGGATGTAGCGTTAACGTCGATTCGCGCCAAGACGAGATCTACAGAATAAAGCCGCGCTTCAATCCTGATGTTAACGGCTACTGGATGTGCGACGCGGGCAGGCGAACCCACCTCGGTAACCGTAACGGCGAGCGCGTAGAGGCCAGCCTACTACGAAGCGGCCAGAAGATGGTCGAATGCGCCACCGACGAGGCGGTGCCTATCGCAGCACGGGCCCTGGCCGGCGCGGAGCCGGTGGCCATACTCGTGTCGGCCGATGTGTCGCTGGAAGAGGGCTTTCTGTTGCTGCGCCTGGCCGAAAGGTTAGGCGGTGCCCGTCTGTTGATGCTGCCGGCCGAGGATTTGGGCATAGAGGACGACGGCCTGCTTATCTCTGCCGACCGCCATCCCAACCGCCGTGGCCTGCTCGACCTCGGTTTCGTCGAGACCGAAGCGCCACCGGCCGGGGTTGCGGCCCTGCTCGTGGTAAGGGCCGATCCTGCCGCCGGTGGCGGCGACTGGCCGGTCTTTCTGGAATCGCTCGCGGTGACCACGGTGGCCGCAGACCGTTACGGGCAGACTGCGGCCTACGCCGACCACCTGCTCGCGGTCGGTTCTCACTTCGAGGGCCAGGCCTCTTTCATGAACCGGGCCGGTTTGGTCCAGAGTTCGGTCGCAGCGGTCTCTCCTCCGGGCGATGCCAGCGCCGGTTGGGCCCTCCTTGCCGATCTTCTGGCCGAAGTCGGCGGTGACCACTACGCCGATGCCGCTGAGCTAGCCTCTGCCGCCACCCCTTGAACAGGCGGCAATAGCTCTGTAATATTGCCTGAGTACGCCCTGTAGGGACCCTCCGTACCCTGAATCGGGCGAGTTCGCGTACCGGTAACCAGTCCGGGCGCATGGATAGGAGGCCGGCCACACCAGCCGGGCATAGAAGATGACAGCAAGCCGTCAGGCCGCGTCCGCGGCCCCAAACCAAAGGACCGAGGCATCCGAGACGCTCACCGGAGCGCGGATTATCGTTGAAGCACTCGTCCGTGAGGGTGTCGATATCGTGTTCGGCTATCCGGGGGGCGCGATACTCCCCACCTACGACGCGCTCTACGATGCGCCGATAAGGCACATACTGGTGCGCCACGAACAGGGCGCCACCCACATGGCCCAGGGCTATGCCCGTGTCACCGGCCGCCCCGGCGTGGTCATCGTGACCTCGGGCCCGGGTGCGACCAACACGGTCACGGGTCTGGCCGATGCCCATATGGACTCGACCCCCTTGGTCGTCCTTTGCGGGCAGGTCCCCACCGCGCTAATCGGCAACGACGCCTTCCAGGAGGCCGACATCGTCGGCATCACGCGGCCCTGCACCAAGCACAACTTCCTGGTCAAGGACGTGGCCGACATCGGGCGTGCCATCAAGGAGGCCTTCTACATCGCCGCCAGCGGCCGTCCCGGCCCCGTGTTGGTCGATTTGCCCAAGGACATACAGACCGGCAGTGCCGAGTACGGGGCCGACGAGGACGTCAGCATCCGCGGCTACAAGCCGACCGTGCGCGGTAACCGCCGCCAGGTCGCCAAGGCGCTGGACCTTCTAGAGGGCGCCGAACGGCCGTTGCTCTATGTCGGTGGTGGCGTGCAGTGGGGTGGTTCGGCGGCAAAGCTGACCGAACTGGCTCGTATGCTCGGTGCGCCGGTGACCACCACCGTGATGGGGCTGGGCACCTACCCGGCCTCCGACGAACTCAACATCGGCATGCTCGGTATGCACGGCGGCTACTGGACCAACATGGCCGTCCAGAACTGCGATGTTTTGGTGTGTCTGGCCGCCCGTTTCGACGACCGTGTCACCGGCGACACCGAGCAGTTCGCCCCCCAGGCGCGCGGACGCATCGTGCACGTCGACGTCGACCCGTCCTCGATCGCCAAGAACGTGCCCTGCGATGTGCCCATCGTCGGTGATGTTGGCAACGTCTTGGAGTTGATGCTCGAGCAGGTCCGTGAACGCGAGTTCTTCAAGACCTCGCGCCAGGCCTGGGCCCCATGGCGGCAACGCATAGGCGAGTGGCGCGAGCAGAAGCCGCTTGGCTACGAGCGTACCCGCGACGGGCTCATCCTGCCCAAGGCCGTCTTTGACGAACTCCAAGACCTGGCCGGCGGCGATGCTATCGTCAGTACCGACGTTGGCCAGCACCAGATGTGGACGGCCCAGTTGTTCGGCTTTGACCGCGAGCGCTCCTTTCTAACTTCGGGCGGGCTGGGAACGATGGGCTACGGCCTGCCGGCCGCGATAGGGGCGGCCTTTGCCGACCCTTCGCGCCCGGTGCTCTGCATCAGCGGTGACGGCAGCATTCAGATGAACATGCAGGAGATGTCGACCGCCGTCCAGTACAAAATCCCGGTCAAGACGGTGGTCTTGAACAACCGCAATCTCGGGATGGTCCGGCAGTGGCAGGACAAGTTTTACGGGCGGCGTTTCTCGGAGTCCTACTTCGATGCCTTGCCCGACTTTGCCAAGTTGGCCGAAGCCTACGGTGCGCTCGGTCTCAGGGCCGGGCACATCGACGAACTCCGTCCGGCGCTCGAGGAACTGATTGCCTGTGATGGCCCCGCGCTCATCGATATAGCAATCCCGCCCGAAGAGGGGGTGTTCCCGATGGTGCCGGCCGGAATGGCCGTGCACGAGATGCTGTTCGCTTAGAGACGGGCCAGCAGCTCGGCGCAGGTCCCGGGCCGGTCGCTGGCACGGGCCAGGAGCGTGAGCGCGCGGCGGGGGTCTCCTTCGTCGTCGGCCAGCTGCCAGGCGCCTTTGCCCCAGACGGTGTCGAGAAAGGCTCCGACCGGGGCCTGGGTGGCTGCGCGTCCCTTGTCGTCGTTGGGTGCCAGCAGGCGGTCGAAGAAGACCAGCTCCAGGCTCCCGGCATCGAAGCTAAGGCCGGTGCCGGCCAGCTCCGGTTCGGACTCGAGCTGTACACAGGCGCGCAGCGTGGCCCGGACAGCGGCCAGCAGACGACCGTCGAGCGCCAGACCGTCCTCGTAGGGCCGTTTGCGGTTGTAGAGCATGCCCGGACGACCGCCGCCCTGGTCGAGTCCGTAGTGAGCTTCGTGGGCTACCAGCATGACGCCGGGGCCGCCGGGGACGTGGCTGTAGTCGGCTACGTCTATGAGCGTTCCTTCGACGGCGCCGTTTTGTATCCAGCGGTGGAATATGGGGATGAGGATCTCGGCGGGAACATCGACCGGCGGGTCGAGGAATATCTTTATCCCAAGCTTGTGCGGGTCCATTGCTTGCCGTGTGGGCCGGGGCCGGTCAGGCCGGGGGGGCCGGGGTCGCGGCGGCCTGTTCGAGCATGCGGCCGTGGCATGCGTGGGCGGCCTCTATAAACAGGGCTGTCTCTTCGATTAGCTGGAAGGCCTGCTCGCGGTCGTAGGTGCGCGCGTGGTCGGCGTGTCGGTGTAGGAGGTAGTTGGCGAACTTGCTGCCGGCGTACTTGTCGAAGAACAACTCGGTATCGACAAAGCGTGTTTGAAATTCGGCGATTATAGTATTGGGCTCGCGGTCCAGGTCGGGCTCTTGCATCCGTATCAGT
The DNA here is from genome assembly GCA_046583395.1 of Deltaproteobacteria bacterium. GTDB lineage: Bacteria > Desulfobacterota > Binatia > UBA1149 > CAYXZP01 > CAYXZP01. The sequence continues at coordinate 5,565 of JAYGCK010000085.1, forward strand.
CCACGGGCGGCCTCTAGCATGGCCCCGTAGGCGGTATCGTCGGCGCGTTGGAACTCTTCCTCCTCCAGGGCGATTTGAGCCTCGAAATGCTCGCGTTCGGCCGCTTGCAGGTCGAACTCGGCTTGGGAGACGACCTCGCCGGCGCACTCGCCGGTGCCGAGGTCGCTGATGGTGAACTCACGCGGGTCACCCCAATCCGAGTACAGAGTGGAGTCCTGCTCATATGCCGGGACCTCGGTGAACTCTGAGAGAAGGGCCTTGAGTCCCTTCTTGCCCATGCCTGCTATCCAATCCTGGAAGCTCTGGCCCTTGGCGTGTTCGGCCAAGAATTGCGAGGTCAGCCGTCCGACCAGGTCCGGGACCCGCTTGGAAGGGACCGCGCCGACGGCCAGCCCGTAGGCACCGCCGTTGTCGTGCCACTTACCCCCCAAAACGACCTGGAAGTGAGGGACGGTGGTGCCACCGACCTTGCGGCTTACTCCATAGAAGCCGAGGTCGGCTATGTGATGTTGGCCGCAGGAATTGAAGCATCCGCTGATCTTGATGCGAAGCCCGCGCACGGCCTCGTCGGTGTGGTCGGCCTCGGCTGCCAGGCGGGCGCTCAGTTGGCGGGCCAGCCCGCGCGAGGAGGCGATACCGAGCTTGCAGGTGTCGGTGCCGGGGCAGGCGGTTATGTCCACCACGGTGCCGGCACCGGGTGCGGCCAGGCCTATCTCTTCAAGGGCGCGGAAGAGCTCGGGCAGGTCGGCCTCGCTTACCCAGCGAAAGACCATGTTCTGTTCTACGGTGGTGCGGACCGTGTCACCGCAAAAGCGGCGGGCCATATCGGCCAGCCCGCGCATCTGGCCCGAGGTCAGGTCGCCCAGGGGAAGGGTCACCGTGGCCACCACATAGCCCGCTTGGCGCTGCTGGTAGACGTTGGAGGCCGACCAGGTCTCATAGGCCGGTCCGGTGGCCGTGCCGTTGAGCGGGCTGGCCGGCTTGAGCCCGGCTTCCGAGAAGCCGCGAGCCTCGGCTACATACCCGCCCCAGCGCTCGTCGGCGGGCAGCTGCTGGCGTTCCTCGAGGACCAGGCGGCGGAACTCTTCGATGCCGAGCTTGGCGATCAGGAACTTCACCCGTGCCCGAGCCCGGTTCTTCTTCTCTCCCAGACGGGCGAACACCCGGGAGATGGCCTGCGCCAGCGGCAATATCTCGTCCTCGGGCACGAATTCGTCGAACAGCTTGGCCTCGTGCGGAATGGTGCCCAAGCCGCCGCCCACGTACATCTCGAAGCCACGCTGTTCGGTTCCGTTCTCGGTTCGCGTGCGCGCGATGAATCCGAGGTCGTGCATGTTGACCAGCCCGCAGGCGTGCTGCTCGCAGCCCGAGAAGGCAATCTTGAACTTGCGTCCGAAGTCCTGGACGTCGGGGTGGCCGAGCAGGAACTCTGCGCAGGCGGCCGAGTAGGGGGTTACATCGAAGGTCTCGTCGCGGCAGACCCCGGCCAAGGGGCAAGCGGTGACGTTTCTGACCGAATTTCCGCAGGCCTCGCGGGTGGTGATGCCGACCGAGCCCAGCCGCGTCATCAGGTCGGGGGTGTCCTCTATATGCACGTAATGGAACTGGAAGTCCTGACGGGTGGTGACGTGGAGGATGCCGTCGGAGTACTCTTCGGCCAAATCGGCCAGTTCCTCCATCTGCCCGGCCGTCAGTCCGCCGAAAGGAATCTTGATGCGTTGCATGCCCGGCGCATCCCAGACCGTCTCGGGGCCTTTGGTGAGCCCGTCCGGCAGGTCGAGGGCTCTTTCGGCCACGCCATCGTGACGCTTGCCGTTGTCGTAGCGCTGGCCGTATACGCCGCGTCTGAGCCGGGTCTCGCCGAAGATTTTGTCCTCGACCTTACCCTGACGCTTTAGCTCGAGCTGGGTCTCGTAGATCTCAATCTCACGAGCCAACTCCTCGGGCACCCTGTCGGCGAGAAGCTCTCTCCAGCCTTGTTCCTTAGTTGCCGTGTCCATCAAGCTCGTAAGCAGCCGATGCTAACCCCATCAGGTTAGCCAGACAACCTGGCATCTTTGCGCCAAAGCCCGTGCAGGCCTGCAAGTCGCGGGCAGATTTGGCGGCCTACAGCGGCAAGCCGGTACGAAACAACAACCAGTGCGCGACTATCTGCCCGACCGAGACGACCAGGGCCTCTATATAGAACAGTCCGGTGGCCGCCATGGTCTGAGGTATGGCCAGGGTGCGTGCGGCCATGAAAAGCAAGACCGCGGCCATGGCCCAAGAAAGTAAACGCCCGGCGACCAGAAGCGCGTAGCGCGATGAGAAGGCCAGGCCCAACGGCTCACGCCAAACGGGGTCTGCCCCGAGCGCGGTCAGGGCCAGAGCCACAAGGACCACGGCGACCACGGAAAATTCGACCACCAAACAGCGCCGGCAGTACGCCAGCATCGACGAGAATGGGGCCAGGTCCAGACCGGTATCGATAAGGTACCAGTGGCCGAGCAACATGCCGGTCACGGCCGCCCCCGTTATGGCCGCTCCGGCCCATAGAACCGTTACGTAGCCGAGCAGGGCCGGCCACGCGGCCCCTTGGGGCGCGAGACCCACGGCGCTCGAGGCCAGCGCGGCAAAGCCGGCGATGAGCGCGGCTGGGAAGAGCTTTGCCCGCAGAACGGGCATTTCTACGTAGAGGGTCAGGTAATAGGCCGTAAAGAGCAGAGAGAAGAGTCCCCAGAGGGCAAGCGGGAGCGCCTCAACTGGCCCCTGGCCGGTCTGCGACAGGTACAGGTATAGGTCACCGCCGAACATCAGCCAGGCCGCGGCCAGGTAAACGGCCCCGCTGGAGCTGTAAAAGCCCCGTTCGAGCCGGGTAAAGGGCGGAACGGCAAGGGCAAGCAGGCCGCCGGCGGCCAGCTTGCCGGTAATCAAGAGATAGGTGTGGGCAAAAAGGGTTTCCATTGTCGGTCACAGACCCGGTCGGGGGGGCCTTGCTACAAAAAAGGAAGCAGCCCGAGCATGCAAAATGTTCTCCAAGGAGACCGAAGGCGTCGCTGCGGACAAATTGTGTGTCGGCGTGCAGAGTTTCTAATGAACAGATGCAGGTTCGGGGTTCTTCTACGCAACACTTTGCGTTGTTCTAATGCGCTCCTGCAAGGATGTTTCGAGCACGGGTTTTACGTCGTTAACGGATAGGTTCGCACGTGCGCAACGCAAAACGTCGGTGCGGAGTTTTCCTAGTGATAACGCGGAGAAAGCAGGCACCATCGGTGGCGGTGCGCGAACGCGTTTTGGTGCGCGTGTAAAAACGCCAGCAAAAACGCATGGCGGAAATTTTTTTGTTGCATTCGTGTTCACGGGACCGTAGACGATGCGCACTGATGCGACAGCATCTGTCGCATCAAACCGAAACAGGTTCCCGAAGGAGAGAATTGGATAACGCCCCCCGATCTGACGACGGGCAAACGAGCTTAACCAGAACTCCGACCATCGAACTGGCCGGAACATCAGTCTCGGGGGAAGTCGGACGACGGTGCTGAGAAATTGGCGCCGCGACAGGAGGGGTTTGCGTAAAAATGGGGCAGA
>JAYGCK010000051.1:0-2603 GCA_046583395.1 Deltaproteobacteria bacterium
GGCTTGAGATAGTCGAGTATCCGTTGGTAGTGCGTGATGACCACGATCGCGCGGTCGGGACCGCGAAGCGCATTGACACCCTCGGCCACGGTGCGAAGGGCGTCCACGTCGAGCCCCGAGTCGGTCTCGTCGAGGACGGCCAGCTTGGGCTCGAGCACCGCCATTTGGAATATCTCGTTGCGCTTCTTCTCACCGCCCGAGAAGCCCTCGTTCAAGGCCCGGTGCAGGAAGGCCTCGTCCATACCGACCAGCTCGGTCTTCGAACGGGCCAGCTCGAGGAAGTCCATGGCGTCCATCTCGGGCTCATCGCGGTGCTTGCGCATCTCGTTGAGCGCGGCCTTGAGGAAGTAGGCCGTGGTGATGCCGGGGATCTCGACCGGATACTGAAAGCTCAGGAACACGCCCTCGCGCGCCCTTTCGTCGGGGCTCATCGCCAACAGGTCGCGGCCGCCGTAGAGCACCTGCCCTTCGGTGACCTCGTAGACGTCGCGGCCGGCCAACACGTGGGCCAGAGTGCTTTTACCCGAACCGTTGGGACCCATCACCGCGTGGACCTCGCCGGCGGCCACTTCTAGGTCGATGCCGCGGAGTATCTCGTTGTCGGTGATTCCGGCGTGCAGATTCTTTATTGACAGCATCGCCTTAACCCACCGAACCCTCGAGGCTGACCTCGAGCAGTTTTTGTGCCTCTACGGCGAACTCCATCGGCAGGTTCTTGAAGACCTGCTTGCAGAACCCGCCGACTATCATCGACACGGCGTTCTCGGTGGGGATGCCGCGCTGGTTCAAATAGAAGATCTGGTCCTCGCCTACCTTGGAGGTCGAAGCCTCATGCTCGACCTGCCCGCTGGCGTTACGGACGTCTATGTATGGAAAGGTGTGGGCGCCGCACTCGTCACCGATCAACAGCGAGTCACACTGGGAATAGTTGCGCGCGCCGTCGGCCTTGGGGCCTATCTGCACCAGCCCCCGGTAACTGTTCTGAGCACGGCCCAGCGAGATGCCCTTTGAGATGATGGTGCTGCGCGAATTCTTGCCGATGTGGATCATCTTAGTCCCGGTATCGGCCTGCTGACGGTTGTTGGTTACGGCGACCGAGTAGAACTCGCCGACCGAATCGTCGCCCTGGAGGATGACGCTCGGGTACTTCCAGGTGATGGCCGAACCGGTCTCGACCTGGGTCCAGGAAATCTTGGCGCGCTCGCCCGCACACTTGCCTCGCTTGGTGACGAAGTTGTAGATGCCCCCGCGGCCTTCTTTGTCGCCGGGGTACCAGTTCTGAACGGTGGAGTACTTTATTTCGGCGTCCTTGTGAGCGATAAGCTCTACGACCGCGGCGTGCAGCTGGTTCTCGTCACGCATAGGCGCCGTACAGCCCTCCAGGTAGCTAACGTAAGCACCCTCGTCGGCCACTATCAGCGTGCGTTCGAACTGACCGGTGTTGGCGGTGTTGATACGGAAGTAGGTCGATAGCTCCATCGGGCAACGCACGCCGGGGGGCACATAGACGAAAGAGCCGTCACTGAAGACCGCCGAGTTGAGCGCCGCATAGAAGTTGTCCGAATGCGGCACGACCGAGCCCAGATACTTTCGGACCAGTTCGGGATGTTCTTTTAGCGCATCGTTGAAGGAACAGAAGATGATGCCCAACTCGGCCAGCTTGTCCTTGTAGGTGGTGGCCACCGAAACACTGTCGAAGACCGCATCGACGGCCACACCGCTGAGCATCTCCTGTTCTTCGAGCGGGATGCCGAGCTTTTCGAAGGTGCGAAGCAGCTCGGGGTCGACCTCGTCGAGGCTCTTGAGGTCAGCCTTGGCCTTGGGAGCGGCGTAGTAACTGATGGCCTGATAATCAATCGGTTCGTAGCTGACCTTTGCCCAGCCCGGCTCGCCCTCACCTGCCATGTCGAGCCAGCGGCGGTAGGCCTTGAGCCGCCAGTCCAACATGAAGTCGGGTTCGCCCTTCTTTTCCCAGATCAGCCGGACGGTATCCTCGCCGAGTCCGGGAGGGGCGACCTCGCTATCGACCTCACTGACAAAGCCGTGCTTGTACTCGCCGCGCTCCTCGATGAGGTCGCGGGCCTGGTCGGTATCTGCCATCAGACCTGGCCCTGATTGGCCTCGCCGCCTGAGCGGGCCAGCCAATCCACCGGCGACAGTTCCTGGCCGGTCAGGTCGGTCAAGGTCACCGACTGTAGGAAGTTGTCGAGCAGGTCGCTCACCGAGCGCCACAGACCGCGGATGGCGCAGTCGCTGGTATGCACGCAGTCGCGCATCTGACCCGGATGCGATTCGCAGAAGTCGGCGCTAAAGAGCGGCCCCCCGCCAAGCACGTCGATGGCCTCCCAGACGCTTATCTCCCCGGCTGCTCGGGCCAGGTTATAACCGCCCGATGCCCCGCGCGTGCTGGTCACCAGACCGCCCTGGCGAAGCGCCCGCATGAGCTTGGCCACATAATCGGCGCTCATGCCTTCGGCCTCGGCTATGTCTTGGATACGAAGCGGCCCGCCGCCGGCGCGGCTTAGCTGCACCAGGCAGCGGAGGCCATATTCTTCTTGTGAGAATAGATGCATCCTTGGAAGCTACGGAATCTGTACTGACAA
>JAYGCK010000060.1:0-4269 GCA_046583395.1 Deltaproteobacteria bacterium
TATGGCACGACGCAATAGTTTTATCTGCCGTCTGTACCAACTTCGCAAAACCCTTGGAAATAGCGTCTCGGCACTTCAGCTGACCTTTGGTGAAGTCAGCCAAAGCAGGCTTTGCCGTAACAGACAGGACGACTAAAGACACGATGAACAAAACTGCTGACTTACGCATGGAATGCCTCCCGAAGATGACGGTGCACATATATGGTTAAGCATACGAAGTTTGCCCCACCATTGTCCAGGGAGCGCCTGCCCCCCAAATGGGGATAAATGTGGCAAAGCCCAGTACCGTACGGTTGGACCCACCGCTGACCGCCGAGTAACTTCCGCAAAAGCAATGGATGGAAACAACATGACTCAATTCGACGTGGTGATCGTGGGGGCCGGACTCTCTGGCATCGGCGCCGCCGTCCACCTACAGCGCGAGTGCTCGGGCAAGACCTACGCGATCCTTGAAAGCCGCGCGGCGGTCGGTGGCACGTGGGATTTGTACCGTTATCCAGGAATTCGCTCGGACAGTGACATGCATACTCTCGGCTACGATTTCAAGCCCTGGCGGGCCGAGAAGGCGATTGCCGATGGCGCGTCCATCCTCGACTACGTGAACGAGACCGCGGACGAGCACGACGTCCGCCGCAACATCCTCTTCAATCGCAACCTCGAACACGCCGCCTGGTCGAGCGAGAACGCGCAGTGGTCGCTAGACGTAGCGACCACAACCAAAGACGGAGCGAGGGAAACGATTACTTGCAGAGTGCTGCTGATGTGCACCGGTTACTATAGCTACGACGAACCTTACCGTCCGCACTTCGACGGCGAAGAAGACTTCGAAGGCCCAATGTTCCATCCCCAACTCTGGCCCGAAGATATCGACTACGCCGGAAAACGCGTCGTCGTCATTGGTAGTGGCTCAACCGCGATGACGATCGTGCCGGACATGGCACGGGACGCGGCGCAGGTCACCATGCTACAACGATCGCCGACGTATGTGGTCGCCTTCCCCGACAAGGACATCATCGCCAATGCCCTGCGTAAGATTTTGCCCGAGTCGATCGCCTACTCGATTACCCGCGCAAAGAATGTTTTCTTTCAGCACTACTTCTACAAGAAGACCCGGACAAACCCTGAAAGGGTCAAAAAGTACCTTCTGGGAAAAGTCAGGAAGAACCTCGGCCCGGACTACGACATCGATAAGCATTTCACGCCGGACTACAACCCGTGGGACCAGCGGGTTTGTCTGATTCCCAACGGGGATCTCTATGAGGCGATCAATGCCGGCAAGGCATCGGTCGTCACCGACCACATCGACCGGATCACCAAGGGCGGCATTCGGCTTGCGTCCGGCAAAGAGCTCGACGCAGACATAATCATCGTAGCCACCGGGCTGAGCCTGAAACAACTCGGCGGTGCGCAGTTCAGCGTAGACAGCAATCCGGTCAGTTTTCCAGACACCTGGACCTACAAGGGCATGATGTATTCGGGTGTTCCAAACCTGGTTCAGACATTCGGCTATATCAACGCCTCATGGACTCTGCGCGCTGACCTGACCGCTCGCTACGCCTGTCGTCTGATCAATCACCTGGACGATACTGGTATGCGACAGTGCATGCCGGAACTTCGCAGCGAAGATCTCAACATGCCCGAACATCCGTGGATCGACGCCTTCCCAGCCGGATACATAAAACGCGGAATACATCTTTTCCCGAAACAGAGTGACCGAGAACCTTGGCTAAACACCCAAAACTATATCCGCGACAAGAAGATGATCGCCCGCGCGCCTCTGGAGGATGGGGCCCTACAGTTTAGCAACCCAGCCTAGCCCCGTAAGAGCAGGCCGTGCTATATACGGCCCCGGGTGCACCAAGCACGGTTCCAAACATGCCCACTAGTCCCGTTGCAGGCCTGATAGCAGAGATACGCCGTTACCCGGTCAAATCGATGGCCGGTGAGAGCCTCACACAGGCCCGTTTGGCCGACCAAGGCATCCCCGGCGACCGCGGCTGGGCTCTTAGAGATGAGCAGGCCGGAGAGATCCGTGGCGCAAAGAAGTTGCCGGCGCTGATGCGCTGCACCGCCACATACACAGAGGAACCTATAGAGGGAGCGCCGGTTCCCGTGGCACAGATGACGCTTCCTGATGGAAGCTCTTTCAACACCACCGACCCGGATGCCTCGGCTCAGCTATCCAAGCTGGTCGAACGTGAGGTCACACTGTGGCCACAGCGACCAAGCAACGACAAAGACCACTACCGGCGCGGGACACCAGATAACGAAGACTTCGAGGCCGAGTTGCGACAGATATTTGGGAGAACGCCGGATGAACCGCTCCCCGACCTCTCCGTCTTTCCACCGGAGTTAATGGAGTTCGGATCGCCGCTGGGGACCTACTTCGATGCTTTCCCGCTACACATCCTGACGACCGCCTCGCTGAAGGCGATCTCCGCGCAAAACCCATCGGCACGTTTTGATGTCTCACGCTTTCGACCGAACCTCGTCATAGAAACCGATCCTGCCCTCACCGGCTTGGTCGAAGCTGAGTGGGGAGGCCGCCGACTAAAGATCGGTGATGCAATAGTTGAGGTGACCACCCCTACCGTTCGGTGCGTTATGACCACTCAGGAAACGACCGAGCTGCCGAAAGACCCCTCGGTGCTACGCACGATTGTACGCGACGCAAATCAGAACCTTGGAGCCTACGCACGCACGCTGACCGCAGGTTCGGTCAAGATCGGCGACGAGGTCTCGTTCGTCGACTAGAACTGTTCGCTAGCGGCCGCGCCCGTAGATCAGCACGTCACTTAGTGCCACGCCGGCCAGCAGTATAAGCGCCAGCAGGAACCTTAAATCGCTAAGATAGACCAAGGGCTCGACCGGATAGGCGATGGTCTTATCCAACGCTGCCAGTTTGAACTTATGCCTGCCGCGAAAGACCGGGTTGCCAGAGATCTCAAGGATATCGCGCCGGCTGCGATAACGAACCAGCACTGCCCTGTCCCATGACTCGGCACCTTCGATGCCACTAAGATCGAGGGCGTTGCTAAGCGAAGCACCGAAGAAAGCAGGATGGCAGCCTCTCTTAAACATCTCCGGGAACATGTAATCCATGTAACGCGCCATTAACTGATCGGCATCTTCATCCGGTGATGCACCTTCGACCTCTGGTGGATCATCGGCCATATCGAGTGAGTTGAACATGAGGAACTGACCGCCGTCATCGGACTCCATGAACTCTCGCAACTGGGCGATCCTCTCGTCAGCCGCGCCGCCATCTGTCGCCCGTTCAAGAACAGCCTCTATCTCATCGCTCGTCATCGGGCCCTCGGTGTTGGTGTACCAAAAGCAAAAAGCCGCATAGAGAACGGCGGGGATCACCCAAAGGGATCTTCTTCTACTCATCAGTCTCCCAAAGAGAGATCACCTGACCTTGGCTCGGATCTGCGCTTCCTCTCAAGGCAGCCGTGTAGTTCTTCTCGAGATCTTCGCGTCCGTTACCACGTCGTATCTCCATCCACCCTTCGGTGAACACCCGAAAACCTGACCATGCCGAGGCCAGGCTCTCCTGGAAACCCTCCGGGCCAAGCTCGGCTATGCGCTTTTGCCCCTGCTCGGGAGCAAAGAAGAAGACCGGTTCTGGCCCGGCCAGACCTTCGCGGTCATTGTCACTATCCCAATGTGTGGCACCTATGGAGCATGAATGCCGCAGCCTATCCTCGAAGTGACCGTGAATGGCTCGCAGGACCGGGCCGCTGCCGGCCATGTCGACATAGACCGCAGGGCTTTGCCCATCCAGGGTCGTTACCTCCTCATAGGTAAGCACCTTGTCGTAACAACCGAGCCCACCAACGAACTCACGGTTACGCTCGGATGTCAGCCCGACAGCCTTGGCCCGTTTGGCCCCCGATACCTGGTGGGCCAGTGCGATAGAGGTCTTGCTCGATGCGCTCGAGATCAGCACCGACTCGGCACCGAAGTAGTCATTGTCGCCCAGGAAGTCCTCTGCCAGGAACGACGTCATGAATAGGCCCCGCAACAGCATCAGCACGTCCTCGTGGTCGGCCTGGTAAAGCGCGTCCTGATCCGAGCAGGCGTACTGGTTGTAGAAAGGAGAAAGGCCCTCCCGGTGCTCCGCTGCATCCATTATATTAGCGCCGGTCTGACCGGGCTCGATGACCAGGTGCCTAGACATCGGATAGAAGCCGAAACAGCGGGTCCCCTCGGCAACGTCCGGATGCATTGACCGGATGACCTGCCCAAAGCCCATCGCCGGGATTC
>JAYGCK010000077.1:0-12080 GCA_046583395.1 Deltaproteobacteria bacterium
CATGGAAGATGTGGGTGATGACGGCTGCTTTGCCACCGCCACTGACCCTTGCGCTCCGGACTCCGAAACGGGCACTGTGCCCTTCTGGTGTGAGGACGAGGACCAATGGGAGACGGAGGCCGACGACAACCCCTGCTGGGGGGACAACCCAGCACCGTGGTGCAACATGTGGGGTGGAGACGCCACCGGTAGCGGTAGCGGTGGCGGCGGCGCTACCGGCGGCCCGACCTTCCAAGGCGGCGGCGGCTGGACCGATACGACCACCGCTGTTGACCAGGCCGACTGCTGTACCAACACCTTCGGAACGCCGGGTTGTGATTCCGGCAGTAGCGAGTCCGCTAGCACCACTGCTTACTTAGTCTGCAAACGAGACACTGGAGAATACGACAAAGTCTGCGAGGCAGTCTGCGCAGCCGACAATTACTGCTGTAACTACGAGTGGGACCCCCCCTGCGTGAGCCAAGCAGCCGGCCAAGGGTTCTGCGCCGATGTAGTAGGTTATGAGGACCCCTGCGGCGGTATGAACCCAAAGCCGTGGTGCGGAGACTCTGACGACTTCGACGTGCCCGACCAGTACGACCCTTGTCAGGGAACCGACCCACCCGACTGGTGCTGGGCGGATGCCGACCCCTGCGCGGGCACGGACCCGCCGGATTGGTGCTTCGATGACACCACGGGTGGAGATTGGGACTCCTGCATGTACCAGTGCAAAGAGATCTGCATGAGCAACGGCGGGGATCCCATCATGTGCGACAGCATGTGCCACGGGAATTGCGGCGGAGAAGAGGATCCGTGCGAAAGCGATAGCCCGCCGGATTATTGCGGTGACTACACCGGCGACGAATACGACGATTACGACGACTACGCCATGGGTGTCTGTTCCGGTGGAGATTACACCGGCTACAGCTGCTACAACGACAACGAGTGCGGGACGGGAGGAACTTGCGTTTACTCCACTACCAGCACGACGACAACCACCTCGTCACCTACGACGACGGTGTACGACGGTGGTAGCGATAGCGCCTGCACTATCTGTCTTGACTCGTGCGAGGGCCAGGGAAATACGCCAACCTATTGCGAACAATCGTACTGTATGTGCACTGACGGCGGCGGCACTACGAGCGGCGGCGGCACTACGAGCGGCGGCGGCTTCTAGATAGGCAATCCGGTAGGACGGGCTGGTATCCCCGGAAGTGGGGATACCAGCCCGTCCCCAGCTCGATCAACACCGCGCCTTGACCTAGGACCGGGGAGTTTGGCAAAGTAGAGGCACACTTCGCGTGGCCCGCGGCCACGCTCCTCCGGTGAGCGACCAATCCCCACCCTACCCCGGATCCTTCTGGGTGATTCCCGGCATGCTACTTGCCGGCGGCCATCCCGGTGGCCAGGACCCCTCGGCCATGGACTCCAGGCTCTCTGCCATACTGGATGCCGGCATTCGCTCGGTCATCAATCTTATGGACGAGGAAGAAGGCGCCGCCGTCGGCGATGAGGCTCACTATGCACACTACGAGGACCGTCTAGAGACGCTCGGCGAGGAACGCGGCGAGGTTATCGAGATAGAGCGTTACGCCGTCGACGACGGCTCGATGCCGGGTGACGGCGAGCTACAGATGATACTCGACGCCATCGACGCCGAGATCGACGGGCGCGGCAGCCCCACGCTGGTCCACTGCGCAACCGGACTGGGCCGCACCGCGGTCATCGCCGGTTGCTACCTGGCACGTCACGGGATGGCCACGGGCAAAGAGGCCATAGACAAGATTCACGAGCTTCGCCAGGACGGCAACGATACGGGCAGCGCACGCTCTCCCGAGAACATAGTCCAAGAACGCCTCATCCAACGCTGGAAAGAGGACCAGTAGCCCTTTGCCTTGAACCTGGCCCAGGCCATATCCGCCGGTCTGGCCACGGCCGGGACCCGGCCCCTGCTCGGCCTCTTGGACGCCTCGGGCCGTGGCCGACCACTAATTCTGACCGGCGAACAGATCGCCGCCCAGGCGGTCGGCTGGCAACAACGTTTCGTCGAGGCCGGGCTCGAGCCCGGCGACCGCGTCCTGCTGGCCCCCCGGCGCAGCCCCGAACTTGCGGCGGTCCACCTTGGCGCATTGGCCGCCGGGCTGACGGTGGTCCCGCTAAACCCGTCCCTTACCGAGAACGAGACCAGCCGCCTGGTCGCCCGCTGCCGGCCGGCACTGACCCTGCTCGGCAACGAGCTGTCCCCGAGCGTTGCGGGCGCAAAAGGGGACGGCGAGGACCTGGCCCTGATCATCTTCACCTCGGGAACCACCGGCCAGCCCAAAGGCGTCAAGCTCGGCAACGCCAACCTGCTCTATGACCTCGAGGCCCTGATGCGGCTGTGGCAAATAGGCCCGGACGACCGTGTCCTTCACATGCTTCCCGCCCACCACTTCCACGGTCTGGTGTTGGCGCTCTACGGCCCTCTGATGTCGGCAGCCGAGATATGTATCTTGCCTCGCTTCGAACCGCGCGCGGTCCTCGACGCAATTGCTGAACAAGGGATAACCGTCACGATGGGCGTTCCGACGATGTACCGGCGTCTCCTGGAAGCGGCCGATCCCGACGATGACCTTTCCGGACTGCGCCTGGCGCTTTGCGGCTCGGCTCCACTGCCCGGCGACCTGTGGCAGGCCTTCGGCGACCGCTTCGGCGTGGGACTGGTCGAACGTTACGGCCTTACCGAATGCGGCATAATAAGCTCCAACCTGACCGATGCCCCCGTGGCCGGCAGTGTCGGGCGGGCCCTTCCCGGCACCACCATCACCATCCGGCACGAGGACGGCTACCACCGCGCCGGAACGCCCGGGGCCGCCCGAAGTGGTGAGGTCTGCGTGGCCGGCCCATCGGTGATGGCGGGCTATCTCGACGATACCGATACCACGGCCGCAATGGTCCACGACGGATACATGCACAGCGGCGACCTCGGACGTTTCGACGAAAAGGGCAACCTCTACATAGACGGCCGCCTCAAGGACCTCATCATCGTGGGCGGAACCAACGTGGTCCCCGGCGAGGTCGAAGCGGCGCTATCCGGGGTAGACGGCGTGGCCGAGCTTGCGACTGTCGGACGGGCCGACGATGACCTCGGAGAGGTGGTCGTTGCCTGGGTCGTGGCCGACCCGGGCACCGACCCCGGCGACCTCGAACAACGGCTGCGCGACCGGGCCACGCGTGAGCTTGCCTCCTACAAAAGACCCCGGGCCTACCATCTGACCGGCGAACTGCCCCGTAACGTCATGGGCAAGCTAGACCGCCGGGCCCTGGCCGAACAAAGCTAGGACGGCTATCGCCGCCGGCGCATGGCGCGGGCGACCTCTTCGCGCTGGCTCCGCTCGCGAAGGGCCCGTCGTTTGTCGTGGGCCTGTTTGCCGCGACCAAGCGAGAGTTCGGCCTTGACCCGCCCGTCTTTGAAGTAGAGCTTGGTCACGACCAGCGTATAGCCGCGCTCACGGGCCTTGCCGGCCAAGCGGTCGAGCTCGCGGCGGTGCAGCAACAACTTGCGCTCGCGTACCGGCTCATGAGCTTCTGAAGGAGCCGCGGAATAGGCGCCGATGTGGCAACCGATGAGAAAGGCCTCTCCCTTCTTAATGCGTACGAATGCGTCGGTCAGATTGGCCTTGCCCTCGCGTATGGCCTTGACCTCCGAGCCTAGCAGGACCAGCCCGGCCTCGAGCGACTCCTCTATGTGATAACGAAAACGGGCCTTGCGATTGAGAACGCTGGGGCTGCGGTCGGGCTCGCTCACCGCACTGGCCGGGCAAGCATGACGGGCCTAGCCGGTCACCTTGCGAAGCAACGACTGCCCGCCGACCTCGTGCTCGCGCTCGGTCTCGACCGCACGATTGTAACCGTCGACGAACACCACCTTCGGCTTCCAGGCCTTGGCCTCTTGGTCCGGCATCCATCCGAAGGCCGCTATGATAACCAGGTCACCGACCGAGACCTTGTGCGCGGCCGCACCGTTTATACAGACCACACCCGAACCGGGCTGCCCTTCGACGGTATAGGTCTCGAAACGCTCGCCGTTGGTGACGTTCCAGATATGCACGGCCTCGTTGGCGATCATACCCGATCGTTCCATAAGGTCGGTATCTATCGTCACGCTGCCCTCATAGTGAAGGTCGGCGCCGGTTACCGTGGCACGGTGAATCTTGCCCCGCATCATCTTGCGCATTGAGCCGGTCGAGTTCATTTGGCAACACGCTCCTTACGGAATTGTTCAGAATAACCGAGCTCGGAACTTCCGAGCACGATATTGTCGATAAGCCTGACTCCGCCGAGCCTGACGGCGACCGCAACGACAGCGCCGGCCGAGGCGGCGGCAACAGGTTGCAGGTTCTCGCCGTCGACCAGTTCGAGATAGTCGATTTCTATCGCGTCGTTGTTCGCCTCGAGAACAGCGCGGGCCACGGCGAGAAGCTCGGCGGCGTCGATGCAACCGCCCCACCAGGCCCGGTGGGCCGAGGCCAACGCCTCGGGCACGAGAACGGCCGCCTCGCGCGAACCGGCGTCGAGCCGGGCGTTGCGTGAGCTCATGGCCAACCCGTCGTCCTCGCGGACGGTCGGGCCTGACTCCACTGCGACATCGAAATGCATGTCGCGGGCCATTCGGCGGATTATCTGCAACTGCTGGTAGTCCTTGTCGCCGAACACGGCGACATCGGGCGCGACCATATTGAACAAGGCCGCGACCACGGTGGCCACACCGTCGAAATGGCCTGGACGCGAGGCGCCGCAAAGCCCATTGCCGAGCCGCCCTACCGTGACCGTGGTCGCGGCACCATCGACATAGACATCGGCCGCCTCGGGCACGAACAGCACGTCGACGCCTTCGGCCTGGCAAAGCCGTCCGTCGCTCTCCTCGTCGCGCAGGTACGACTCCAGGTCCGCAGGGTCGTTGAATTGGGTGGGATTGACGAACAACGACACCACAACAACGTCGGACAGTTCGCGGGCCCGGCGCACCAGTGACAGGTGCCCCTCGTGGAGGTAGCCCATGGTCGGCACCAGCGAAAGCCGAAGCCCGCCCGAACGTATCTGGCGGGACAGCTCCTGCATCTTGGCGATGTTACGGACCAGCTTCATCGTTTAGTACGAGCGCCCCTTATTGGTGTCGCACGCCGGTTGGACGCGCCACGTAGCGCGCGCGGTGCCGTAAAGCAGTGCTCCTGGGCCGGGAAGTCCCCTGCCCTGACCTCGTCGACGTAGTCGGAGATGGCGCGCCCGGTCTCAGCGGCCAATTCGGCGTAACGCTTGACGAACTTAGGCGCGATGCGGTCCTCAAGCCCGAGGACATCGTTCATGACAAGCACCTGGCCGTCGCAGTCAGGGCCGGCCCCTATGCCTATGGTCGGTACCTCTATGGCACCGGTAATTTCGGCGGCCAGCTCGGCCGGCACTCCTTCGATGACCACCATCGAGGCACCGGCCTCCTCGAGCGCGCGTGCGTCCTCGATAAGCCGTTGGCGTGCACCCGGGGCCTTTCCGGAACGGCGGCCCTGAACCTTATGACCACCCATTCGGTGTACCGACTGCGGGGTAAGCCCGATGTGGCCGACCACGGGAATGTCGACCGCAACCAAGCGCTCGACGGTAGCAGCCATGTTGACGCCGCCCTCGAGCTTTACAGCCTCGGCGCCGGACTCCTTGATGAAGCGTCCGGCATTGGCCAGGGCCTCCTCAGGCGAGACCTGGTATGAGAGGAAAGGCATGTCGGCCAGTACCAGTGCGCGTTCGCTGGCGCGCGCCACCATACGGGTGTGATAGACCATCTCGTCCATGGTCACACCGAGCGTGTTCTGGTGGCCCTGAACGACCATGGCCAGGGAATCTCCGACCAGCAGAACATCGACCCCGGCGCGGTCGGCAAGACGGGCAAAGGTAAAATCGTAGGCCGTCAGCATCGTGATACGGCGCTGACCCTTGGATGCCATAAGTGCCGGTACGGTCACTTTGGCCTCTTCGAACGACCCAACCATAAAAAAACCTCCCGGACCGCTCCGGAAGGCCAAGCATAGGAACCCATTGGTTCCCGGGGGCAAGCGCCCCGCTGGTCTCCCGTCCCGGTCCCTTTGCAGGGCGTCCTTTCGGACGCCCGTGCCGCTCAATCGGATCCGAGCGGTACGTAATGTTGGACGCCCTGTCCCACGGAGCCTATTTCTCGAACGAGGTCGGCGAGGTCGCCGCCATTATCGACAAAGTCGATGTCCGAGCTGTTGACCACCAACAGTGGCGTCTCATCATAGCGGTGGAAAAAGGCTCTGTAGCCTTCGGCCACCTTTTCCAAATACTCACGGCCGACCTTCCTTTCGTAAGGTCTGTCGCGCCGCTTCAATCTCCTCAGCAGGACCTCGGTGCTGGCATCCAGAAAGACCACCAGGTCCGGCTTTCTCACCCTGCTGTCCAGCAACCGGTAGATGCGCTCGTAGAGCGCCATCTCCTCGCCAGTCAGCGTCAACTCCGCGAAGATGCGGTCCTTCGCAAAGATGTAATCGGCCACCGTCGACTGCGCGAACAGGTCCATCTGGACCAGTTCCTGCTGCTGGCGGTAGCGCTCTACCAGGAAGGAAATCTGCGCCGTAAAGGCGAAGCGTTCCGGGTCCTCGTAGAACTTGGGTAGGAAAGGATTCTCATCGAGTGGCTCATTGACCCGCCTGGCACCGTACTCGGTGGCCAGAAGCTCGGCCAGTGAGGACTTGCCGACGCCAATCGGCCCCTCAACGGCTATATACCGTATCTCAGCCACTGGGACCCTGGCGCCCGGGCACCGCTCCCTCCCCGTCCAATCCAACAGGGGTAACACGCCTCATGGCCGCAGTCTATACCCCCCCGGCAGGGTGTGCGCAGAGCCTTTAAATATGCGGCTTTCCGGGCATTATGGAGGGGTGCCGGGGGCGCAAACAGGGGGGGCGGCACAGGCCGCCGGGCAAGCCATGATGGTCGGGCTAGAGGGACCCCGTCTGACCAGTAGCAGCCGTCGAATGCTGACCGAGATAGCCCCGATGGGCGTAATTCTCTTCGCGCGCAATATGCCCGAGCTGGGCGGCCTCCTCGAGCTTACCGCCGAGCTGAGGAACCTCGACCCCGAGCTTGTCATAGCCATCGACCACGAGGGCGGCCGCGTCGACCGAAGCCCCGAGGGGTTCACCCGCCTCCCGCCGGCGCTGGTGATGGGCAGCCACGGCGACGGCGGTCTGGTACGTGAGGCCGGCCGCCTGCACGGCCGCGAACTGCGGGCGGCCGGTTTCGACCTCAACTTCGCCCCCGTCCTCGATGTCCACAGCAACGAGGCAAACCCCGTGATTGGCGACCGGGCCTTCGGCACCACTCCCGAGATGGTCATCCACTCGGCACTTCCCTACTTGCAAGGACTGGCCGAGGGCGGCGTGGCCGGTTGCGGCAAACACTTTCCCGGCCACGGCGATACCGACCTGGACTCACACAAGGACCTGCCGCGGGTCGGCCACAGCCTCGCCCGGCTCCGGCGGGTGGAGTTCCCGCCCTTCCTAAAGGCCGCCCGCCAAGGCGTGGCCATGGTCATGACCGCACATCTGGTCGCCGAGGCCCTGGACCCCAAGCTCCCGGCGAGTCTTAGCCTCCGGGCTATCGAAGAGTGCCTGCGCGGTGAGCTGGGCTTCAAGGGCGTGGTCATAAGCGACGACCTGGAGATGGGCGCCGTCACCGCCCTGATGACCCCGGCCGAGGCTGCCGTGGAGGCGCTGGTCGCAGGTAACGACATCGTGATGGTATGTCAGACCGAACAGGCCTCGCTCGAAGCCTGGTCGGAACTGACCCGGGCCATCGACGGCGGCCACATCGACCCGGACCGTGTGGCCGGGGCCAGGTCCTACCGGCTCGGCCTTACAAAGAAACTACACCGTTTGCGCAAAAAGGCGGCCGTCAAAGGCGACCCGCCAGACTCGGCAATCGGTGCGCCCGAGCACCTAAGGCTGGCCGCTCGACTCGGCGCCTGATATTAGACGGCCCCCTATGCTGTTGCCCGCCTACCTTACCCGGCTCGTCGCCTTTGTCCTTGCCACCTTCTCGCTGGTCTCGACGGCCGGGGCCGAAGAACCCAGTGAACTAAGGCGTAGCTTCCTATCGGGCACGCCTTACGAGGTCAGCATCGAGCCCCCGCCCCGCCCCGAGCCCGAGGTCCCTGAGACCGCCGAACCGGCCGTAGAGACCGAACCGGCTAGGGACAACGGCCCACTCTACACGCTTCAGGTCGGCGCCTTTCGTCAGTACGGCAAGGCCACCGAGCTGAGAACGGCGCTCATGAAGGATTTCAGCGACATCGAGGTGCTCGAGACCCAGTCCGGTGGAGAGTCACTTTTCAGGGTGCGTGTCGGACACGCCCCATCCAAGACGGGGCTGGCCGAACTCAGAAAACAGCTCACCGCTGCCGGATACGCCTCTTTCCCCGTCGACGCACGCTAACGGCGCGTGGCTGCCGAGACACGCTTTACGGCGCGCGCCAGACCTCCGCGATAGCCACCCCTTACCACCCCGGCCTCGGTTATTATCGCCGTCACCAGTTCGGCCGGGGTCACGTCGAAGGCCGGGTTCATCACCTGTATCCCACGGGTGGCTATCTCACGGCCGGCCAGCTGGGTGACCTCGCTCGGGTCGCGTTGCTCGATGGGGATTGCCTCGCCGTCGGGACAGTCGAGGTCTATAGAGGCGGTCGGCGCCGCCACGTAGAAGGGCACCCCGTGACGGCGGGCAAGGACCGCTATCTGATATGTCCCTACCTTGTTGGCCACATCCCCGTTGGCGGCCGTCCGGTCGGTTCCGACCACGACCGCGCCGACCGAACCCGTCTGCATCAGACTACCGACGCTGCTGTCGGTCAGTAAGGTGACCGGGATGCGAAGCTTTTTAAGTTCCCAGGTGGTAAGGCGGGCGCCCTGAAGATAAGGCCGGGTCTCGGTGGCAAAGACGTTGAAACGGATCCCCTGCTCCCAGGCACTACGGATGACCCCGAGAGCGGTACCGTAACCGGCCGTGGCCAGCGCACCGGCATTGCAGTGGGTCATCACCCCGCCGGCCTTTGCCAGCAGCCGGGCGCCGTGGTCGCCCAAGCGGCGATTTATCTCTATGTCCTGCCGGTGAATGGCGACGGCCTCGGCACGCATGGCGCGCGCGAGCCTGTCACGGTCAACGCCCGGCCCGGCATCTGCCACCAGACGGCCCATGCGGTCTACCGCCCAGGCCAGATTGACCGCCGTGGGACGCGCGGCAAGTAGGACCTGGGCGGCACGCTCGAAGTCGTCCTTTATACGAGTAGGTCTAAAGCGCGCGGACTCGAGCGCCATGCCGTAGGCCGCGGTAACGCCGATTGCCGGTGCCCCGCGCACGACCATCGAACGGATGGCCCGCGCCGTAGAACGAGCACCCTTGCATTCGACCCAGACCTCACGCGAGGGCAGCTTGCGCTGGTCGAGCAGCCGCAAGCGGCCACCGCGCCAGACTATTGGACGTATCTCGGCAGGCATCCGGACAGACGGCATAGCGTCATATACTCCGTACACGGTCCAACGGGGCGACCGCCCCCCGAGACTTGTCCGGACCCGTCCTAGGGCCTAGTCTCGGGGCCGTGGACAGGCAGAGCCACAGCGAGCTGGTCGCTGCCCCGGTCGAGACCTGCTTCGACCTGCTGGTCGATTTCGAACGCTACCCCGAGATCTTCGGTCCGGTGCTTGAGGCCGAGCTGCTCGGCTCCGACCCGGTCTCGAACAGTTGGACGGTGCGTTTCCGTCTAGACATGGTCATACGCACCATCTCCTACACTCTGGCCTACCGGGGACACCGCCCCACCAAACTTTCCTGGGAAATGGTCGAGGGCGACCTGACGGCGGTCGAGGGCAGCTACGAACTGAAAAGCCTCGACGATGGCCGGACCGAGGCCACCTGTAGCCAGTCCGTCAACACCGGGTTTTGGATACCGGGCCCCATAAGACGGACCATCGAACGCTCGGCCTTGGCCGACTCGGTACGCGAGATGAAGCGGACGGCCGAGGCCGCCGCCTAGCCGGGTCTAACTACTTAAGGGCCTTGCAGGCCACGGCCAGCACGGTCAGACAGCTAAGAACAAGGCGTCGGCGGGGGGGCTCGAAGTGTGAGCTTTCATCGCTCCGCCCAGGGCGCGGTCCGGCACCGCAACCTACGTAGAAGTTAACGGCCCTGCCGCGCGACCCTGTCAATGAAAACGGGGGTTGGGCACAAAAAAAGGCCACGCTCGAAAGCGTGGCCGGTAAGCGGGCGGGTCTCGGTGTTACTCCCAGGCGCAGTCGTTATCGCAGCCGTCACCGGAGTCCCGGTTGCCGTCGTCGCAGGTCTCGTCGGAATCGACCAGACAGTTGCCGCACTCGTCGTAGCACGCGTAGCAGCCGTCACCGGAGGCCGAGTTACCGTCGTCGCATTCCTCGGCGCCGTTTAGCGCACCGTTGCCGCACTCGCTTGCACAGACCGAGTCACAGCCGTCACCGCTGCTGGTGTTGCCGTCGTCACAGACCTCATCGCCGGCAAGGATGCCGTTGCCGCAGGCCGAGGTGGTACAGTTGGCGTCACAGCCGTCGCCGTTGATGCTGTTGCCCTCGCATACCGCGCCGTTGCTGCAGTCGGCATGGCTGCTGCAGGACTGCGATATGTTGTTAGAACAGTAGCCCGGGTCGCACTGTTCACCGGCATCGACCACGGCGTTGCCGCATTCGAGCTGACAGCTGGCGTCGCAACCGTCGCCGTCGCCAGTGTTACCGTCGTCGCACTGCTCGCAGGCAGGATCGCCGCCCAGTTCGGCCCAGCTCCGGCAGGTCAGACCGCCGGTGCAATCGTCGTCGGATTCGCAAGAGGCGACCTTGTTGCGGTCACAGTAGGTGTTCAGGCAAGCCGCGGAGACCTGCACATAGCCGTTACCGCACTCCTCGATATGACACTGCGAATCGCAGTCGTCGCCGTTGACGAGGTTGCCGTCATCGCACTCCTCGATGCCGTCGTCCTGGTCGTTGCCGCACTCCAACTCGCAGTTGGTGTCACAACCGTCGTCATTGAGCGCCTCGCAGGTCTCACCGCCATCACAGTCGTCCGCCCCTCCGCATAGGAACCGATCACACAATTCCTCCGCGCCACAATCGTCCGACTCGCCAGCCATCCGACCAGTATCATCGTTCGGGATGCAACGTACTCCGGTGCCAACACCAGTAGAATTCACGCACTCATAGGCAACGTTATCATCGCCATCGATGCATTGGCGGCCGTCATCGCATTGCTCGCAGCCCGCGCCAGGCGTGCCGTTGGCGTCACAGTTGCCGCTCGGGTCATCGTTGACCGCACCGTCGCCGCAGAACTCGTCGCCGCAGGCGGCCGTGCAACCGTCACCGTCCTCTATGTTGCCGTCGTCGCATTCCTCGACGCAATCCCAGCCGGCGTCACAGGTGTAGGGATGGCCGGAATCGTCGCATGCGCCGCCGATTTGAGCAGTGGCCGGATTGTAGCAGACCTTGTTACTGTAGCCGTCGCCGCACTCGTCCTCGCAGTTCCAATCGCAACCGTCGAGGTTGAAGGGCTCGCAGCGGCCCACATTGTCACCGTTGTCCGGGCAGCCCCACTCATCGCAACCGCCGCCGACACCGCAATCGGTGCCGGTCTCGCAACCAAGGCCTGCGTAATCACCGGAATCGACATCGCAGAAGCGCGGACCGGCGCCGGTAGTGTAAGCGCCGAAGCAGGGTAGCCCTGAACGCGTACCGCCCGAACATATGCCGACATTGTCGCACTCGTCGTCACCGGCCGTTATCGCGTTGCCGCAACCGCTCAGGGTGCAGTCCGAATCGCAGGCATCACCATCGATGTTGTCGGAGTCGTCGCACTGTTCGACACCGCCCCACAGAGCACCGTCGCCGCACCCGGCCCGCTCACAGTCGGTCGTGCACGAATCTTCGTTAGAACTGTTGCCATCGTCGCATTCCTCGCCCGCGCTGGCATCCACCGAGCCGTCGCCGCAGGAACTGCCCGTCAGCGCGCAGGAGTTGTTGCAATAGTCGTCGTTTACCGAGTTG
>JAYGCK010000083.1:0-12847 GCA_046583395.1 Deltaproteobacteria bacterium
ATCCCATATCCAATAGATGGGACTTTTCAGGGTTCTCTAGGGCAAGTTCCTTGAGCAGGGCTTGCTCGCATAATAACTGGTTGCCGTACAAGCCCTCCGACTCGTTCAGCTGTGGGGGAATGTAGAGCTTTTCCAAATCGAAGATCGACAACATGTTGTTGAGGACCTTGTAGTAGTCGGCGACCGCCTTGGTCTCGTCCGCCGTGTCGGTCTTTTCGCCGGTCTGCATGCGTTGAAAGAACTTATATGCGTCGATGCAGGCCTGCTTGTCCTCCTCGGGCAAGGTCGCCAGGCGCTTCAGTCCTATAAACGCCGTCTTGAGTCTGTACCAATTCACTTTGTGTCTTCCCTTTGTGGGGCAGATTAAGAGGGGGCCAGGCTTGCGGCAAACCTGGCCTGTGATACCCCGGCCGTATGGGTTTGTTTGAACCATGCGGCGGCGAACGCTGGCGCGACCCTTTCGCGATGTACCGTGCCTTGCGCGATGAGGACCCCGTACACCACGTCGACGACGGCGACTACTATGTTCTGTCGCGTTGGAAGGACGTGCTCGATGCCGCCTGCGACACCGAGACCTTCTCTTCGGCCCAGGGGCTGACCTTCACCTATGGCGAGCGTGCAAAGATAGGGCTCGACGTCAGGCCCATCGTCATGATGGACCCGCCCGAGCACACCGAGTTTCGCCGTTTGGTATCGAAGGGGTTCACCCCTCGTGCGGTGGCTGAGTTCGAGCCGGCGGTCCGTGACTATGTGGTCGAACGCATCGAGGCCTTGCGCGCCATCGGCCAGGCCGACGTCATAGCCGAGCTGTTCAAGCCGCTTCCGAGCTTCGTGGTGGCCCACTACCTCGGTGTCCCGGCCGGCGACCGTGGCCGCTTCGACCGCTGGACCGAGGGTATCGTCCAGGCCAACGCTGCCGGCGACACCCTCGATGCCGAAGACGCGGTCGGTGAGCTGGTCGCGTACTTCTCCGAGCTGATCGAGCGCCGCCGTGCCGAGCCCGGCGATGATGCCGTATCGGCGCTGGTCCGTGCCGAGGCCGAAGGTGCCGATGTCGACATTCTGCAGATACTCGGGTTCACCTTCACCATGGTCACAGGCGGAAACGACACCACTACCGGTCTGCTGGGCGGGGCGGCCGAACTGCTGACCGATAATCCCGATCAACGCGCCCTGCTCATCGAGGACCCCGGACTGATTCCCAATGCTCTTGAGGAGTGTCTGCGTCTGACCACGCCGGTCCAAGGGCTGGCCCGCACCGTGACAAGGCCGGTCGATATTGACGGGGTCGTTATTCCGGAGGGCAGGCGGGTGTTGCTGCTCTACGGTTCGGCCAACCGTGACCCGGTCGAGTTCGGGCCGGCCTCGGAGACCTGCGATGTCACCCGCGATATAAACCGGATGGTCACGTTCACCTACGGCGCTCATTACTGTTTGGGGGCCGCGGCCACCCGCATGCAGTCACGGGTGGTGTTCGAAGAGCTTCTGGCTCGCTGTCCGGATTTCGCGGTCGATGGCCCGGCCGGACATTTTGCCGACGGGCCCTTCGTACGCCGCTACGACACACTGCCCTTTGTTGCAGCGGCCTCTTGAGAGCAGCGTTCCTTTTTATCTGCGGCCCGCGCGGTAGTTCCGCTTGCGTGCCCGGGGCCGGGCGGCCCGCTCGGTCCTCGGTGCAGGCGCGGACTCCTGCTCGGTCGTAAACCCGTCCACCGTCTTTCTCGGGATGGCCGACCCGTGGCGGCGTTCGATGGCGCGCACCTGGTCACGGTCCTCCCTGCAGATGAAGGTGTAGGCCTTGCCGCTGCATTCGGCCCGTCCGGTACGGCCGACCCTGTGGGTGTAGGCGTCGGCGGTGTTGGGCATGTCGTAATTGATGACATGCGAGACCTTGGCAACATCGATACCGCGTGCGGCAATATCGGTGGCCACCAGCACTTCGAAACGTCCGTCGCGAAAGCCACGCATCGCCCGGTCGCGTTGGGGTTGGGACATATTCCCTTGCAGCGCGATGGCTCCATGCCCCGCACGCGACAGCTGGTCGGCCAGCTTCTTGGCCCGGTGTTTGGTCCTTGCGAATACGATAGCCGAGGAAAAACCGTCCTCGGTCAGAACGTGGCGCAACAACTCGGTCTTGCGCGTGGGTGAGACCGGATAGAAGGCATGCTCGATGGTCGCTAACGGCTGGCTATGCGCGACCTCGGCAACTTCGGGGCGGTCCAGGATCTGATCTGCCAGCTGGCGAATCGCCCCCGGCATCGTCGCCGACCACATCAGGTTCTGCCGCTTGCGAGGCAGTGCCTTGAGTATCTTCTTGATGTCGGGCAGGAAGCCGCTGTCGAACATATGGTCGGCCTCGTCGATGACGAGAACCGCGATACCACGCAGGTCGACATGGCCCTGCCGGTAGAGATCGAGCAAACGGCCGGGGCAGGCCACGATAATATCGGGCTGCCTGCGGAGCTTGCTAATCTGCGGTCTGGCGCTTACGCCGCCGTAGACCGTCACGGTGCTCAGGCGCGTGAAGCGCGCCAGCATTCGGATTTCTTCATCGATCTGTATGGCCAGTTCGCGGGTCGGGGCCAGCACCAGGGCGCGGGCGCCGCGACCACCGTCGGCAAGCAATCGCTCGAGTATGGGCAGGGCAAAGGCCGCGGTCTTACCCGTGCCTGTTTGTGCCAGTCCCAGCACGTCGCGGCCGTCTAGGCCGGCCGGGATGGTGAGGGTTTGGATGGGCCAGGGCTGGACAAATCCGGCCTCGGCCACGCCACGCGCCACCAGGGGCGCGAGGTTAAAATTGGTGAATTCAGTAGACATATTAATTAAGTTCTCTCCGGCACCCATCCGACAGGCGGATGTACCGGTATCGTAACCAGACCTACACAACAGCGAGAGGTATGAGAGTTGTTTGGTCGGCGCGCTCGAAAGCTAGTTTGGAACCTGTTGTGCGCCGAGAGCCGCGAGAAACGCGGCAACTGGGGGGAATATGGGCCGAACCGCCCTGGATTGCAAGCGCCGGGCCGAAGTTTCCCGGTCATCCCCGTTCCACGCAGCGGTTGGTCATGGTGCCGATGCCCGAGATCTAGGAGACCAGCCGGGCAACGTCGTAGGGCGCGTCGGGGTCGCCGCCCAGAGAGGCCCCGACCTCGTGCAGCTCGGCATGGCGGGCGATGGCTTCCATCGGGTCGCCGGAGAAAGCACCTCCGCTCCTGGGGATTATCATGAACCCCAGAACGCGAAAGCCTGGGCCAGGTAGATGGCGTAGGGCCGTGGACTGTATGGCCCCGGTTGGTTCTGCGTGAGCACCACGCCCGCCAATCCTGTCGACGGGCTAACGAAGAAGGTGGTCCCGTAATAGCCCGACCACCAGAAGTCGCCGCTGCGGTCGGGCATCTGCGTCTTCTCGGAGTCGACGACCACTGCCAGTCCAAAACCCCAACCGAGCCCTTCGATGTCCTCTTCGGCCAGGACCCCGGAGCCGACATGCGCGTGGGTCATAAGTTCGACCGTCTCGGGAGCCAGTATGCGCACGCCGTCGCAAGTACCGCCGCCGGCCAGCATCAGCGCAAAGCGCATGTAGTCAGCGGCGGTAGAGACCAGTCCGCTTCCGCCGGGCGTCCAATCGGGGGCATCACTGGCCGGCTCTTCGACCAGCACCAAGTTGCGATTCTCGTCCTGGGTGTACATCCGGGCGATTCCAGCTCGCTCGCTCTTTGGTGGAAGGAAGCCGGTCGCGTCCATGCCGAGTGGTTCGAATACGCGTTCGGCCAGGAAACGGTCGAAGGGTTGTGCGGCGGCGACCTCCACGACCCGGGCCAGGACATCGGCCGACCAGCCGTAACGCCAGCGTGTGCCCGGCTGCTCGTAGAGCGGGGCGTCGAGCAGGCGGCGCACACGGTCGGCCAGTGTCCCCTTTCCGGCATAGATGTAGTTTTGAGCCCAAACCTGGCCCAGGTCCGAGGGGTCGTCCTCGCTACCGATACCGGCCCTGAAGGTCAGTAGGTCGCGGACCGTCAGCGGGCGGGCTAGCGCCTCTGTCGGAATGGTCCCGTCGGGCGCCGTCCGGGTGCTGGTGGCCACGCGCAGGCCGGCCGCTTCGGGGATGTAGCGGCTGACCGAGTCCCCCAGGCCAAGGCGCTGTTCTTCGATAAGAAGGAGGGCTGCCACAGCGGTGACCGGCTTGGTCATCGATGCCATCCGGAAACGTGTATCGAGGGTCATCGGCCGGGCCGCGTCGATGTCGGCGTAACCGGCCACGGTGGAGTGAACCACGCGCCCGTCCCGTGCGAACATCGACACATATCCGGAGTGGGAACCGAGCAGAACGTTGGCCTTTAGAAAAAGGTCCAGTCCCGTACGCGAGAGCCAGGAGAGGCCGTCCGGGTTAGAGCAGCCGGCCAATAGCAGGCAGCCGCAGACCAAGGCCGTAGTCGCTGGTCCGGCGGCCAGGGGCCGCCCTCGGTCTATCGCTTTTCGGTCCTGCGCGCGGTCTTGATGTCCGTTCATTATAGACGACGCTGGCCACGCACTAGGCGCGTTCTTTCAGCCGGTTATCTTGTAAACGGCGTCGTGCTCGCGGACGCGGCGGCCTATCTTTATCCCGATGGAGTCGCCGCGTTTGGCCTCATCGACCGAGGCGTGCTCGATCTGTATCGAGCTTACCTTTTGCGTGAAATCGGTGGTGTGACCTTTTACGTGAACCGTATCGCCGACGGACAGCGACCCGCGTAGGTTTATGGCCGCCACGCCGGCCTTGCCAAAGTAGTGATCGACCACCCCTATCTGGCGCTCGCCGCTGCCACCCCCCAACCCGAACAGCCCGCCTAGCCACGTCATCATACGTCCTAGCATCCGTTGGTCCTCCCCGGCGCCGGACCCGCCCGGCAGCCACCGTAATTGTATTCCTCACAGTGGCGCCGTGCGAGACCGGCTTGAGCTTTTGCCCGCCGGTCGTTAGCAAGGCCCATGGCCGAACTCTGCCACGCCTGGATCTGCGTCGACGAGCTCGACCTAAAGATGAAGGAGCTTGCCGGCCAGGGCGTGGAGCTTATCTATCCGTCGTCCCATGATTTCTACGGCGGCCGCTGGGCAGCCATTCGCGACCCCTTCGGCAACTGCCTAGAACTCATCGAGCTTTCCAAGGACTGAACCCGCCAGTGCCCGACACCAACGGCAGTCCCGGCGGCGTGTCCGTCGAGCCCATCTCACGCGCTTATGCGCACTACGTTCTCGGCGTCCTCTTTCTGGTCTACGTGATCAACTTCATAGACCGCCAGGTGTTGTCGGTCTTCATCGGACCGATAAAAGAGGAGTTCGGTGTGTCCGACACGGCCATGGGTCTGTTGGTCGGTCTTGCCTTTGCGCTCTTTTACACCATCGCTGGTATCCCCATCGCGCGCTGGGCCGATCGCGGTAACCGCCGCACCATAATCGCTCTCGGGCTGACCGTGTGGAGCGCGATGACGGTGACCTGCGGCCTAGCTCGCAGCTTCGTTCAGCTTGCGCTTGCGCGCGTGGGCGTTGGGGTGGGGGAGGCCGCCGGCAGCCCTCCGGCACACTCGCTCATCTCCGATTACTTCCCCGTCGAAAGGCGCGCCACGGCGATGGGCATCTACTCATGGGGAATCTACGTCGGTTCGGCCCTGGCCTACCTCGGCGGTGGATACCTAAGGACCCATTTCGACTGGCGAACGGCCTTCATCGTCCTCGGCATCCCGGGTTTGCTGGTAGCCTTGTTGGTACGCTTCACCGTCCGCGAGCCACCGCGCGGCTATTCCGAAAAGGTCGCCGTTACCGCCGAGGCTGCGACCTTCGGCGAGACCCTGGCGCATCTGCTCTCCTGTCGCTCCTGGGTCTACCTGGTCGCGGGCACCTGCTTTCTGTCGCTCACCGGCTACGGGGTCCTGATGTGGGGCTATGAGTTCTTCGGACGGATCCATGCGATGCCGCCGATGACCATCGGCATGTGGATGGCCGGCATCGTCGGTATAGGCGGCAGCATAGGCAGTTACAGCGGTGGCGCGCTGGCCGATCGGCTCGGGCGCCACGACCCGGCCTGGTACATGAGGCTCCCGGCCCTGGTGACGGCCGCTAGCGTTCCCCTGGCCGTGGCCTTTCTCATGGCCGAGTCGAGCGCGGCGGCGATGAGCTTCTTCTTCGTCTTTTACATATTGGCCAACTTCTACGTGCCGGCCATGCACACCATCAATCAGAACCTGTCCAAGCTCCGGATGCGGGCCACTGCCGCGGCCATCCTGCTGTTCATCGTGAACCTGGTCGGGGCCGGTGCCGGTCCCTTCGTGGTGGGGCTGCTAAATGACGTCTTTGCTCCGAGTTACGGCCAGGAGGCTATACGCTATTCTTTGCTGAGCGTTGCCATGACGGGCATCTTTGGTGCTGCATTCTTGTGGTTATCGAGTCGTCATCTTGCATCCGATCTTGAGCGTGCCCGCGAGTAGGCGGCCCGGAGTCTGGTTCTTGTCGGGCCTCAGTGCCTGTGGGACAACGGAGGCCTAGGGAGGCGATATGGCAATAGAACACCTGGCCCCTGATGCCACTGCCGAATCGATCACCGCGGTCCTCGAGCGTGATGGGTGTTGCGTTATCGACCGTTTGGCCGAACCATCTGCGCTTCAGGCTGTTCTTGACGAGATGGCCCCGTACATTGAGGCCACCGAATGCGGACCAGATGAGTTCAGCGGATTGGCAACCTGACGCGCTGGTGCTTTGGTCGCGCGCTCGTCTGCGTCTCGAGCATTCGTGGTGCATCCCACGGTCTTGGGTGCGGTCGGCGGCATACTGCACGATGCTGCCAACTTCCGCCTGCACCTATCGCAGATCATCGCGATCGGCCCCGGGGCAACACCTCAGCCGATTCATCGTGATCAGTGGGCCTTCGACTTCTTCGAGTTCCCAAACGGCTATGAAGTTCAGTGCAATGCGCTCTGGGCGATGAATGATTTTACTGAAGCTAACGGCGCCACCCGTGTTGCGCCGGGCACGCATCGTGGTGAGGACAAACAGAAGCTTAATGTTGGCGATACTGAGCCAGCCGAGATGGAGACCGGTTCGGTCCTTCTTTACACCGGGGCGATCTACCATGGGGGAGGGGAGAACCGCACCGATGAGTATCGCTACGGCCTTAACCTGACCTATGCCCGCGCATGGCTAAGGCAGGAGGAGAACCAGTACCTGTCGGTGCCTATCGAGATCGCGCGCACGCTCGATCATGAACTCCTAAAGCTCATCGGTTACGCCTTTGGCGCCTACGCCTTGGGGTACATAGATGACCAGCGCAACCCGATGGACGCTCTGTTCGGTGGCCGTGACAGGGAGGGAGATGATGGCAGACGTGGCCACAAGTCCGAGAGTATAGCTGCCGTAGGTGACATCGATATCGACGCCCTAGAGAAAAAGGGGTTTTCCTAGGCCGAAGCCTGAGTGGGCAAGTGGCTCAGTCGCGCGGTCGGATACGGGCCGTGAGAGGGTGGGGCCAGTAACGAACCAGAAGGTCGAAGCCGTATTTGCCGGCCATGGCATCTGCCACGGGTCCGGCCATGTCGTTGGCCTCGACCACTTGCGTATCGAACTCGCGTCCGGCCACCCGTATCCGCGTGTCGGGATAGATAGTAGAGCGTTCGAGGTTGCCGACCGCGCGGTTGCCCAGTCTTAGATAAAGCTCGCCGTCGATCACGACCAGCCATACCGGCGACCAATGCTCGCGGCCGCTATCGCGCAGGCTCATGAACTCGAGGGTCGATTCGTCCTTGAATGCGCCGGGGTCCCAGTCAGTTGCCATAGCTACCTCCACACCTGCCGCTGACGCCAACAAGGCGGCCAGCACAAGCCCAATGACCGATGTTCGTGGAGCACGAAACATTAGGGTCGTCTATAGCGCCGGGCAGAGGAATTTTTAAACGCTCGTTTGTGCGCGACCGTATTGACAGCCGGCTAAACGCGGTGTTTCCTAGAAAGGAATGGACCTCCGTCCGTTCCACCCCACACCATGGCACAGGGAGCGCTGCTAAGGCGGGTATGGCCCGCCGCCCCGGAACCCGAAGCGAGTCAGGACGGGTCTGCGCAGCGAGTGCTATCGCTCGGTTCGATGGCCCAGGGCGCTATCGACCAGGTCTTTATGAGCACGGTCGCGATGATGGCGGGCATCCCGCGCTCGGCCGAACTTAGAAGGATATCGGGAGAGCTTGCCGAGGCGCGCGATCTGTTCGCAAGGCGGGGCTGGCTCGATGACCCGGCCGCTTATCATCGGCAGCCCAAGCCGCTGGTTCAATACTCGCTCGAGCCGGCCAGCCTGCGGACCGGGCTCGGGACCACCGATTATCAGCATCTTACTTTTGAAAGTGGCTATCGACCGCATCGCGGCGAACCCGGGCGTGGGCGCTGGGCGGACTACGAAGAGAACCGCACCGCGCATGCCTATGTGTTCGAGCACGAGGGCCGCCAGCGTCCGTGGTTGGTCTGTGTGCACGCCTTCCTCATGGGTTCGCCGCTGATGAACGTCTACGGTTTCGACATCGACTGGCTGCACAAGGAACTGGGTCTCAACATCATTACCCCGGTGCTGCCACTGCACGGACCCCGCAAGCCTGGGCTGATGAGCGGTGCCGAGCTGCTGTCGATAGATTACATGAACGCGTTGCACGGTTTTGCCCAGGCCACCTTCGACCTGCGCCGCAGTATCGGCTGGTTGCGTCAGCGGGGCGCACGCAAGATCGGTCTCTACGGCCTTTCGCTCGGCGCCTACAACGCGGCCCTGGCCGCGTCCTTGGAGGATGATCTCGAGTGCGTCGTTGCCGGTATTCCGGCGGTCGATTTCACGGCCATGGCTCGTGACAATGAAAACCTCATCACCCGCGGGCGCCGTGATGCGGCCGGGCTCGATTGGCAGCTCATCGACGATGTGGTGAGCGTGGCCGCGCCCTTGAGGCTCAAGCCGCGCGTGGCGCCGGGCCGCCGTTTCATCTTTGCCGGCCTGGCCGACCGGATGGCACCCCCGGCCCAGGCCCGCGCGTTGTGGCGGCATTGGGAACGCCCCGAGACCCACTGGTACCAGGGAAGCCATGTGGCCTTCCGCTGGATTCCGGGGATTCGCGACTTCGTCGGTGGCGCCCTGACAAGCAGCCGGCTTATCTGACCGAACTTCCACCGGCCAGGCCCTCGACAATCTGGTCTCTACCGTGGTACATACGCGGGTTCTTTGGTCATGACCTCGCCCTATTACGAAAGACTAAGCGGCGCCGACACGATGTTCCTCGTCATGGAGGAATCGACCGTGCACATGCACGTGGCCTCGGTGCAGATACTCGAGGGAGAGCAGCTGCGAGGCGCTCAGGGTGGGGTGAACTTCCAGAAGTTCCGCCGTTGCATAGAATCCAAGCTCCCGGCCGTTCCGCGTTATCGCCAGAAGGTTCGGTCTGTCCCGCTCATTGGCGGCCCGGTATGGGTCGATGATCCAAGCTTCAATCTTAGCTACCATGTGCGTCACAGCGCGTTGCCCAAGCCGGGGACCGAGAAGCAGCTAAAGAACCTGGCCGCGCGCATCATGTCGCAGCAGCTCGACCGCACCAAGCCACTTTGGGAGTCCTGGCTGGTCGAGGGGCTCGAGGGCGAACGCGTGGCCGTCATAACCAAGGTCCATCACTGTATGATTGATGGCGTCTCCGGGGTGGACCTCAGCCACATCCTGATGTCGCCGCAGGCCGACTACGAGGAACCGGCCGAACTGCCGCCCTTCGAGCCTCGACCGGCCCCCGCCGACCTTCGTTTGGTGACCGACGAGCTAAGCCGTGTGGCCGGCCTGCCGCGCCGCATGTTCGATGGCCTGGCGCGCTTCGGACGTGAGAAAGAGGACGTCATCGAGGAGGTCACCGTGCGCGGCAAAGCTTTCCTCGATCTGATCGTCACCGGGATGTCCGGCGACGGCGATTCGGAGAAAGAAAAAGAGATGGGCCCGCATCGCCGTTTCGACTGGCTCGAGATGAATCTCGATGATGTGAAACGGACCCGCCGCGCCCTTGGCTGCACGCTCAACGATGTCGTGCTGGCGACCGTGGCCGGAGCAGCGCGCGACCTGGTCATCCGGCAGGGCGAGGACCCCGGCACCACACGTTTTCGTGTCTCGGCGCCGGTCAGCGTGCGCAAGGAAGAACAGAAGGGCAAGTTGGGCAATCAGGTGTCGTCCTGGATTATCGACCTTCCGATTGCGCAGGCGGACCCGCTCGAACGGGTCGAACTAATCAGCGAGAAGACCCGCGAGCTAAAACGTTCGCGCAACGCGCTAGGCGTGCAGATGCTGATGCGCGCGGCCGACTGGACACCGACGATGCTGCTTTCGTTGGGCGCGCGAGCAGCACGCGGGCAGGTCGATATGATAGTCACCAATGTTCCCGGGCCGCAGTTCCCGCTCTACATGGCCGGCGCCAAGACC
The DNA here is from genome assembly GCA_046583395.1 of Deltaproteobacteria bacterium. Lineage (GTDB taxonomy): Bacteria > Desulfobacterota > Binatia > UBA1149 > CAYXZP01 > CAYXZP01. The sequence goes on from JAYGCK010000083.1 coordinate 10,445, forward strand.
CTGGCTCTTTACCCGCAGGTTCCCCTCATCCCAGGTACGCCGCTCGGGGCGGCCTTGTTCAGCTATGACGGCAAGCTGTTCTGGGGCTTCAACGCCGAGTACGATCAGTATCGTCTGCTGTGGAAGTTCTGTGACGCGATACGAGACTCCTTTGACGAGCTGGCCCGGCTGGCGCCAGAAACGGCTAACGAAGCGGTCGCAGAGGCCTAGGCCCACAGGCGCTTACGCGGCCGCCGCCTTCCTTCTTATAGTGTTCGTTGCGGCCGGCGCCTCCCCGGCCCTCGCGGTCGAATGCCCGGCCGCGGCCGCCGAGCTGGCCGGCCTCATTGGCCGTGGTTCGATAAAGCTCGAACTCGAACCGGCGCCCTTCGAGGCCGGTACGCTGGTCTACGATTACCTTCTCGACGATCTCGCGGCCGCCGCGGCGCTGGCTCGCGGCTTGGGTCTTGCGGACTACCGAATCGAACCTGAGGCCGGGGGCGTGTTCCGCCTGCGCGACCGTGACCGCTTCGATGCGGTCTTTAGCCGGGTGGCTCGAGGACAGGGCCTGGCGGCCTATATGGGCAGCGGCCGTTACCAGGGCCGCTTGCTCGGCTCGGTCTCCGGTCGCGCGCTGGTGGTCATCTGTTACGCGGCGCTCGAAGAGGGCGGCGAGGGGCCGCGCACCGCCAATCGTCTGGAGGTTCTGATGCGCTTCGACAACCCATTCCTCCATGTGCTGGGGCGGGTCTTCGGCGCGGTCTTTCGTGGGCGGCTCGAGGCTGTGATGGAACGGCCGGTCCGAACGGCCCGGCGCGCCGCCGAGGCCATCCAAAGCTCGCCCGTACTTGCCTATCTGGGCATCGAGGGTTTCGAGGGACTGAGCCCCGAGATGCTCGAGCGCTTTCGTACCAGATTCGACCTACCGCGCTGAGCCTTAGGCCGTCTGATCGGCGGTCAACCGTGCCCGGCAGCGGGTCCACAACCAACCGAACACGAGGGCGTCGAAGACCGGCACCCCTACCATCACGCGTCCGCGCAGGAACATTGCGAACGCGGCAAGGGGCAAGACCAGGCAGAGGACCGACAGGACCTTGACGCTCCGTTGCAAGGAGAAGGCATGGGTAAACGAGAGTCCAGCCAGGGTCGCGCCGATCAGGAAAGGTGCCGGTTGTGGGTCGTTGAAGGCCAACAGTTCGATTAGCCCGGCCGCGATCAGTAGGGCCCCGACCAAGCGCACAGAGCCTTCAAGCCGGCCAGCGGTCATGCCACCAGGCTATGACAAGGCCGGGACCGTTGCTATGCTCGCGCGACGGGCAGCATCCGGGGACCGGCCCTGCGGCCTGCGTTCTCGACGGCCTGAACTCTAATGGGGGCGATTCAGCGCAAGGTCGGCTCCTATGTGGCCGCGACCCTTCTTTCACCCAAGGTCGAGCGCACGGTACTCGCCGCCGCCGAGCTAAGGCGCAAGCTGGGGCGGCGCTCGCACCGGGTCTTGTACTTTCACCAGGCCGACGACCCTTACAGTCATCTGGCCGCGCAGTTGCTCAGCCGCCTTCGCGAGAACTACCAGGTCGAGATTGATATCCACTTGGTCTCGGCACCCGATGATGCCGCGGCACCGGAACGCGAACTTCTGGTGGCTTATTCGCGAAAGGACGCCGCCGATGTTGCCCCCCACTACGGGCTTGAGTTTGCCGACGGCGGGCGTCAGCCCGGCCCGCACATCGTCGGTAGGGCCAATCGCATCCTGGCATCGGCGCTCAGTTCCTCGTGGGCCGGCGAGCTGATGGTCGAGGTCGGCCGCGCGCTCTGGACGCACGACGAGGAAGCCTTGGCCGCCCTGGCCTCCGCGCACGGCCAGACTAGCGGTCTGGAGGCCGAAGCCGTTGTCGCCGACGGGACCAAGTTGCGTGCGCAACTCGGGCATTATCTCGGCGCTACCTTCTATTATGGCGGCAGGTGGTATTGGGGACCCGACCGTCTCCATTACTTGGAGAACCGGCTTGAGGCTTTGGGGCTGAGGCGTAGCGGACCGGGTCTTTTGGTCGAGCCGCCCACGGTCGAGGCCGGGCCGGGGTCGGGCCAGGGGTTCGTGCTCGAATATTTCGCCTCGCTCAGGAGCCCCTATACGGCCATCGTTGCCGACCGGGTCTTCGAGCTGGCCCAACGCACCGGCCTGGCCCTCGACATCAGGCCGGTGCTTCCCATGGTCATGCGCGGATTGCCGGTTCCGAGGGTCAAAAGGATGTACATCATGCGTGACGTCAAGCGAGAGGCCGACCGCTTCGGAATTCCCTTCGGCCGCATATCGGACCCGGTCGGCCGTCCGGTCGAGCGGGCGCTGGCCGTCTACCCCTTGGCCCTGGAGCTCGGACGCCAAGTCGATTACCTGCACAGTTATTTTGAGCTGGTGTGGTCGCG
>JAYGCK010000052.1:0-31607 GCA_046583395.1 Deltaproteobacteria bacterium
CAGGCCACCATCTACGCTCATCTCCGTCTCATACCCGAAACACTCTCCTTCTATATAGATGAGAAGGTCGCGCCGGGTGGAGCTTCCAATCGCGAGGCCTTCCTCATGCTTGACCGCCTGCTTCCCTGGGAGGGTGCCTATATAAAGGCCGGTCGATTCTTCCCGGCCTGGGGCTTGAAGCTGCAGGACGACGAGGCCTTCGTTAACTCGGCCTCGGGCTTTTCCTTCCGCAGGACCGTGGCAGGCCTGGAGATGGGCCGCAGCGGCGAGGGAACCAGTTGGTTCTTGTCGGTTACCGAGGGCACCGAGGACTCCGATACGGACCAGCTCTTCACCGCCTCTGCCTACAAACTGTGGGATGAGGTCGGAGGGTTCTCCCACGTCATGGCCGGCCTATCAGCCGCCCATGACGCTCCCGACGACGGTGAGATCAACGCCTTTGCGGTCTACGGCGGGGCCTCGGCCGGACGCACCACGGTATTGCTTCAGGCCGACCTGCTAGACACCGAGACCGATGTCGACGGTGACGGCGCGGCCGACGACGATGTGCAGGCCTGGGCCGTCTATGGCGAGGCCAACTATCTGTGGCGTGACTGGATGAACACCAAGGTCGCCTTCGACATCTACGACCCGAGCGACAACGAAGCCGAAGATACGCTCACACGCATAAGTTTCGGCATTGAACCGTTCATCGACCGATTTCTGCAGCTACGCCTATTCTACCGAATCTTTAACGGGCCGGAGAACCTGCCGGCCACCAACCGCGACGAACTCACGCTCGAAGCCCACCTGTTCTTCTAATAGGGACGGGTCAGGGAACCGGCGTCTCTTGCCAGCCGCTGCTGACCAGCCATTCTACGGCGGCTACCAGTTCGTCTATCTCATGCTCGTCGATGAAACGGCCGTAGGCCGGCATCTTTACGGCCTGCCGTTCTAGGACGGCAGCGGCCAAGGGGTTGTCGCTCATCCGGTCGGTCACACCTTCGTTTATCCACTGACGAAGCTCGTCGCTTGAAGCGACCAGTTCGCGGTAGTCCTCACCGAAGAAACCCGGGATGTAGCCCTTTAAAGAACCGGGGTTGGGCCTGCCGCCCGTGCCCATGGGTCCGTGACAGTTAAAGCAGCCATGCTCGTGGAGTTCCTCGAGGCCTTCGGCCGCCCCGGCATCATCGGGGAACTGCAAACCCGAGATGGCGCGCAAGTAGGCCACGAGGTCTTCCAGCTCACCGGCACCCAGAAAACCGTCGTAGGCCGGCATGACTATGGCCCGGTCGCTGCCGCGCCCGGCATCGAGACCCTCACGAAGCGCCGGCTCTTCCCCCTTCAGTGGCCGTCCGAAACGTATCCATTCGCGAAGCTCCTCCTCGTTGTCGGCCCACATCATCATCTCGCCACCGGCAAGAGCGGGCACCACCCCGTCCTCGCTGCCCGGATTGTCGATGCCGCCGGCCCCGCCCGGACCGTGGCAGGAAAAACAGGCCAAGCGTTCGGCGACCAGGCGACCGGCCTCGGCCGGGGCCTGCTGGGGCGGGAACACCACCCACTTTGCCACCGGGAACAGAAGCCAAAGCTGCTCTGCGGCAAGCAGGACAACCAGGGTCGAGAGCAAAAAGGTCTTGGCTCGCATGGTAAAAAAGCTGCGTAGACTTCCGGTCCGCCGCGCGTTAGGTTTGGATATAGCACATGTCGCGCCGTTTGTTACCGCTGCTTGGTCTGCTTTTGGTCGCCTCGACCCTGACCGTTCTGCCCCCTTCGACCAGGGCACTCGAGGAGTGCACCGACGACTGTGGTGATGTCAGTGGTGACTGCTCCATAGCGGCCACCGACGCGTTGCTGGTGTTGAAGGCGGCCGTAAAGATAGCCACCGATTGCGAGATTTGTATCTGCGATGTCGATCAGTCGGGCGCTATCAAGGTCACCGACGCGCTGTTGGTGCTAAAGAAGGCGGTCAACATCCCCGGTATAGTGCTTAGCTGTGCCAGCTGTACGGCCACCACAACAACCACCTCGACCTCGAGCACGCTAGAGGGCTCTAGCGACACGACGACAACCAACACCACGCTGCCGACGACGACCACATCGTCGACAAGCACCTCATCGACAAGCACATCGACGAGCACGTCGACGACCTCGACAACGACCCTGGGCAAGCTCGGAGCCGGCCCGGCCCTGGCCGTTACGCTTTAGTAGTAATCGTCTACGAAGGAGGCCGCCTCGGCCTGCTCGGCGAGCCAGGCTTCGAAGTCCTCTTCGGTGTCGACGGTGAAGAAGCCCTTCATGCGGTAATGACCCAAGCCGCAGAGCTGGGCACAGCCAATCTCGCCCTGCCCGGTCTCTTTGGCCTCGAACCACATCGGAACGGTCATCCCCGGAATGGCGTCCTGTTTGACCCGCATGGTCGGCATCGAGAAGGAGTGGATGACGTCCTTGGAGCTTAGATGGACGAGCACCTTCTTGCCGACCGGAAAATGGAACTGGTTGATGGTGGTGATGTCGTCGGCCGCGGCCGCGTCATCGCCGTCTATCCCGAGCGGATTGCTCTGGTCGACAAGGTTGACATCGGTACGCCCGAACTTCCCGTCGGCGCCCGGATAGTGAATGTTCCAGGCAAACTGCTCGGCCACCACACGGACGACCATGTCGGCCTCGCCGGTAGACGGCGGGTTGCCCTTGACGGCGGCCCATACCGGAATGGAGAGCCCCACCAGCAAGAACACCTCTGCGACCGCGATGGCCACTTCGACATATGTAGAGAAATGATTGGTAACACCCTTGTAGTCAGCCTTGTGCCCATCACGCTCACGAAACCGTACCAGCGCCGCGACCATGAACAGACCCCAGCCGACGAACAGGGCCAGCATGATCCAGTGTACGAGCACTATGATGTTGTCGAGCTGTGCGCCGTGGGTCGAGATGTCGGGGGGAAGCCAAAAGTTCTTGTAGCTGATGTTCATCCGCTCACCACTCCGTTAGGCAGTCTGGCCCAGCCGCCTGTGGCGACGCATCCAATATATAAAGGTTGCCGCCATGGCACCGAGCACCGTGTAGATAACGCCGACCAGGACCAGGACACCCTTTTCCAGTCCCTTGGTGAGCGGCGACTCGGGGTCGCCGTAACAGACCGCGCAGGCCCCAGCGTCCTGTACAAGAAAGAGCCCGGCCAAGACCGCCGCCATTAGCAATACGGCCTTCACAAGTATCCAAGCTCCTTGGTCTTTTTAAGAAAGCGCCGCCCGTACTCGATCAACCCGAGGCCGGCAGCGGCGGCGGCCACGGCCTGCATGATAGCCGACATCCCGCCGGTTCCATCCTCGCCCATACCGGCCAGCCGCCAGGCGGCGATACCCAGACACATGAGCGCCGACAGGGCGATGAAGAATATATGGAAGGCCTTTAGCGACACCTGGCTACCCTGTGTCCGGCCTAGTGGTGGCCGTCGTCCCCATGGTCGCCGTCACCGTCATGGCCGGCCTCAACATGGGCGGCCGGAACCGCGTTGTCCCAGACCGAACCGACCTTGATGGTGTTCGTGTCCCATTTCCCAGGCACGTACATGCAGACCAGGAAGAAGGAGGCCGTGAGCCCGAGCAGCCAGACGATGGCCTTCTGCTCGGAGATTAAATGCATGAAGTAGAGGGCCACCAGCGAGCCCTTTACCGTGGCAATGAGCAGGGCCAAGGAGATGGCCGTCGAGGTGGGAAGCTCGAGATAAGAAACCGCAACCGTGACCATCGTTAGCACCGCCAGCGCGGCAAATACCGCGACGTAGACGCGGACGTGTTTCTTTACTTCTTCAGCTGAGTGTTCCGACATTGGGGACTCCTAGAGCAGATATAGGACCGGGAACAAGAATATCCACACCAGATCCACAAAATGCCAATACAGACCAGCCCCCTCGACCCTGTTAGTGAGTTGTTCGGGGTTGGTCTCCCACAGCTTGGAACCCGGTCCGAGAAGATAACCGTTGACAACGATGCCGCCGATGATGTGAATCGCGTGCAGGCCGGTCATCGTGAAATAGATGGCAAGGAAGGTGTTGGTCGACGGGTAGAGCCCGTGGTCAAACTTGGCCGTGTACTCGAAGTATTTGACGACCAGGAACACGAAGGCCAACAGGATGGTCACGCCCATATAGGACTTGTACTTGCCGAAGTCGTTCATCTTGAGAGACGCCCAAGCCATCACCATCGTCACGCTCGAGGTAATGAGCACCATGGTGTTTAGCGTGGCCAAGGGCACATTGAGCAGAGATGCCCCGTCGGGCCAGGCCGGCGAGCCGATGCGCAAGATGACGTAGCTCGAGAACAGTGCGCCGAAAAGCATCACCTCGGAGGCCAGGAACAGCCATACCCCGAGCTTGCCGTTTATGACGCCGGTGTCGGCGTGAGCTTCTGTAACGTGCGGTATTTCCATCTACGCGCTCCCTAGCTCTCGTTCTGCGGACAGAAGTCCAGGGCCGCGCCCGGCACGCTGTACTCGTAGGGACCTCGGTAGACCTGCGGCGAGGTCGTGAAGTTGCCGTGTGGCGGTGGCGTGGGCGTGGCCCACTCAAGCGTGGTGGCCTGCCAGGGGTTGTCCGACTCGACCGGCTTGCCGCCGCGCATGCTCCAGAAGAAGTTAAAGATGAAAATCAGTTGGGTGGCGCCGAGCAGCCAGGCCGAGATCGATATCATCACCGTCAGGTCCTGTGTGGCCGCCCCCTGGGCGTACGTGCCCTGCTCGTAAAGACGGCGCGAAACGCCCGCCAGGCCCTGGATGAGCATCGGGAAGAACACCCCGTTGATGAATATGAACGACAGCCAAAAATGCATCTTGCCGAGCGTCTCGTTCATCATCCGCCCGGTGGCCTTTGGGTACCAGTAGTAAATGCCCGCAAATAGCGCGAAGAGCGTCCCCGGCGCCACCACATAGTGGAAATGACCGATAACGTAGTAGGTGTCGTGCAGGTAGATGTCGGGGGTGGAAAGGCCGAGCGGCAGGCCGGTCAGCCCGCCGATACCGAACATCGGCAGGAAGGCCAGCGCGAACAGCATCGGCACGCTAAAGCGTATCGAACCGCCCCACAGCGAAAGGACCAGGGCGGTCAAGATGATGACCGAGGGGATGGAGATAATCATCGTAGTGGTCTGGAAGAAATTGCTCATCGTGGTGCCCATGCCGGTCATGAACATGTGGTGGGCCCATACGATGAAGGACATGAAGCCGAGGAAGATGAGCGAGTAGACCATCGAGCGGTATCCCCAAAGCGGCTTGCGGGTGTTGTTGGCGATGACCTCGCCGACGATGCCCATGGCCGGAAGAATGAGCACGTAGACCTCCGGGTGGGCCAAGAACCAGAACAGATGCTGCCAGAGGATGGGGTTTCCACCTCCGCTGACTTCTGCGGCCTGGCCGCCCACTACCAAGCCCGAGGGCATGAAGAAGCTGGTGCCGACCACGCGGTCCATCAACTGCATGACACCGGCGGCCTGAAGGGCCGGAAAGGCCAGCAGCAATAGGAAGGCGGTTACCAACTGAGCCCAACAGAAGAACGGCAGCCGGAACATCGACAGCCCCGGAGCGCGCAGGTGAATGGCGGTCACGATGAAGTTAACCGCACCCAGTAGTGAAGAGAATATAAGGAAGAGCATCCCGACCAGCCAGTAGGTCTGGCCGACCGGAGCGATGTTCGACAGCGGCGGGTAAGATGTCCAGCCCGACTGCGCCGCGCCTCCGGGAACGAAGAAACTGGCGAACATGACCACGCCGCCCATGAAGAAGGCCCAGTAGCTGGCCATGTTGAGCTTTGGAAAGGCCATATCGGGCGCGCCTATCTGAAGAGGCATTATGTAGTTGCCGAAGGCACCGACGGCCAGGGGCACCACACCGAGGAAGACCATGATGGTTCCGTGCATGGCGCCGAGCTGGTTGTAGAACTCGGGCAGCATGATGCCGCCCGGTGCGGTCTCGTCGCTAAAGAGGTTCCCGATGAAGGGAATGGACTCACCTGGATAGGCAAGCTGCCAACGCATGAGCATCATCAGGGAGAAGCCGAAGAAGAGAAAGACCAGAGCCGTGATGCCGTACTGGATGCCGATCACCTTGTGGTCGGTCGAGAAGACGTACTTCCGCCAGAAGCTCAGCTCTCCGTGGTGCTCACCAGCGCTCATGCGGTACCCCCTGATGTACGGGGAAAGGCCGACAGCCAGCCCCCGGCCTGTCGGGCTTTAAATGCGGGAGGACCGGGGATGTCAAGACAAGATTGAAGGGCTGGCGATAGTTTCCATTAGTCCCGATTATGCTCGGGCGCCTCTCCGGCCTCCCCCGGAACGACGGCCAGCAGTTCTGCATGAACCGAACCTATAAAGGTCTTGACGCTGGCCCTTAACAGACTGCGGGGGCGGGTGGCCGATACCCACAGTTGGGTGGCCCTGTGCTTGGCCTCCGCGGCCGGGTCGGTGAGGTCGGCGGTGGTGATTCCCAGCCGGTAGCTGTCCCGCTCGACCCCTGCGGCAAGGATGGTCTCGCGGGCCTCGACCTCGACCGTACACAGATAGCGCGAGGTCCCGGTAAAGACGTCGAAGTAGTACTGGTCGCCGATGACGTAATCCATGGCCAGCGTGGCGGTCACGGTGGCCAGCAGGTCGAGCGTAGCTCCGGCCTCGAAGTCGTAGCGGGTGGTCCTGTCGCCCTTGACCCGCGTCGAGCGTATCCGGCCATCCTCGTACTCTATGGTCGTCAGCTTGCGCCGCTTGTTCTCCTGCTCGTCAGCCTCAAAACGTCCGGGCCCGAAGGGTTCCAAGCCCACATGCCCTTCGGCGTTCATGCGGTAACGCCACAGGATGTCGATAACGGGATTGGTCTTGCCGCTCGCGCTTACCCGTAAAAGGCGGCGCCCGGTCGCGTCCTTGTCCTCGCGCAGCCGCACGTTTATCTCGCCCACCGGAATACCTGTCCACGCAAAACGGAAGCGGTGGAGCTGGTCGGGGTGCTCGGGAACCCGGCCCGGGTCGTAGTGCGGCGTCGTGATGCTGACCGCGGTCGGGTCGCCGCCGGCAAAGGCAATGACCGCGAACAAGGCCGCCACAAGCGCGGTCGCGGCCGGCCGCAGCGCACGGCTTGCACTTGCCCTTGGAGCGGGCAAGCCTTTCGTGCGCGGGCTGCCACCGGGGGTGCGAGCCAGATTGAGAAGGTCTTTAGACACGTTCCTTTTAACTCCGGTCCTGGCGCTAGCCGTGGCCTCGGTCCCGGCGCTCACCGTCCCGGCCTTGGCACAACGAATGCCCAAGCCGGTCGAGCGTTACAACCGCGTGACCAAGGGCGCCAATGTGACCGAGTGGCATCGCCGCCTTTCCGACGCCGATCCGAAGGTCAGGCTCGAGGCCGTCGAATCGCTTACCCAGGCCGGTGGCGACGAGGTCGTAAAGCCTCTGCTGGACGCCGTGGCCGACCCTGACCGAAGGGTAAGGTTAAAGGCTATCGATGGTCTCGGCCGCGTGGGACTCCCCGAGGCCACGCCAAGCCTGGTCCAGCGGCTGTTCCTGAGCGAGGTAGAGCCGGAACTCAAGCACCGGGTACTTGCCGCACTCGGAAGAATCGCAGACCCGAGAGCGGCCGGCCCCGTGGCCGACTTTGCCACGCAGGCGGCCAACACCACACTTCGCTGCGCCGCTATTCACGCCGTGGGCGAGATAGCCCATCCGGGCTCTATCGAACGACTCGAAACGCTCAGCAAGGACGCAGACGCCGACGTGCGCCGCCTGGCCGAGGACGCTATCGTCAAAATAAAGGCCCGCCTTGCCTCCCTCCCCGACCAGCAGCCCAGTGTTCTTGAGCTCGAACGCCGCATGGGCCCGCGCGACCGCTAGGCGGTTCGCGTCGGCCCTATTGACTTTCGCCCTGGCTGCTTAAATTCTCAATTGGCCGGCCGGAGTGGTGAAATTGGCAGACACGCCGGACTCAAAATCCGGTGGACGCGAGTCCGTGTCGGTTCGAGTCCGACCTCCGGCATACGGACCGAGGAGGAACAGTAATGGCGCATCCTACCGAAATAAGTGACGCGGATTTTCAGAGCGAGGTACTGGATTCCCAGGTCCCGGTGCTCGTAGACTTCTGGGCGCCATGGTGTGGTCCCTGTCGGGCCATCGCACCGGCGCTCGAAGAGCTTGCCGACGAGTACGACGGCAAGGCCAAGATTTGCAAGATTAACATCGACGAGCATCAGCAGACCCCCACGACCTACGGGGTGCGCAGCATCCCCAACCTTCTTCTGTTCAAGAACGGCCAGGTGGCCGAGCAGATAGTCGGCGCGGTCCCCAAATCGCGGCTCGCTGAAGCTCTCGACGGCGCCATCGGCTGAACCGGCCGGCTAGAAGAGGTACAGGCTCTTGCTCGATTTCATGCGCCGCAATGCCCGTTCGTGGGGCATCAAGGTCGCGCTTGGCATTATCTGCGTGGTCTTCGTCTTCTTCATGGGCGGCGGCGGACAAATCGGCGGCAGCTCCGACACTGTGGCCACCGTTGGAAAGGCCGAGATAAGCGTCGGCGATTTTCAGCGCGCTCAGACCTCCACCCGCAACGTCTACCGCGACCAGTACGGCGGCAACCTTCCCCCCGAACTTCTCCGCGCCCTCGACATCCCCGGCCGCACGCTCGCGCAATTGATCGACTCGGCACTGCTCGAGCAAGAGGCCTCGCGACTGGGGCTGCTGGTGACCGACGAATCCGTTCGCATGGCCATCCGCCAGGTCCCGGCCTTCCAACGCGACGGTCAGTTCTCGTCGGCGCTCTACCGGGCCGCACTGTCGCGCCAGGGCAGCGGGCCGCCGGCCTTCGAGGCCGACATGCGCCGCGAACTGCTGGTAAGCCAGCTGGCCGATCTCATTCGCCACGGCGTGCACGTGGCTGAGGCCGAGGCGCGCGAGCGTTACACGGCCGACAACGAGAAGGTCACACTTTCGTTCATCGAGTTCAGCGGAGATGAGCTTACCGGCGAGGTCGAGGTCAGCGACGAAGCGCTGGCGGTCTTCTTCGAGAACAGGTCAGACAACTATCGCCGCGATGAGACCGTGTCGCTGCGTTACCTGGCCTACCGGCCCGAGGACTTCGAGGCTTCGGTAACGATAAGCGACGAACGCATCGAGGAGTACTACATCCTGAACCGGGAAAACGAGTTCTCGATTCCCGAGGAGATATCGGCCCGCCACATCCTGAAAAAACTCGACCGCGATGCCGACGAGGAGACCCGAACGGCCGCGCGTGAGGCGCTCGAGGGCGCGCTCGAACAACTAGAGACCGGCGCGGACTTTGCCGAACTGGCCGCCGGGCTTTCCGAGGACTCCACCGCCGACAAGGGTGGTGAGCTGGGGCGCTTCGGCCGTGGCAGCATGGTCCCGACCTTCGACCGCGCGGCCTTCGCACTCGACGCGGGTCAGACCAGCGAAATCGTAGAAACCCGATTCGGTCTTCACATAATAAGAGTCGATTCACGCCAGGAGGCCGGCAGTCGTTCTCTGGAAGACGCGCGTGACGAGATTGCCGCCAAGCTCAGGTCCGGAGTCGCGGCCGACGAGGCCTTCGACACCGCCGCCACCGACGCCGAGGAGATTCACGAAGGCGAGTCCACCTTCGAGCAATTGGCCGGGCGCCGCTCGCTAGAGATAGGCCGGACCGAGCTCATCACCCGCGGGGACATCGTGCCGGGACTCGGCGCCGCCCCCGACCTCGTCGATGCCGCCTCGGTAATGAACGCGCCCGGCGATGTCAGCGACCCGGTAAAACTCGGCGACATCTACTACATCGTCGAACTAGTCGAACGCCGGCCCAGTTATGTCCCCGAACTCGACGAGGCCCGCGAGGAGGTCGAGGCCGACTACCTGGCCCGTGAGGCCGCCGAGCTTGCCCGTCTGCGCGCCGAAAAGACCCTGGAAGGAATCGAGGGGGGTAAGACGATAGCCGAACTTGCCGAGGCCACGGACCGCGAGACTGAGGAAAGTCAGGCCTTTACCCGCCAGGGGGCCTTCGTTCGCGGTATCGGCAACCTACCCGGCATACGCGAACTAGCCTTTGCCACCGAGCAGGGCCAGCCTCTGTCGCGCGTGTTTACCAGCCGGGGCAAAGCCTACGTGTTCGTAGTGAGCGCGCGCGAACAGGCAGACCCGGAAAGCTTCGACGAAACACGCGACGACCTGCTCGAACGTCTGCGTGACGAGCGCGAGCAAGAGACATTCACCGAGCTGCTTACCACGCTAAAGGGCCGGACCGAGATCGTCTACAACCAGGACATCGTCCGAACGCTGGTCCCCTGACCGCCGGCCTAACGCGACCGGACCGCTTCCCAAGCAGCCGCCACATCACCGGCACCGACGACCTCTAGGCCCTTCCCGTCCTGGTCACGGTCGTGCCCGGCCGCCGGAACGACCGCCCGGGTAAAGCCTAGGCGGGCCGCCTCGGCTAAACGCGGGCCGAGCTGCGACACCGCACGCAATTCACCACCCAGCCCGGCCTCGCCGATGAGAACGGTCCCGGGCGCCACGGGCAGGTCGAAACGGCTCGAGGCAATTGCAGCCATTACCGCCAGGTCGGCGGCCGGCTCCTCTATGCGAACGCCTCCGCCGGTGGCCACGAACAGGTCGTGGTCACGCAGCCCCATACCGAGATGGCGTTCGAGAACGGCGGCCAGCATGGAGACCCGCCCGTGCTCGATGCCCAGCGTGGTACGGCGGGCCGAACCGGGGTTGCTGGCCACGACCAGGGACTGGACCTCTACCAACATGGGCCTGGTCCCCTCCATGGCCGCGGTAACGGCCGAACCCGCACGCGCGTCGCCCGTGCTGCCCATGAAAGCGGCCGAGGGATTATCGACCTCGGCCAGACCGTCGGCGCGCATTTCGAACACGCCTATCTCGCCGGTGGCACCGAAACGGTTCTTGACGGCCCTGAGGATGCGGTAGACGTGGTCCTTGTCACCCTCGAAGTAGAGGACCGTGTCAACCATGTGCTCGAGCACACGCGGACCGGCCAGGGAACCGTCCTTGGTCACATGGCCGATGAACAGGCAGGCCGCATCAGCCTCGCGTGCGGTCACGAGTATCTCGGCGGTGGCCTCGCGCAGTTGGGTCACCGAACCCGGTGCCGAATCGACGCGCGGGCTGTGAAGGGTCTGGACCGAATCGATTATGGTGAGCGCCGGTCTCATGCGCTCCATGGCCGCGGCGACCGAACCGGTGTCGGTGGCCGCAAGCACCATCAGCCGGTCAGCCTCGACCCCTATCCTTTCGGCTCGCGCACGGACCTGAGCGGGTGCCTCCTCGCCGGCCACATAGAGCGTCGGCTGGCCCGTGGCGGCGATGGCTGCGGCCAGCTGCAACGCGAGCGTGGATTTGCCGATGCCGGGGTCACCGCCGACCAGGACCGCGCTGCCGGGCACCAAACCGCCGCCGAGCACCCGGTCCAACTCTTCGATTCCGCTTGCCAGGCGGCCGGCTGGCCCGGCCGAGGCCACCTCGCCCAGCGGCGCCGGCTCGGCCACCACCCGGGCGGTGTCGGCCCGGCGTCCAGCGGCAGCCACCGGCAGCTCCTCAACCAGGCTCGACCAGGTCTGACAGGCCGAACAGCGGCCCGTCCAGCGCGGCTCCTCGTGCCCACACTGCTGGCAAACGTAACGACTACGTTTCTTGCTGGCCTTGCTCGGTCGGGTGGTCGGCGGCACTAGCGAACCTTAGTAAACCTGTTTGGACACGATTGGTTGACTACCCCTTCTAGGCTTCCTAGTCCTTAGCCTGCTTAGCCTGCCCGGCCAGACCATGCCAAGCCAAAAGCCGAACAGAGCACCGCTGGACCGGGAACTGGCCGCCGAACTGGCCCGAATAGCCGAACGTGGGCTATCCCGGAGGCTGCGCCGGATCGACGGCCCGCAGACGGCCGAGGTCGTACTCGAGGGCCGGACTGTCCTGCTGCTTTGCTCGAACAACTATCTGGGTCTGGCCGGCCACCCCGACCTCATTGCCGCGGCCGCCGATGCCACCAGCCGTTTGGGGACCAGCGCGGTCTCCTCGCGTTTGGTGTCCGGTCACATGAGCGCCCACCAGGAGCTAGAGGACCGGCTGGCCGGCTGGAAGCGCCAGGAACGTGCGCTGCTGTTCTCGACCGGCTACCAAGCCAACATCGGGGTGGTCTCGACGCTGGCCGGCCTGGGCGACGTCGTCATCAGCGACGAGCTTAACCACGCCAGCATCATCGACGGCTGCCGGCTCTCGCGGGCCGAGGTCTTGGTCTACCGCCACAACGATATGGACGAGCTGGCCGACCGGCTTACGCGCGCGCGCGGGGCCCGCCGCGTACTGGTCGTGACCGAAGCGGTGTTCTCGATGGACGGCGACCGCGCCCCGCTTGCCGAGATAACCGAGCTTGCCAAGGCCCACCGAGCCTGGCTGATGGTCGACGAGGCGCACTCGGCCGGTGTGTTCGGTCCGCGTGGTGCCGGCCTGGCCGCAGCCCTGGGGCTCGAGCGAGAGATTGACATCCACATGGGCACGCTGGGCAAGGCGCTGGGCAGTTTTGGGGCATACGTCGCCGGACCGGCCGAGCTAGTAGACACGCTCATCAACAAGGCCCGTTCCTTTATCTTCACCACCGGCCTGCCGCCGTCTGCGGCGGCTGCGGCCATGGCCGCGCTCGATGTCATCGAACGCGAACCCGAGCGCGCCACCGGGCTGCTAGAACGGGCCAGCCGGCTTGGCCGCAGCCTCAGGTCAGAGGGCCTGGTCGTCGGTCACCTCGACAGCCAGATACTGCCGGTCATGGTCGGAGAGCCCGAGCTTGCCGTGGCCCTTGCCGACGAGCTGCTCGAGCGCGGTCTGTACGTGGCCGCCATCCGTCCCCCGACCGTACCCGAGGGCAGCTCGCGGCTCAGACTGAGCCTAATGGCCACTCACAGCGATGAGCAGATAGAACTGGCCGGGCGCGAGATAGCCGCGGCCGCACGCAGGCTCGGCGTGGCCAAGAAAGCGGCATGAGCGGGTCCGGCATAGCCGCGCAGGACCTGGTGGCCGCTGACCAGCGGCTGCTCTGGCATCCCTTTACCCAGACCGAGGAGTGGCTCAGCTACCAGCCGCTGATTGTAGACAGCGCCGACGGTTTCTTCCTCATAGACCACGAGGGCCGGCGCTACCTCGACGGCGTCTCCTCAATCTGGTGCAACGTGCACGGACACGACCAGGCCGAGATTACCCGTGCGCTCCACGAACAAATCGACCGTGTCTGCCACAGCACCCTGCTCGGTCTCAGTCACCGTCCGGCCATAGAGTTGGCCGAGCGTCTGGTCGCTATCACCCCCGACGGGCTCGACCGTGTGTTCTATTCCGACTCGGGTTCTACCGCGGTCGAAGTCGCCATCCGCATGGCCTTTCAGTACTGGCGCCAGACCGGCAAGCCCGGCGACATGGCGCGCGACCGTTTCATCACCCTGCGCGAGGCCTACCACGGCGACACCCTTGGGTCGGTCAGTCTCGGGCGCAGCTCGCCTTTCCACATTGGTTACGAAGCCATTACCTTCGAGGTCGAAAAGTTCGCACCGCCCTATCTATGCCAGCCCATCAACGGCCACGGGCCGGTGGAACCCGAACTGCTGGAGGCGGCCGGCGCCAACAGCCTGGCCGCGCTCGAAGAGACCTTGGAGGCCAACCGCGGACGCGTTGCCGCCGTGGTAATCGAACCACTGGTCCAGGGAGCTGCCGGCATATGGCCGCAACCGGTGTCCTTCCTTAGCGGCCTGCGCCGTCTGTGCGACAGCCACGGCATTCTCATGGTCGCCGATGAGGTTGCCACCGGCTTTGGCAGGACGGGCACGATGTTTGCTTGCGAGCAGGCCGGCATCAGCCCCGACATCATGTGTCTGGCCAAGGGACTGACGGCCGGTTACCTGCCGCTGGCCGCCACGCTGGCAAGCGGGCGCGTGTTCGAGGCCTTTAGCGGCGCATATTCAGAATACCGCACGCTCTTCCACGGCCACACCTACGGCGGCAATCCGCTCGGTTGCGCCGCGGCCATCGCCAACCTCGAAGTGTTCGAACACCAAGACACTCTGGCCACGGCCAACGAACGCGGCCAGCTGTTCGGGCGTCTGCTCGACGAACACATCGTCCCGCTCGCTCACGCCGGTCCGCCACGCCGGGTCGGGATGATGGCAGCCTTCGACATCCTTCGTAACACGGACACCGGACAAGCGTTCGGCACCGACGAGCGCCGTGGCAACCGTGCGGTCCTAGAGGCGCGCAAGGACGGCGTCATCATACGCCCGCTCGGCGACACCATGGTACTGATGCCGCCGCTCAACATCCCGCCCGAGCTTCTCGGCCGCATCGTCGAGACCACGGCCACGGCCGTGGCCCGGGCCACGAGTGACTAAGCGATGACCAGAACCATTTTTGTCACCGGCACCGACACCGGTGTGGGCAAGACCGTGGTATCGGCGGCGCTGTTGGCTGCGGCCACCGAGCGGGGACTGGTGGCCCGGGCCTACAAACCGGTCGAGACCGGTTGTCCGGAACAGGACGGTGTCCGCTACGGACTCGATTGCAGACGCCTGGCCGCGGCCACCAGCGACCAGGACGAGGCCGGCATTGCCAGCTATCTCCTGGCCAGCCCGGTGGCCCCGATGGTGGCGGCCGAGGCCGAAGGGGTTCGCATCGAACCCGAACGCTTGCACCAGGACCTGGTCCGAATCTCGGACGGCGCCGACCTGGTGGTGGTCGAAGGTGCCGGTGGCTTGCTGGTCCCGATAAGCGACGGCCTTAGCTTTCTGGACCTGGCCCGTCAGTTGGCCCTTCCGGTGCTTGTCGTGGCCGCCTCGAAGCTGGGTTGCATAAACCACACCCTGCTCACCCTGGCCGCGTTGGAACGGGCCGGCCTCGAAACGGTCGGCTATGTCCTGAACCAGGCCGGGACCGATGCCCCCGACGATGTCTCGACCCTTAGCAACCGTGAGGTCATCGGCCGGCTCACCGATGCAACCGACCTCGGGCTCATACCCAAGCTCGACGACGGCCTGTTGGCTGGCCGGGCCAGGTTAGCCGGCACGGCCGAGACCTGCCTGGACCTCGAAGCTATCCTGGGGGCCTAGCCGCCGGGCCTATCCGCTTGTTCCCGCGCGGTCCAGGCCTCGAGTGCGGCGCTGTGGACACGGTCTATGGCAACACCGTTCTTGGCGGCCAAGCGCGAGACATCGTCGAACTCTGGCGCGGCCGTGCGCTGGCCGTCCGGCCGCACGACCACCTTGAGCGCGACCGGACCGTACTCGGTATCAACGCTGTCGATGTGGCGCGGCAGCACCACCCGGCTTGAGCTGCGGTAGCGCAGTCCGATACTGCTGGTCTCCGAAAGTATGCGCGCGGCTAAGTCCTCGAAGTTGCCGAGGTCGGCAATGACCGTGAGCCGCATGCCCAAGCGCCCCTTCTTCATCTGCGAGGGCAGTAGGTTGACCTCGCGCGCGCCCGACCCGCGCAAAATCTCTGCCGCATGGGCAAGGGCCTCGGGACTCATGTCGTCTATATCGGTCTCGATGACCACGACCTCTTCGTCGCTTAGCTCGGCGGCTTCGCCGACCAGAACGCGCAATACGTTGGGCCGGTCGTCCAAGCGCATCGTCCCGGCCCCCACCCCGCAGGCCTGCAAATACATCGAGGGCCTCAAGGGCTTGGCCTCGGCGGCAAGCAAGGCGGCACCGGTCGGGGTTACCAGCTCGGCCTGGCCGTCACCGGGTATGATCTCGAAGCCGCGCAACAGTTCGACCGTGGCCGGGGTCGGCACCGGCAAGCGGCCGTGTCGGGTGTCGGCAAAGCCGCTGCCCGACGGCAGCGCACCCACAAAGCATGACTCGATACCGAGACGCACCAAGCACCACGCCGAAGCGACAATATCGACGATAGAATCGACCGAGCCGACCTCGTGAAAGTGGACCTCATCGACCGCCACCCCGTGCACCTTGGCCTCGGCCTCGGCCAAGCGTGAGAAGATACCGAGCGCGCGTTCCACGACCGCGTCATCAAGACCACGGCCACCGGCGGCCTCGAGCATACCGCGGATAGCGGTCCAGTCGGGGTCGTGAACGGGCTCGCTATCGATTACGACCTTGAAGCTGAGCGCCGGGATGCCGCCGACCTCGACCTCGTCGATCGCGAGCTGATAACCACCCAGCTCCAAGCTGGCCAGGTCCGAAGAAAGCGCTTCGAGCTCGCCGGCAGCGCTGCTACCGGGCCTCGACCGGCGTTCGGCATCGAGAAAGGCGGCGACCGCCATGTCGCCGGCAATCCCTGAAACTGCGTCGAAATATGCGATCTTCATCTGCGCGTTAGTGAGCCTTCGTCCCCCCCTAAACCGTCTTTACAGCCTCGGGACGCGATGCTAGCATCCGCCGATCGGCTTGCCCAAAGGGCCGCCATATTAGGAACTACAACCACACCGACATGCCTTACTTGAGCAAAGAACAGATAGGAATGTTCGAAAAGATTCTCCAATCGCAACGCCTGCAGTTGATGGAAGAGGCCGGCCGTACGGTCAGCGAGATGAACGACAAAGAGGCCACCTTCGCCGACCCCTCTGACCGCGCCAGTTGGGAGAGCGAGGCCAACCGCGACCTCCGCATTCGCGACCGCGAACGCAAGCTGCTCGACAAGATAGAAGGTGCGCTGGGGCGGATTGCCGACGAAACCTTCGGTGAATGTGAAGAGTGCGGTGAGATGATAACCATCGGCCGGCTAAAGGCCCGCCCGGTGACCACACTGTGCATCGCGTGCAAGGCCGAACAAGAAGAAGCCGAGAGCCGGCCGAACCACCGTCACTGAACCGGGATATGGGGCAGTAGCTCAGTTGGGAGAGCACCACGTTCGCAACGTGGGGGTCGGGGGTTCGAATCCCCTCTGCTCCACCACCGACGAGACCAGGCGTTGGTACTGGCGCGCCAACATCATCGTTATGACCGTGCTGCTGGCCCTGTGGGCCGCGGTTAGCCTGGGGGCAAGCATCCTTCTGGCCGACACTTTGAACCAGACCCACTTGGGCGGGTTCCCGCTCGGCTTCTGGTTCGCCCAACAGGGCTCCATGCTCGTCTTCCTCGTGCTCATCCTGGCCTACGCCATAGTGCTCAACCGCCTCGACGACCTCTACCATGCCCGCCTGAGAAGTGCCGGGGAGGGCCAAGGCCAATGAGCGTAATGGCCTGGACATACCTCTTTGTGGGGCTGAGCTTCGGTCTCTACATGGCAATCGCCTGGATGACGCGGGTGGGCGATACCCGTGGTTTTTATGTGGCCGGGCGCAACATCCCGGCCATCGCCAACGGCATGGCCACGGCCGGCAACTGGATGTCAGCGGCCTCTTTCATATCGATGGCCGGGCTCATCTCGATGATGGGTTATGCCGGGGGGGTCTACCTGATGGGTTGGACGGGCGGTTACGTCCTTCTCGCTCTTCTACTGGCGCCCTATCTACGCAAGTTCGGCAAGTACACGGTCCCCGACTTCATAGGCGACCGCTACGATTCGGACACCCCACGCCTGGTCGCGGTCGTGTGCGCGGTGTTTATCAGCTTCGTATATGTGGCCGGACAGATGCGGGGGGTCGGCGTGGTCTTCTCGCGCTTCCTCGAGGTCGATGTCAACACCGGCGTACTGATTGGTATGGGCATCGTGTTCTTCTATTCGGTACTGGGCGGGATGCAGGGCATCACTTGGACCCAGGTCGCACAGTACTGGATCCTGATAACCGCCTATCTCATCCCAGCCATCGCCATCAGTATAAAGCTCACCGGCCACAGCATTCCTCAGATAGGCATGGGCGCCGAGTTGGTCGGCGACGTTGCCGGCAAGGGGATATATCTGCTCGAACGGTTGGACCAGATAAACTCGGACCTCGGCTTCGACCGCTACACCGAGACCTTCACCGGAGCCGCCTGGAGCAAGCTCAATGTGTTGTGCACCACGCTGGCCTTGATGGTCGGCACCGCTGGACTGCCCCACGTCATCGTCCGCTTCTACACCGTGCGTACCGTGCGGGCGGCACGCTCGAGCGCGTTCTGGGCCTTGCTCTTCATCGCCATCCTCTACATGACCGCCCCCCCGGTGGCCTCGTTCGCCCGCTACTACATGATTGACAGTCTTCAAGGCCGCCAAGCCGAACAGCTTCCCGACTGGTTTCACAACTGGGAACGGACCGGACTGGTCCAATGGCTCGACGACGGTGACGGCAAGCTCGTCTATTCGGCCGGTCCAGACAACGAGGTCTTTAGACGCGGCAAGATGAACGCCGCCGAGATGTCGGCACTCACCGGCGAGCACGACCGGTGGCTGGCCGGCACCGGCGGGCGCGACGTCAGGCCCACGCTGCGGCAGGCCGGACTGTCCGGTCCCGACCGCGATATAATCGTATTGGCCACACCCGAAATGGCCGAACTCTCGGGTTGGATAATCGCACTGGTGGCCGCCGGCGGCCTGGCCGCGGCACTATCGACCGCTGCCGGGCTCTTGCTGGTCATCTCGTCGAGCATCTCGCACGACCTCTACTACCGAATCATCAACCCCCAGGCCTCTGAACGGCAACGCCTCAAGGTCGGCCGGGTGATGATAGGCCTGGCCGTCATAGTGGCCGGGATATTCGGCATCTACCCACCCGGCTTCGTGGCCGAGGTGGTGGCCTTCGCCTTCGGTCTTGCCGCGGCCAGTTTCTTCCCGGCCATCGTGCTGGGAATCTTCTCACGGCGCATCGGCACGGTTCCGGCGGTGTCGGGAATGGTCGTGGGAATCGTCTTTACGGCATCCTACATCATCGGCAACCGCTTCTTCGGAATGTCTCCGTGGTGCTTCGGAATAAGCGCGCAAGGAATAGGCACGGTAGGCATGGCGCTCAACTTCCTGGTCGCCCTGTCACTTACACCGTTCTTTGCGGCCCCGTCGGCCGCGGTCCAAGAGATGGTGCTGTCCATCCGCGAACCCGAGCGCGCCGCCTCCTGAACCGTCCGCAGGCCTGACAACAATGTCGATAGAAGGTATCGCGCTCGACCACGTCGCCATCGCTGTGCCCCGCATAGCCGGGGTCATAGATGCCGTAGGCGGCACGATGGGTGGCAAGCGTCATCTGGCCGGCCCCGGCCAGGGCTTCGTGTTCGCCCAATGGGCCTACCGGCGCGGCGAGCTGGTCGAGGTCATCGAACCGGAGGGCAAGCCCAGCGGTTTCGTGCACCGGTTTCTCGAGGCACACGGTGCGGGCGTTCATCACATCACCTTCAAGGTCGGTGACATCCAGGCGGCCCGGACCCGGGCCCAAGAGTACGGCTACGAAGTGGTCGGATATAACGACAGCAACGCCGGCTGGCAGGAGATGTTCCTCCACCCCAAACAGGCCGGCGGTATCGTGGTCCAACTTGCCCGTTCGATGCCCGAGCTCGACGTCAACCTGTGGGAGGACAAGTGGCCCTTCCCCGAACCCTCCCAGGCGGCGGTGGGCGGCCCGGTCGAGCTGCGCGCCTTGGTGCTGGCGGCCGGGTCGGTCGAAACGGCCAAGCGGCAATGGGGCGGGCTGCTCGGCGGCCAACTGGCCGGTGACGACCGGACTCCGGTCTACGCTTGGGACGGCTCGCCCATGCAGGTGAAAATTGACACATCCTCGACCCGGGCGCCGGGCCCCGTCGCGCTCGAGGTCACAGGGCTAAGCGAGCCGGCTGCCCGCAAGGCCTCGGAGGTCCTGGGAATAGAACTGCGCCCGGTATCGGCCACGTAGACGCGGGAGGCGGCCTTTGCTAGCCTTATGCCGGGCAGACCGACTGTGCCCACAAGGAGGAGACGATGGCCGATAACGACATTAGCGCCGAACAACAACTACAGGACGCAGTGTGGACCTGGGTACAGCGTGCCGTATTGGCCGTCGTGCTGTTCGGTGCAGGCCTGTTCTCCGGGTACTTCCGCTGGGGCGACGCGGTCGAGATGCGCCAGGCCAACCGCGAACTCCAGGACGTGATTGTCGACCTCAAGAACCAGCGCGAAACGCTTTCCACGCGCATCTCGCGTGAACGGCGCGACAAAGAGGTCTGCCAAAAAGAGCTTCGCGCTCTCAAGAACCGCTAGCAGCGCTATCGCCGGCCGGTCGTCGGCAAGCTAGTCCTCTCGGGAACCGTCGGTAGACGGCTCTTGTTGGCCGCCGACGAGTTCGGCCTTCCATTCCAGCGTCCTGGCCTTTGCACCGGCCGTCTCGGCCTCCTCGATGCGGCCAGCCTTCTGGTAGAACATCGACAGATTGGTGTAGGCAAGCACCGCGTCGGGATCGATTTCGACCATGCGTTTAGCCAGCTCTATGGCCTCCTCGTGCCGCTCGGTCGCGCTCATGACCATCGCCTTTCCTAGAATGGCATCGACATAGTCGGGGTCGATGGCTAGGCATTGCTCGAAACGGTCGAGCGCCTCCTCGAGCCGCTCCTCCCCGTGCAGGTCGGAACCTTCGTAGAACAGCTCCTCGAGCCGGCTGGTTTCCTCTCGGTCGGCCATCGGTGCAAAGTATCGCGCGTCCGATGGTGGAGAACAAGGTAAGCGAACTGATTGCCGGACGGCGCGACGACTTCGAGACGCTGGCACTCGAAGTGTTCGAGCATCAGTATGCCCAAGTGCCGGTCTACCGCCGGCTCTGCGACAAGCGCGGCGCTACGCCCGACACCGTCCAAGGTTGGGAGGATATCCCGCCGCTTCCGGCCGACGCCTTCAAAGATGAGCTCGGCATGGCCGCCACCAACGCGCCAACCCATGTGTTCCTAAGTAGCGGGACCACATCCGGGGGCCGGCGGCCGAGCCGTGTGACGCTCGAATCACTCGAACTGTATCGCCAGGCAGCGCTCGAATGGTTCGGCCGCATGGTCATGCCCGACACACCCGGACCGATGTCGGTTCTCCTGCTCGGGCCGACGGCACAAACTCACCCACGCTCCTCGCTCGGACACATGCTGAGCTGGGTCGCCGACGCTCACGGCGACGGGACCGAGAACGGGCCCTTTCTCGATGCCAGCGGAGAACTCGATACCGCGGGCGCACTTGCCTGGCTCGAGCACAAGGCCGCCGAGGGCGGGCAGGTCTTGTTACTTGCCCTAAGCTCGGCACTGACCGCCTTGCTGGCCGCGATGCGCGAGCGTGGGGTCAGCTACCGGCTCGGGGCGGCCAGCCGTATCGTCGATACCGGCGGCCGCAAAGGGACCACCGCGGTGCTTTCGGCCAAAGGCTTGCTCAAGGCCGCGTGGAAACACCTCCATGTCGCCGCCTACCTAAACACCAACGAGTACGGCATGACCGAGATGGCCTCTCAGTTCTACGACGACGCATTGCTCAGCCGCTACACCGGCGACCTGCGTCCGCGGGCCAAGCTGGGTCCACCGTGGACCCGCACACGGGTGGTCGACCCGCTAACGCTCCGGCCGGTGGCCAAAGGCCAAGCCGGGCTACTGCTGCATTTCGACCTGGCCAACGTCGAAACGGTAAGCTCGCTCCTGACCCTCGATTTGGGACGGGCCTGCGGCCATGGCTTCGAACTGCTCGGGCGGGCCGACGGTGCCGAGGCAAGGGGCTGTTCGAGCCTGATGGCCATGACCCAGCCATGAACCGCGTTCCTACAGGCACCGGTCCCGGCCTTGCCGGCCGCATCGAATGTGCGCGTCAGGCCCGCCGCCGCGTGCTCGACGGGCGAAGTACCGACGACATCGCTCAGGCCCTCTCGGAGGCCGCAGCCATGTGGCGGCCCCGCGACACAAAGCTGCGCCGCGACCTGATTCCCCGCCTCAGCCGCAGCTTGGACCTGGCCGAAGCAATGCTCGAGACCGCTATCGACAATATCTTCTCGCCGCTCGACCCGGCGGGGATACAAAGTCTCCTGGCCAGCCAGACCACGGGAGCCAAGGGGCTGCTCGGCCCCGAACTGGTGTTTCACCGGCTGGCCGGGAACGTTCCGGGGCAGGCCATCCCCGCGCTGGTCTGCTCCTTGCTGACCCGCTCGGTATGCCTGTTGCGCGAAAGCGAGCGTCAGCCGCTTTTGACCGAGGCCTTTGTCGCCACGCTCGCAAGCCGGGATGCCGACCTTGCCCAGATGGTGGTCGCCGCGAGCTGGCCGGCCGAGGACAAGGCAAGCGACGCTCTGGTGGCCGGCATTGCCGGAGCGGACGGACGTATCGAGCTTTACGGTTCCGACCGAACCCTGGCCAGCCTGGCCGCCGACGGCGGTGCGTTCGGTGGCTGCGCGGCCACCTTGCACGGCTCACGCCAGAGCCTGGCCTATGTGGCCACCGGCCATACACCGGCCGGCGAACTGGCCGAAGACATCGCGATGTACGAAGGTCAGGGTTGTCTGAGTCCCCACCACATCATCGTAGAAGGCGATGCCGAAGCGGCCCGCGGTCTGGCCGGTCTACTTGGCGCCGCGCTAGACGACCTGGAACAACGTTGGCCACGACGAAGGCGAGACCTGGCCACCGAGACCCGGCGGCGCGCCTTTATTGCCGAACGCGAAGTCCTGTCCGCTAACGGCAAGGCTCCCGACGATATGCCCGGCCCGGACCAAACGTGGTACATCGCCGTCGACACCGGCAGGCCCGACCGTCTGCGGCCCGGTCCGGGCAGTCGTGTAGTGACCATTGTTGCCGGCGGTGAGACCGCCGCAGCGCTTGAGCTTTGCCGGCATACGGCCGAACCGCTGGCCGGTGCGGCCCTGGCCGCCGGCGGACCCCGGCGTGAACGGCTTGCGACCGAACTGACCGCGGCCGGGGCCACTTTGGTCTGCCGGCCGGGACTTCTTCAGGCCCCACCGCTGGATTGGCGGCAGGACGGGCACGGACGCTTGGCCGAACTGCTTTTGTCCAAAAAAGGACGGGCGGCGTGAACCGAACGGAACTGATGTCCTATTTCTATGGGCATCTGGCCCAGACCTCGGCCTCGCCGATGGCGCTCGTGGTCGCCGATGCCAGCGGCTCTACGGTCCGTGGCGCCGATGGCCGCGAGCATATCGACCTGCTTGCCGGCATAGGAGTGGCCGCCACCGGCCACCGTCACCCCAAGGTCACGGCCGCCATCGAAGAGCAGTTGGCCCGTCACCTTCACGTGATGGTCTACGGGGAGATGGTCCAAGAGAGCCAGGTTCGCTTGGCCCGCCGTTTAGCCGAACTGCTGCCGGCCGGCCTAGACTCGGTCTACTTCACCAACTCGGGTACCGAGGCCGTGGAGGGCGCGCTAAAGATGGCGCGCAAGGCGACGGACAGGAGCGGCCTGCTGGCCTTTCGCGGCGGTTTCCACGGCGACACACTGGGGGCGGTATCGGTCGGCGGTAACCCTCACTACCGCGACCCATTCGAACCGCTGCTGCCGGGAGTAGAATTTCTCGAGATGGACGACCTCGAAGGTCTGGCCTCCATCGATGATTCGGTCGCAGCTGTGATTGTCGAACCGGTGCAGGCCGAGGCAGGGGTCATCGTGCCACGGCCCGGTTTTCTCACCGCGCTTGCCCAACGCTGCAGCGAGACCGGCACGCTACTCATATTCGACGAGGTAATCACCGGATTGGGCCGTACCGGCAAGATGTTCGCCTTGGAACACGAGGCGGTGCGCCCCGACGTTCTCCTGCTTGCCAAGGCGCTCGGCGGTGGCCTCCCGCTCGGCGCCTTCATCTCTTCGCGTCAGCTTATGAGCACACTTGCCAAAGACCCCGAGCTTGGCCATGTCACGACCTTCGGAGGCCATCCATTGTCAGCGGCGGCCGGCCTGGCCTCGCTCGAGGTAATCGCCGAGGAAGGCCTGGTCGAGCGGGCCGAGGCGGCCGGCCGCCTGTTCGAAGAGATGATTGGCCAGCGTCTGGCCGGGCCTGCACTCGAAGAGGTCCGGCGGGCCGGACTATTGCTCGGCCTGGTGATGGACTCGGCGGCCAGGGTCGAAGCGTTCGTCAAGGAGTGCCGGGCCGAGGGGCTGATTATCGGCTGGACCCTGCACGACGACCGGGTGGTACGGCTGGCGCCCCCGTTGGTGATAAGCAACGCCGAGCTCGACGAGGCCTCGCTGCGTATGCAGCGAGCGCTGGTGCGGACCGGCTAGCCGCCCTCTTGCATCAGATAGGACTGGATGAAGCCGTCGATGTCACCGTCGAGCACGCCGTCGGCATTCCCGACCTCCAGGCCGGTCCTCAGGTCCTTTACCAAACGGTAGGGGTGCAGAACGTAGGAACGAATCTGGCTGCCGAAGGCCGCGTCCTGTTTGGCCGGGCCTATCTCGGCCATGCGCTCTTCCTGCTTTTGTCTTTCGTGCTCATATAGCCGGGCGCGCAGTATCTTCATGGCCGTGGCCTTGTTCTTATGCTGCGAGCGTTCGTTTTGGCAGGTGACCACGATGCCGGTCGGCGCGTGAGTGAGCCGCACCGCCGAATCGGTCTTGTTGACGTGCTGGCCGCCGGCCCCGCTGGCGCGAAAGGTGTCTATTCGCAGGTCGTCGTCCTCGATTTTGACCTCGATGGTGTCGTCGATCTCGGGAAACACGTAGACCGACGCGAACGAGGTGTGGCGGCGTTTGGCGTTGTCGAAGGGAGATATTCTGACCAGCCGGTGGATGCCCGACTCCGCCCTCATGTAACCGTAGGCGTACTCCCCCTCTATCGTGAAGGTCGCGGCCTTGAGACCGGCCCCCTCCCCCGGGCTGTACTCGACTATCTTGCTGGCAAATCCGCGCCGCTCGGCCCACTTGAGGTACATCCGCAGAAGCATGTCGCCCCAGTCCTGTGATTCGGTCCCACCGGCCCCGGGACGAATGTTGACGATGGCATTGCTGCCATCGTACTCGCCCGAGAGCATGCGGCGAAACTCCATCTCGACGACCCGCCGCTCGGTCTCCTCGATGAGCCTAGTGAACTCGCCACCGGCCTCATCATCACCGGTCTCGGCCATCTCGAGATAGACGGCCAGGTCGTCCATCCCCGCGGACAGTTTCTCGTAGCCGTCGATTGACGCTTCTACGGCCGAGCGCTCGCGCAGCACCGCACCGGCCCTATTGGAGTCGTCCCAGAGCCCTGGGTCCTGGCTTTGTTCGTCGAGTTCGGTGAGCCGCGTCTTCAGACCACCGAGGTCAAAGATGCTCTCCCAGCAAAGCGAGGCGGTGTTCGAGGTCGCCTAGACGTTCCTTGGAGTCGCCCGCGTTCATAATGGGCCCAGGATTCCACGCCCGCCGTGGTCTATCAATACAGCGCCCAGCCTTATCCTCATGTAAACGAGCACGGCCAGGGCGGCCAGACACAGATACACGAACAGGTCACCGATCCGGGTATAGACCGAACCGAGTTCGGGAAGGGGCACGGTCTCGACCACTACCGCGGTCTCGAACAACCCGGTGGCCGCCACCACGCGTCCGCTCGGCCTGACCACGGCCGTTATCCCGGTGTTGGTCGCGCGGACCAAGGGCCGGCGGTGTTCGACCGCGCGCACGGCCGCCATGGCCAGGTGCTGGTGGGGTGCCGAGGTCCGCCCGTACCAAGCGTCGTTGCTGATGTTGACCAACAGCTGGGCACCCGAGACGACGAACTCGCGCACGAGCGCGGGAAAGATGGCCTCGTAACAGATAAGCGCTGAGAAACGCAGTGACCCCGGTCCCTCGAAGACCACACGGCGGGTTCCGCGCCCGAAGGTCCCGACCACCTCGACCACACGCTCGACCCAAGCCAGCACCGGACCGAAGGGCACGTACTCTCCGAAGGGCACCAACTGTATCTTGTCGTAGGGCTCTGAGGCCGCGCCGTCACTGCCGATGTGCCAGGCCTCGTTGTAGGCCATCGGCTCCCGGCCCTGGCGGCGACCGTAGCCCGGCGCGCCTATGAGCATGTCGACGCCACGTTCCTTTGCGAAAGCGGTCAGGCGGCCGGCGCGGTCGTCACTGTCGAACACGAAGGGGAGCGAGGCCTCGGGCCACACCACCAGCTGGGCGCCACGGTCTGCGGCCTCGGCCGAAAGACGCATGTGATGGTCCAGTATTCGGTTCTGGAGGGAGTCCTCCCACTTGTCAGCCTGTTCGACGTTGCCCTGAACAAGACCAACCCGAACGCTGGCCGGCGCCGCGGTGCTTTCCACGGCAACAAGACGCATCTTGCCGTAGACGAACACGACCAACAGCAACAACGCGGCTCCGGTGACTAGGCGGCGGTGACGGCCGGCCCCGCCGCCGAGTTCGGCAAGCGCGGTGTTGGTGAATACGACCAGCGCAGATATCCCGTAGACGCCGGCCAGGTCGGCGAGCTGCACCACCGGCATGACCGAGGCCTGCGAATATCCCAGCAAGCCCCAGGGAAAGGCGGCCGGGAAGAAGGTACGGGTCCATTCGATGGACACCCAGATGACCGGGGCGGCCAGCACCCGGCTTATTCCGGCGGCCGCTATCCATTCCAGAACCGCGGCAAAGAGCGCGGGACCAACCGCAACCACGGCGGCCAACAGAACGAGCAATAGCAGCGAGACCGCAAACGGTATCTGTGTGTAGTTGCCGATGGTCGGCGCGACCCAGTAGAGCATGGCCAGATAGAAGGACAGGCCAAATATCCAGCCTTGCCTGAACGCGCGTGACGGGGGCAGCCCGCGAACCACGACAAGCAGCGGCAGCAGTGCCACCCATGCCAGCGGCCACAGGTCCAACGAGGGAAAGGCTGCGGCCATTGCCAGACCGGCGCCCGCGCAAACCAACCGGCCTTTCACCTTATCTCGCCGGCCGCACAGGGAAGACCCGCCGCTATCAGACGGCCGGTCAAACGCCGCTCCTCGGTCTGCATGGCCCCGGCCTCGGCACCGCCGGCCTCGTGCTCATGGCCGAGCAGGTGCAAGAGGCCGTGGACGAGAAGGCGGTTGGTTTCCTCGACAAGCGTCCAGTTGCCCGCCGTGGCCTGGGCGGCCGCGGTCTCCAGGGAAATGACTATATCGCCTAGTTGAGGAGCCTCCCCCTCTAAGGCCTCGGTCTGAGCGAACGACAGAACATCGGTCGCTGCGTCCTTGTCCCGCCAGCGCTCGTTTAGCGAACGAATCGTCGAATCATCGGTCAAAAGGACCGACAACTCGGCATCCGACTGTCCCAGTTCGGCCAGCAGAAGTTCAGCTGCCCGTTCCATCCCGTCATCGAAGGGAGGGTCGGCGCCGACACTGCGCCTGAGCTCTACGGGCATTCAGTCATCGGTGCCCGGCGTGACCGCAGCCGCCGGGACGTCCTGTTCGTAGGCCCCAATTATCGCACGCACGAGCGGATGACGTACGACGTCACGGTCATCGAGGGTTGCAAAGGCCAGTTCCTTTATCCCTCCGAGCACGCGGGCGGCGTCACTTAGCCCCGAAACGGTTCCCGCAGGCAGGTCGACCTGGGTCACATCGCCGTTAATCACCGCCTTGGAATCGTAACCGAGACGGGTAAGGAACATCTTCATCTGTTCACGAGTGGTGTTCTGGGCCTCGTCGAGAATAACGAAGGCGCGGTTGAGAGTACGCCCGCGCATGAAGGCCAAAGGCGCGACCTCTATCGTCCCCTCTTCGACCATGCGGCGCACGCGGTCGAGACCGATCATGTCGTGGAGAGCGTCATAGAGAGGCCGCAGGTAAGGATTGACCTTTTCGGCAAGGTCGCCGGGGAGAAAGCCCAACTTTTCGCCGGCCTCGACCGCCGGACGGGTAAGAATTATGCGTGAGTAGGTGCCGGCCAGCAGGTCGGACACCGCCATCGCCATGGCCAGGTATGTCTTGCCGGTGCCCGCGGGGCCGATGGCGAACACGACATCGTGCTCGCGCATGAGGTCGACATAGGTCCTTTGCCCGACGGTCTTCGGTGCAATCGTCCGGCCCGCCGGAGTGGCCAGCACGGGGGCCAAGAACACCTCGCGCAAAGTGGCCGTGTGCGAACGGCTCAGAATATCGATGGCCCGTCCGATGTCGCGCTGGCCGAGCGCCAATCCCTGCTCGGCAACCCCGTAGAGTTCGGTCAGCACACGGCCGGCCAGAGTGGTGCTGACATCGTCACCGCTTATCATCACTCCGCTGCCGGTCATCGACACGCGCACGTCGCACCTACGTTCGATCTCACGAACGTTCTCATCGTGGTTTCCGAAGAGCTGGTGAAGAAGGCGAGGGTCGGCGAACTCCAGTTTAGACGATGATTGCGTTGGCCTTCTCCATAAGCGCCGCTATTCCCGAAGGGTCCTTGCCCCCACCTTGGGCGAAATCGGGCTTGCCACCGCCGCGGCCGCCCACGAGCGGAACAAGTTCGCCGAGTATGTGACCGGCATTGAAGCGTTCGGTCTGGTCCTTTGTGACCGCCACGACCACGGCGACACTGCCCTTGTTCTCGCCGGCCAAAACGACCACCGAAGAACCCAAGCGGTCGCGGACACTGTCGGACAGCGCCCGCATGGCCTTGCCCTCGACACCGTCGGCGCGGCCGACGACGACCTTGGCATCGCCCAACTCTCTTGCCGCGGCCAGCAAGCCACCCACCAGGTCTCCCGAACGGACCTGGCTGGCCTTGTCGGCCTCCCGCTCAAGCTTGCCGATACGTTCGACGAGCTTGGCCACCCTTTCGGGCGTCTCGCCTTCGGCGCTGCCGAGCAAGCCGGCGACCTCGGCCAGAAGGCTGTCGCGCTCGCGCCGGGACGCCAAGGCGCCCCGGCCACTGTGGGCCTCCACACGGCGGGTCCCGGCGGCCACCGCCGTCTGGCCGGCCAGCGTCAGCAACCCTATATCTCCGGTACGCGCGACATGGGTGCCACCACAAAGCTCCACGGAATAGTCACCCATCCGCACCACTCTGACCGTGTCTCCGTACTTTTCACCAAAGAAGGCCAGGGCGCCGGAAGCCAGCGCATCCTTGTATGGCATCTCCTGGCAACCGACCTCGAGATTGGCGCGGATGATCCCGTTCACCTCATCTTCGATGTCGGCCAGCTTCTCGTCGGACACCGCACCGTCATGACTGAAATCGAAGCGCAGACGCTCGGCATCGACCAGTGAACCGGCCTGGGCCACGCCGTCGCCCAAATGATTGCGCAGGGCCGCGTGCAAGAGATGTGTAGCCGAGTGGTTAAGACGTATGGCCTGGCGGCGCTCGCCGTCGATGCTAAGAGAGGCAGTGTCGCCGACGCTAAGCTCGCCGCCGCTGAGCCGTCCACGGTGGACAATTACGTCTGCGGCCGGACGTTGGGTATCGCCGACATCTACGATGGCGCCCGAGGCCGTAGTCATCCGGCCGGTGTCACCGACCTGGCCACCCGATTCTCCGTAAAAGGGGGTCGAAGAAACCACAATATCGACGTCCTGGTCGGTGGCGGCGGTCTCGACCAAGCGACCATCTACGGCCAAAGCGACCACCTGCGCTTCGCTCTCGGTAGCGAACTGGTCGGCAAAGGCCGTCCCGCCGCGCTCGCGGGCCTGCGGGACGAGGATGGCGGGGTCTCCGACCGCACCGCTGTCGCGCGCTCCCCGCGCCCGGCTGCGTTGCTCTTCCAGCGCTTGCTCAAAACCGTCCCGGTCGACGTCCATGCCGTGCGACCTGAGAATATCGGCGGTCATGTCGAGCGGGAACCCGTAGGTGTCGTAGAGCTTGAAGGCCATGTCGCCACCGAGCACCTTGGTCTTTGCGCCCAGCGAGGCGATGGCATCGTCTAGGTGGACAAGACCGCGGTCGAGGGTCTCGGCGAAACGCTCTTCTTCTTCCTTGACCGTAGAAACTATTAGCTCACGATCGCGGACCAGCTCGGGATAGGCCCCGCCCATGTCGGACACCACCCGTTCACAGACCTGGTGGAAGGCCGGATCGTCGAGCCCGATGCTCTTGGCATGGCGGGCGGCGCGCCTGAGCAGCCTGCGCAGCACATAGCCGCGTCCTTCGTTGGAAGGGGCCAGGCCGTCGGCGATCATGAACGACACTGCGCGCCCGTGGTCAGCGAGCACCCTGAAGGAGACGTCGGCATCGTTACCGTCGCCGTAGGTCCGGCCGCTCAGTCCCTCGGCCTCGTCGATGAGACCGCGCAAGAGCGAACCGTCGTAGTTACCATCGACCTGTTCCAACAACGCGGCAACACGCTCGAGCCCCATGCCGGTGTCGACATGCTTGGACGGAAGGTCGTGGAGCTGGCCGGAAGCGTCGCGGTTATGCTGTATGAAGACCAGGTTCCAAATCTCGATGTAGCGGGCACAGCCGGCGTTGACCTCGCATTGGTGGCCCTTGACCTTTTGCTTGTCGCAGGCCGCAGCTCCCCGGTCGATGTGAATCTCCGAGCAGGGCCCGCAGGGGCCGGTCGCGCCCATTTCCCAAAAGTTATCCTTCTCGTCGAAGCGGAGAACGCGGTCGGCCGACATCCCGGAAATTTTTTTCCAAAGCTTCTCGGACTCCGCGTCGCTGCGGTAAACGGTGGCGAGCAGGCGGTCCTGGGGCAGCCCCCAGACTCCGGTCAGCAGTTCCCAGGCCCACTCGATGGCCTCGGCTTTGTAGTAGTCGCCGAAGGACCAGTTACCGAGCATCTCAAACATCGTGTGGTGGTAACTGTCGCGGCCGACCTCTTCGAGGTCGTTGTGCTTGCCCGATATGCGCAGGCACTTTTGGCTGTTGACCACGCGCGGCTGGGCCGGCGAGCTGTTACCGAGAAAGATGTCCTTGAACTGGACCATCCCGGCGTTGGTGAACATCAACGTGGGATCGTTGGCCGGAACTATGGGCGCACTGGGGACTATCTCGTGTCCCTTCGCATGGAAGAACTCGAGAAAGCTGTCTCTTACCTCGGCGCCAAGCATCCGCCCGAAAGGGCTGATTAGCGATATCCGGGGCGTATGTCCATGCCGCTGTGCTAACTCGCGCTCTTTGGTATCCGACGGCGCTCGCTAGCTCGCCCCGTCGGCATCGACGATTTTGAGTTCGGGGGCCGGTTTGCTCAGGCTCAGGCCCAGTCCCTCACGTACGGCCACTTCGATGGTATCTGCCGTGTCAGTGTTCTCGCGCAGGAACTCGCAACAGTTGTCGCGGCCCTGGCCCAGCCGGTCACCATTGTAGGAATACCAAGCCCCGCTCTTCTCGACGATACCGAGCTCGGAACCGAGGTCGAGAAGCTCGCCGACCTTGTTGATGCCTTGACCGTAGAGGATGTCGAACTCGGCCTCACGGAACGGCGCCGCGACCTTGTTCTTGACCACCCGTACACGTGTCCGGTTGCCAATCATCTGGTCGCCCTGCTTGATAGCCGCGATACGGCGTATGTCCAGACGCACCGAGGCGTAGAACTTGAGCGCGTTGCCACCGCTGGTGGTCTCGGGGCTGCCGAACATCACGCCAATCTTCATACGAATCTGGTTGATAAAAATGACGATGCTGTTCGAGCGCGAGATGCTGCCGGCCAACTTGCGAAGGGCCTGCGACATCAGGCGCGCCTGCAGGCCCATCTGCGGTTCGCCCATCTCCCCCTCTATCTCGGCGCGCGGCACCAGAGCCGCCACCGAGTCTATGACGAGGATGCCCAGCGCCCCGCTCCTGACCAGTGTGTCGGCAATCTCGAGAGCCTGCTCACCATTGTCGGGCTGAGAGATAAGAAGCTCCGGGGTATTGACCCCGAGCTTGCGGGCATAG
>JAYGCK010000055.1:0-29587 GCA_046583395.1 Deltaproteobacteria bacterium
GGAGAGGCTTGCGTACTACAAAGTCCCGGCACACTGGGAATTCCGCTCCGAGCCCTTGCCACGGAATGCCACCGGCAAGGTCCTTAAAAAACTGCTCGAAGAAGGCGGTCAAAGCGCCTTCGTGGATGAGTAGCCCCCAAAAGGGGGGTCGAAACTGTTGACGAGCCCCTGCCCGCGGGGTCAGATTGGAAGGGTGGTAGCCGTGGCTAAGCGGTGAGGCACCGGAGTTTCGTGATGATCTTGTTTTCGAGGGTGATGGTGTGCGCCTTGGCGCTCGGGCTGTTTGCGCCCGCAGCTGGTGCCCAGACCACCGACGACTATCTCTGCTACAAGTCCAAGGTCAGTAAAGGCACCACGCGGTTCTCAAAGGTGAGGGGCTTATCTGTCACCGACTCTCTCGAAACCGGCACCGTTGATGTAAAAAAACCTAAGCTCATTTGCGCGCCGGCCTCGGTCGACGGTCAAACGGACGACCCTGACACTCATCTTGCCGCCTACGCGGCAAAGGCCACCAAGGGCTCACCCCAGCACTCTCGCCTTGAGAACTTCCGGGTGGCCACTGAACTCGGTGTAATGTTTCTCAACACGATAAAGGCGGATCTCTTGCTGGTCCCCAGTTCCGTCAGCCAGGACGTGCCTGTGAACGCCCCTGACGCGGGCAGCCATATGGTCGATGCCTTTCGGTGCTACAAGACCAAAAAACCTAAGGGCTTCCCGAAGGTGCTGGGACTGACGAAGGAGGACTGGGTAAGCGGTGTTCGGAATTACGACCTAAAGAAGCCCTCTCACTTTTGCCCACCAGCTAGCATCGATAGTGATGGATTAAAGGACAGTGACTCGCATCTGGCTTGCTTCAAGGTCAAAGCATCCAAAGGTCAAGCCCTCCATCAGCCACTATCAGGCCTTCACACCAACGGACGTTTTGGACCGCTAAGCCTGGATACCAAAAAAGTAGCACTGCTCTGCGTCCCTACAACGGCGGTCCAAGGCTGTGGAGACGGTGTCTTGCAGGAAGGTGAGCAATGCGATGACGGCAACAAAACCTCAGGGGATGGCTGTAGCGCAACCTGCCAGTCAGAGCTTCCGCTTACTATTAAAGTCGTCAACATGAACATCCTGCACAACATCACCCAAGGTAATGTCGGGTTCAATCAACTCACCGACCGCCTAACTCTTCTCGCCGATGAACTGGCAATCACCGACCCGGACATTGTAACGCTTCAGGAGGTTGTCCTGGGTGCCACCGATGCATCCCGGCACTTGGCCGAGGACCTAGCTGAACGCTACGGCATGACGTTCCACCATGAAAGTTATGGGGCCACGGCGGGCAATGCCGTTCTCTCGCGCTGGCCCATGGTAGTGGCGGAAACTGTCCGCCTTCCGAGCGAAGAAACTGTGGCATACCATCCTGACCGCCGTTTCGCAGCACGCATAGTCGTGAACTCCCCCATAGGACCCATTGATGTTTACTCGATGCACATGTGCGCTGGCAGTATCGGATGCTCGTCAGCGGACCGTGTTGTCCAAATGGGTGAATTTATTGATTTCGTCGAATCCACACATACGAGCCGACACCCGGCGATAGTAGGCGGCGATTTCAACTCGCACCTCGGCACAACCCAGGATAGCAATCCGACGAGCGGACCTTCCATGCAGGCCATGCTGGATCGTGGTTGGAGCCCGGTCTTCGACGGTGCCGATGCACCCTGCAGCCCTCCTGGCGATCGCTCCGGCTGTACCGACGGCATCAGCGACCTAACTGTAGCCATCGACACAACCGCCGTCCGGATAGACAACGTCCTGGTGGTGCCCGGATCTTCGTCGGACCCACGTGGCCCAACAACCGTGGCCGCGGAGACCGGCTCAACTACGCGCTTTGCAGATCAACCTTATCTAGATCCCAACCCACGGTGTGAGTTCACGCCACGAAACTACTGCAACGACCTTCCTGACTGTGGGCTGCTAGAGCCAGCGGTGTATTGCGGCCGCAGCGGCTTCTGCCAGACGATCATGCCTTGTGTCGAGGATAGTGACTGCCCGCCAGACGGCTACGACGAGCTGCTGGCCAACTCGACCGTCCCCTACGGCGATATGGTTTGCGGTACAACACTTTGGGTATCGGACCATGTCGGCGTGCAGACAACGATCATCATAGAGGAGAACGACTGAGCATGGAGAGACCTAAAGCAATCCTAATGGCCCTGATGATGGTCGCGTTCCTGGCCGGCGGCGACAATGCCGAGGCAACCGATGGCGAAGCTCTGTGTCGTGCCAAGAAGCTAACGGCCTGCGCCAAACTGACCAAAGCTCAACTTGGCTGCCACACCAAGGCCATGAAGAGCGGCGGTACGGTCGACCAGGGCTGTCTCGACAAAGCAGCGGCCAAGTTCGGAAAAGCCATGAGCAAGGCTGAGGCGAAAACCCCCTGCGGACGTCCGGGAACAGCCGTCGCCGCTAGCGCCAAGATATCTGCATACACCGTGACTGTACTCGACGGTGTTCCGGGCAACGGCAAGTGCAGTCAGACCAAGATCAAAACTGCAGCCAAGACTGCCATGAAACTACTAAAGGCCGTCGCCAAGAACGACAAGAAAGCCAACCCGTCAAAGTTCTCGCGCGGCTTCGCCAAGACGAAGGGAAAGCTCCTCAAGGGTTTTTCCAAGGCCGATACAAAGGGGGGTTGCACGGTAACGGGTGACGGAGACTCGATGCTCGAGACGACCGATGCCTTTGTCGAGGATGTAGTCGACATGCCTGAACCCGACTGCCCCGACCAACTTCTTTATGGTGCCGAGGGCAATCGTCTGCGTCGTTACGACATCGACACTATCGGAAGCAGCAACCAACTCGATGACATATTCATAGAGCGAGCCTCGATCGATCCGGAAGGCCGTGACATCAACGGTGAGACTTGCCCCCTTCCCGGCGGTGGCTTTGTCAATGGCGAAGACACCGGCCAACCGAACCCCCCGGCAGGATGGGGTGTGTTCAACGATGATGGCGAGCAGGTCGGCAAGCTAACACCGACTTATCAGACCGGCGAGAACCAGCCCGAGCCATTTGGTTGTGCCGTGAACGCCGCGGGCAACCTTTTTACCTCTTCGGTCGGCAGCCAGGCCTCGGGTGCCTTCACCGGCCAGCTGATCATGTGGTTCCCCCCCTACGGCCACTTCCCTGGGCAAGCCGGTGAATATCCCGCGACCAACGCCACCAGTCAGAACTTCTGCAAATTGGCCACCAACCTAGGAACGGCCGGAAGTGTGGAGACGGATTCGGACGGCAACGTGTACGTCACAGCCGCGCGTAGCCTAGCAGTATGGAAGTTCGCCCCGCCCTTTCCGACGTCGGCCGATGCAGCCGGTAGTTGCGGCGGAACCGATGCCACGGGAGCGCCAGCAGCGGACGAGGTTCACGTTTCGGTATTCGTCGCTGACCCTGAACATGTTGGCACCGCGACCGGTATTGTTCAGGCACCCAACGGCAACCTATACGTCTCCGGAGTTCTCGGAGGATTGATCGCCGAGTACACGACCGAGGGAGACTTCGTCCGACAGATACTGGCCCCGCCCGACGGCGAAACTGCACTCCCGCTGTCTACCGGGCACCCCCAGGGAATAGCCGTAGACTGCAAGGGCAACCTCTACTTCGCTGATATGGCTCTCGTCAACAATAACGGCAACCTCGGCCCTGGGCCAGGAGGTAAGGTTCGCCGCATAACCTTCGACCTTGCTGGAAATACCAAGACGGTAGAGATCGTAAAGGACGGACTCGCTTTCCCCGATGGTCTCGGAATAATATCGGGAGACCTCGAGAACGACTGATATGAGTAGGCGCCTTGTCGTAACGGCTGCAGCCGTGCTGTTGCTCGCTTCCACGGTATCTGCGGCAACGGACTGGCCCACTTATGCGGGTGGCCCGAATCGCCTGTTCTTCAACGCGGCAGAAACCAGCATAACGGCAGCAAATGCGGCGCGGCTCCGCACCAAATGGACCTTGCTCGCGGGAGCCGTAGTGACGGCCTCGCCTTCGGTCGTAACCGTCGATGTGCCCGGAGAAGGCAGCCAGAGAATCGCTTACATACAGTCCTGGGATGAAAACCTTTATGCCGTTCGCATAACCGATGGCACACTGCTTTGGACCTTCACCACGTCTCACCATCCGGGAGCATCGTACCCCGGCGCCGCCTCGGTGCATGTAGAGGAAATCGAAGGCGAGTTAACCGTGCTCTTTGGTGCTGGCGAGAATTTCTACTCGTTATCGGCCACAACGGGTGAGGAAAACTGGCGCTTTACAGCAGGTACCGGCTGCGATGACGGTCCGGGCCTGTGCGGATTTAACAACGAACGGAACGAGATCGAGTCCTCTCCAATTGTTGCCGACGGTAAAGTCTTCTTTGGGATGGACGTCAACGACGTCGAAACCGGCAAGGGAGGCTTCTATGCTCTCGATGTTAACGACGGCCGCATGGCGTGGTTTTTTGATCTTGAGACCGGTGCCGCCTGCACGCCCGACCCGACCGACAATATCCGGCACTTCGACGGTTACCATTCCGAAGCCGAACTAGGCTTGCCCGAAGACTTCCTAGCGACCCGCGACGGCTGTGATTTTGACCGAACGTCGACCGGCTGCGGCAATGTTTGGTCCTCGCCGGCCCTCGATGAGAACCGCGGTATGATCTTCTTTGCATCAAGTAATTGTGACACCGACAACGACCCTACGACCACAATCCCGGCAGGGCCTATGCCGCCATACGACGAGGCCGTAGTGGCCCTTAACCTCAATGGCACGCCAGCCTGGCGTTGGCGCCCCCGTGAGGTCGACAACGGCGACCTCTCCTTCGGGGCCGTTCCTAACCTTTTCAGCATCAGCGTGGGAGGCGCCTCACGAGAAGTTCTCGGCATAGGAAACAAGGATGGCTTCTACTACGTCATAGATCGTGACGGCGTGAATGAAATTACCGGCTTATCCTGGAACGACGGCGACTCAGACAACCTCCCGTACTGGAAGACACAGGTCGTCCCGGGCGGATGGATCGGCGGCATAATCGCTACCGCCGCCGTGGATGAGGCCGAACGGCGTATCTATCTGAGCACCGCACCGGGCACCAACCCCGTCGCCCCACAACAACCTACCGTACACTCCCTAAACATGGACACGGGCGACATCGTCTGGACCAACGCCGCTGACGGCTTCTCCGATGCCAGTTTCGCGCCTACAAGCGCCGTTCCTGGCCTAGTATTCATCGGATCGGTCATAGAAAAAGGAGTACGGATATACGATAGCGCGACTGGCGAAAAACTTGCCACACCGAAGGTCGGCTTTGGCATCGCCTCGGCCCCTGCAATTGTGGACGGTACCGTCATCCTGGGTCACGGCCAAGGTGAACTTGGCCCCAATCCCAGCAGCTCAGCTGACATAGTTGCACGTCTGCCGTCGCGACTGACCGCTCTTTGCGTAGTCGGAAATCCGGGTTGCCGGACAGTAGTCGCGGGCAAAAAGTTGATCGTAAAGGACCGGGTCGGCAACGCCTCTAAGAGACGATTGGTGGTGCTATCCAAGGATACGAACACCATTTTGGCGGCTGAACCTGGGTCTGCCGCCGACCCAACCACAGCCGGTGCAACGATGACCATCAACAACCCATCGACTGGCGAAGAACAGAGCTTCTCACTCCCGGCGGTGGGTTGGCAAGGGAGTGGACGCCCAGCCGGAGCCAAGGGTTACAAGTACAAGGACAGTCCTGGAGCGAACGGGCCCTGCAATAAGGCCATCATCAAACCAGGAAAAATGATCAAGATCTCGTGCAAGGGTTCTGGGATAGAGTTTGACCTCAACGAGAATTCACAAGGCTCACTCGGTGTTAAACTTGCCTTCGGCAACGAGGCCGGTGTCGAACACTGCATGCTTTTCGGAGGAGACATCTCACGTGACAATGGAACGTCGGTCAAGAACACCGGCCTGTTTAAAGCCAAGAACCCCAAGGCGCCCGCTACCTGCCCATAGCCCCCTCCTACCGGCCAGCGCCCCTGTTGCCCCCCCTGTCGGGGGGGGGCTTAGTGTTGCCGGGGTCGTTTTCCGGGCTGCCCACTGGCAAGTCACTTGACGCATCGTCACCGGAAGGTTTAGGCTCGTAGTCGCGCTGGAAGGAGGGCATTTTTATGAGAATTCTTAGTCTACTGATTGCCACCGTGATGTCGGTCGCAATCACATCGATGCCTGCATGGGCTGGAGGGTCAAAAGTTCTAGCTAGCCTCGTGCCGACCACCGATGGCACAGCAATGGTGGATACTAACGACGACGGGATTGATGATACTTTAGCTCCGGTCACCACCATCTCCTCAAAGAGCAAGTTTATCATCAAAAGCAACGGGCTCATGAAGGGCTTGCTCAAGGACATCACGGACCCAGCGGGCAACCTCGTCACGACCGATGGATCGTACAAAGCCAGTGGTACTCTAACGGGGGACGAGTACGTCATAGTGATCACCGGCAAGTTCTTCTCGATGAACGTTGACTATGCTTTCGTCATGGGAGTCGAGGCCAAGAAGGGTAAGGGCGCGACCAAACTCGATGGCTCTGGAATGTTCGGCCTCATACCGGAAGGCGTTCACCGCGCCTCGTCTGTGGATTCCATACGCGTTTACGGTCCAATCGGGGCTGAGAACGTGGACGGCTGTCAGAACATACTAGATGCCAACGGCACCCACCTTTACCCCGAGACGACGCCAAACTTCTGCATCGGGCAGCAGGCCGGTGAGCCATTCCCCACCGCGCCAACTGTCGGCATGATTGGCAGTGGCGGAATGCTCATCGACTAAGATCACATAGGGGGAGACTGCTGATGGGCCCGGCTATCGGCCAGGCAAACAGGGCGGCGGACACGGGGGCTATCTCCAAGGTCCGCCGCTGCTTTTTTGCGGCGATATCCATGTGGCTTGTCCTCCATCCGACCCCGTCAATTGCGGCCGGCGTCACTGTCCAGCAAAGGACCTTGGTGGACGCAAGTCGGTCTACGCCATCAAACGGCAGCTACCCGGGTGATAGTAGCCGTACTTTGCGCACGCTCATCTGGACACCAGAAGATGCGTGCACGGCAAATGATAGGTGTCAGCCCTACCCCTTATTGCTCATGGCTCACGGCATGTCGGGATTGCCAGAATCTTTCGACGCCTTCGCACGTAACATATCGGAAAACGGATATATCGTTGCAGCTCCGACGTTTCCTCTCACCAACGCCGACGCTCCCGGTGGTTCGCAAGGGGGATTCCATGATACCGCGCAACAGCCAGACGATCTGGTGTTCCTGGCTTCCCAACTTGCCGCTGCTACGGCAGACCCGGAGGACGACCTATTTGGGCGTATTGAAACAGGGGATATTTCTGCGCTTGGGGTTTCGCTCGGTGGCGCGACAGTAGAGGCACTGGCGCACACCGATTGTTGCAACAACATCGAACTCGATGCGGCAATATTAGCGGGAACCTACACAGGGATCCTGCAAATGTTTGGTGGTCAGCTCCACGCAAGCGGCCCAACCACCATGGTCTTACATGGGACTGCTGACGCACTAATCCCCTTCTCGACCGTTCCGGGACTCCTTGAGGTACTGCCGGTGCCGCGCTTTCTAGTCGGCATAAAAGACGCTGAGCATGACGATTACATCGATAGCCAAACCGAGCCCCCCACGCCCGAACGCGCAGCCGCTGAGCTTGCCACGCTCAGCTTCCTCGACTGGAAGGTTCGTGGCCAACAAGCCCCATTTGACGATGCTCTCGGATACTTGTCTGAGGCAGGCCACACGGTGGTAGCCGAACGCTGCCTGGCTACAAGCGGAGAATGTGCGCCAGTTTGCACCGGAGTGGCATGGAGCGAGATCCCCGGATCTCCTCCCGATCAACGGCCTTCACGTGCAATGCTGAAACTCAAGAACCTCAACCGTCCGGGACAAGCCAAATTAGCGGCTAAGGGCTTTTTCAATCCGGCGGCCGACTCTGGCAACCTCGACCCAGCTGCGGACGGCATTCACTTACGCCTCGGGATCAATGGCCAACCCGTCTACGACGTTAATATCCCGGCTACACCCAGCTGCTCCTCTCGCGACGGCTGGATAAGCAAAAGCACCGGGACCCGGGCCATCTGGAAGTATCGGAACCGCTCGGCCGCGGTGGGTCCCCTTTGTGCCGAAGATAGCGCGAAAGGACTGGCCACGGTCGTCGTCAAGGATCTGCGCTCCACCTCCAGGGCCGCGTTTCGCTACAAGGTGAAGGTTAAAAAGACTACGCTAGCCGAGGTAGCAGCGAACGGGCTCACCGAGGTTGAACTTGCCCTTGCCTTCTCGGCCCAGGCCGATCTAGGCGTTCCTTCCGCGGCCGCCCTAGCTGGGCGTTGCGCGCTAGACCTTACGAACGGTGATCCGATTCCTGGATCAAGGCCCAAACCATTCTGTGCGAGTTCCAGTGCGGATGGCCTGTTAGTCTCGGTGCTCTGTAAGGGGCTCTAGAGGGTTGCCCGCTTGACGCCCGTTCGGAACAGTCCGGGCATGAGCGCCTTAACAAGGTAAGCCCCCGATAGTTTACGCGGATAAGTAATCATCCGTTTGCCACGCCCGAGCGCCCATAAGACCGCATCGGCGACCTGGCCGGCCTCGACCATAGAACGACGCGCCGCTGCTGGCATGGCGCGAAGGGCCTCATCATCAAAAAAATCCGTTCTGACGGTGCCAGGACAGACCGTCAGAACATGAACGCCGGCATCTTCGACCTCGATCGATAAGGACTCGGCCAGTCCTACCGTGGCAAACTTGGTAGCCGAGTAGGCACCTTCGCCAGGTGGTGCGATTCGTCCGGCCACCGAGGCCATGAACACCATCCAACCGCTGCCGCGCTCAAGCATAGAGGGCAACAGCGCGTGGGCCCAGTAGAGCGAACCCAAGTAGTTGGTTCGCATCATTTGCTCCATGTCGGCGACATCCGAAGAAACAAAGTCACGGTGACGGCCGTAGCCGGCATTATTGATAAGGAGATCGACCTTGCCCAACCGTTCGAGCGCGAAGGAGGCCGAGGCCTCTACGGCCCGACGGTCGGAAACGTCGCAGGGAAGTGCAACGGCCCGCCCACCTTGGCCGGTTATCTGCGCGGCCAACTCCTCGAGCTGTTCCTTGCGGCGGGCCACCAGTGCGACCTCGACACCACGGGCGGCCAGACGAAGGGCCAGCTCGCGGCCGATACCACTGCTGGCTCCGGTCACGACCGCACCCAGACCCTGGTAGCTCTTGAGCTTGCTCACCTGTCTAGAGGGTAAAGCCGCCGTCCGGGCCGCGCTTCCAGGCAGCGGCGGCGTGATTGCCCCCGTCGACATGGATGACGGTGCCGGTGATGAAACGCGCGGCGTCGCTGGCAAGGAACAAGGCCGCACCTGCCACGTCCTCGGGACGGCCGGCATAGGGAAGCGGGCACGGAATCTCGGCCGGCCCATACTGTTCGAGCCCGGGGGTGGGAATGGCATCGGGCGCGATGGCGTTCACGCGGATGCTTCGGTCGGA
This sequence comes from Deltaproteobacteria bacterium, assembly GCA_046583395.1. Taxonomy (GTDB): domain Bacteria; phylum Desulfobacterota; class Binatia; order UBA1149; family CAYXZP01; genus CAYXZP01. The sequence continues at coordinate 9,539 of JAYGCK010000055.1, forward strand.
AAGCTCCAGGGCTAGGGTCTTGGCCAGGTTCTCCTGGGCCGCTTTCATCGCCGAATAGATAGCGTAGCCGGGACCGGCGCGGTGGGCCTCGATGGAGCTGATGTTGATGATGGCGCCGCCGCTTTCGGGCATGAGCGGTACAACGAGGCGTATCATTGCGGTGACGCTGGTGAAGTTCTCGCGGATGAGCGCGTCCTCGCCCTTCTCGTTGACGTCCATGAAATCGGCCACGAAACCGCCGCCGGCATTGTTTACCAGCAGCTCTATGGTGCCGGTGACGCCCACGACCTCAGCGACGAACGCGGCCGCGGCCGCACCGTCACGAACATCAAACAGGCCGCTGATGGCCTTGCGGCCGGTCTCCTCGATGGCCGACGCGGTCGAGCGCAGACCCTCGTCGTCGCGGTCGCAGATGGCGATATCGGCACCCGCGCGGGCAAACTCGATGGCTATGGCCCGGCCTATTCCCTGGGCGGCGCCGGTTACGAGCGCTGTACGTCCTCGAAGCGACAGTTCCATGGTCCCCCCTTCGAGGCGCGAAGCTATCAGGCGGCCCGGGGTGCGTCACCCCGGCGGCTATGACAGGTTGCCGCCCCGTGAACGCAGGCCGGACAGACTGGGGACATGCCACAGAGTTCGATGACATATCGGGCCAGGTCGCTATCTGCGGCGTGGGCCAGTCCGACCACAGCAAGGCCTCCGGACGCACGGCCGAAGACATAGCCGCCGAAGCCATAGCGCGTGCGATAGAGGACGCCGGTCTGCAAGCGGCCGACATCGACGGCATCATGTTCCCGGGCGGAATGGCCGAGGCCTTCGACGCCTCGGCCTTTCGCCGTCACTTCGGTACCGACGGTGAGATGTTCGAATCGGGACAGGGCGGCGCGATGGTCTGGGCCGCGACCGCACCGGCGGTGGCCGCAAAAGCGCTGTCCGAGGGCAAGGCCCGTCACATCGTAAACGCCTTCTCGGTGGCCTGGGCCAGCCAGCGCGGCCAGATGACCGGCGGGCCCGGACAGTTCCACGCCCATGACCCCTTCAAGTCCAACCTCGAGGCCCCCTTCGGTTGGTTCCCGCAACCGGTCTACTTCGCGACCATCGCGCGCCGCCACATGCACGGGTTCGGCACCACCGAAGAACAGTTGGGCTCGATAGCGGTCACATGCCGTCGCCACGCCAACCTCACCCCTTCGGCTGTCATGCACGGCAAGACCCTAACGCTGGAACAGTACCTGGCACGCCCGATGCTGGCCGACCCGCTGCGCGTAGAGGACTGCTGCCTTATCTCGGACGGGGGAGCGGCCTACATCATGACCACGCCCGAACGGTCCCGCGACCTGCGCCAGAAGGCCGTCACCGTGGAAGGCATCGGCGAGGGCGTTTCCGGTACCGGTCTTTACTGGGCCCAGCAGCCGGCCTTCACATCAACCCCGCAGGTCTTTGCGGCACCGGCGGCCTTCGGTATGGCCGGTATCGGACCCGATGACGTCGATGTACTGGCCTTATACGACCCCTTTACCATCGTCGCGCTCATGCAGATCGAGGACATGGGATTTTGCGACAAGGGCACCGGCGGCGCCTTTGCCGCCTCGGGCGCTCTCGACTTCGATTCTGGCCGGCTTGCCTACAACACCCATGGCGGCCTGCTCTCGCATGCCTATGTGCTTGGCAACGCCCATGTCGTCGAACTGGTCCGCCAGTTGCGCGGCCAGGCCGACGCGCAGGTAGAAAGCCCCGAGCTGGCCGTCTATGGCGGGTACACCGGTCACCTGGCCGCTACCATGGTCCTGAGGAGAGCCTAGGATGGCCTTCCCTCTGCCGGACATCGAAGCGCCCGAGACCCGCGAGTTCTGGGCGGCTGCGGCCGACGGGCGCCTGGTCATCCCCCGCTGTAGCGGCTGCGGGGTGTGGAACTGGTATCCGGCAAAGACCTGCACCGATTGCCAGAGCGACGATATGCCTTGGACCGACACCAGCGGACGGGCCAGCCTGTTCTCTTGGGCGGTGGTCGGCCACCGTTTGCTCGGCGCCTACCAACCAATGCTCCCGTATACCACCGGCATAGTCGCGCTAGAGGAGGACCAGGCCGTGCGCATCGTGACGACTATAGTCGATGCCGACCCCGCCCGGCTCGAGATGGATATGCCCATGCGGGTCGTCTTTCGCCCGCTTGCCATCGAGGGCGCTGACCCGGGACTGCTTGCCCCAATGTTCACTCCCGCGCTATAGAACCTGGCATGGACGGACTTTTTCGCGACTTCGCCACCATCGACTACCCCATCATCGACGCCGACTCGCACGTGAACGAACCGGCCGACCTCTGGCAGCAAAGCGTTCCCGAGTCATTGAAGGCCCGGGCACCGAGGGTCGAAAGCAGCGACAAGGGCGACATCTGGGTCTTTGACGACGGCAAGGAAACCTGGCCCTTGGGACTGACCGCCGTAGCCGGGCTCAGTTATTTCGATTACCGGGTAACGGGACTGACCTACGACACGATACGTCCGGGAAGTTTCGACACCGAGGCCCGCCTCAAGGACATGGACGCCGACGGCATCCACGCCCAGGTCATATATCCGAGCATCACTCTAAAGGGCGCGAGCATCTACGGGGACGACCGCGAACTGCAGCTGGCCTGCGTTCAGGCCTACAACGATTGGCTGTTGTCATTTTGCGAGGGCTCGGCCGGCCGCCTCATCCCCCAGGCCATCATCCCCACCACCGGCATCGAGGACGCCTGCCAGACCCTGGAGGCGGCGATGAAGAAGGGGCATCGCGGGGTGGTCATCTCGGCCTTTCCCAACGGTAGCCTCGAACCGCTGGAAGAGGACGAACGCTTCTGGGCCCTGGCCGAAGAAGGCCGGGTGCCCATTGCCGTTCACATCGGAGGATTTGTCAGCCAGGACCTCACCAAGCGGCGCAAGATGACCTGGACCTCGCTGGCCTTTGTCGGCATGGCAGCCCTTACCAAGGCAGGCGGTCAGACGCTTCCGGCGGTATGCGACATACTTTTCTCAGGCATCTTCGAAAAACACCCCGGCCTGGAAATAGTTCTGGTCGAAGCCAACATCGGCTGGATACCCGGGCTGCTCGAGCAATCCGACGACATGTTCATGCGCTACCGCTGGTACACCCGTGCGGTCGAGGAACAGACGCCGATGCCGAGCGAGATCTTCCACCGCAACTTCTGGGCCACCTTCATGATAGACACCGTCGGTATGGACCTGCTTCACCGCATGAACGTCGGTCACCTGATGTGGTCGACCGACTATCCCCACAGCGGGACCGACTGGCCTAACTCCCGGCGGACCATCGAGCGGGTGTTCCGCGACGTATCGAACGAGGACGTAAAGCTGATGCTCCACACCAACTGTAAGGACATCTACGGCCTTGACCACATCCCCGACACCCGCAACGGCACCTGAGAAAGAACGGCGGTTAGGGTAGGCCGTAAAAGCGTGTGGCGTTCGTGCCGAGGATAGCGCTTCGGGTGTCCTCGTCTATGTCGCTGCGCTCGCGCAGCGGTCGCGAGCTCTCGGGGAACTCGCTGTCCCAGTGGGGATAGTCGCTGGCATACATGATGAAGCCGTCTCCCAGCTCTTCGACCACGGCCGGCAGCATGGCCTCCTCGGGCTCACAGCTCACCCAGACCTGGCCGCGCTCTAGATACTCGCGCGGCGGGCGCTTCCAACCGCGCTCTATCCAATCGCCACGCTTTTCGAAGTGCTCGTGCATGCGCTCGATGAAGTAAGGCACCCAACCCACACCGGCCTCGAGGAAGGCGACCTTAAGACCGGGGTGGCGCTCGAACACGCCGCCGCTCACCAACGCGGTCATCGCCGTCATCTGGTCAAAAGGAAAGCTGATGCAGTGGACCTGTATGTAGTTGTCGAAACGGTCCACACCTATCTTCGGAAGGTGGACACCGGGCGCGCCGTGGATGGCCAGTGGGAGACCCGCTTCGGCCGCAGCGGCATAGAAGGGGTCTAGGTCAGGGTGGTCAAGGTTGCGGTCCCTCAGCGCGGGCGGGAGCATGACGGCCACCAGACCCTGGTCACGAATCTCGCTCAGCATGGCCACCGAGCGATCGACATCTTCGATGGGCACCACGCCGACACCGAACAGACGGCCACCTGAATCGCGGCACCAGTCGCCGACGTAACGATTGTAAAGACCTGCGAACTCGCCGGCGAAGACCGGATCCTCAAAGCCGGGGATGGCGATGCCGAGGCTGGGGTAAAGCACCATGCGGTCTATGCCCTCGCGGTCGGCATCGGCGAGCATTCCGCCCACGGTCGTGGGGTCTATGCCTTCGGCCGTGTTCAGAGAGTTGGCCGGCGGGCAGCCCGCACCAGGTCCGGTCGGCTCGGGATAGCGGCGGCCTTCTATGGTGATGCCCGGCACCCCGTCGTCGGCCTCGGCCACCCGCACTTTGTCGGGCCATCGCTCGAGCGCTTGGATGGCAAAGGGTGCGCCCTCGATCATGTGGGCGTCGGCGTCTACTACCAGTGCCACGTTCAGGCCGATGCGCGGACCGTTTCGGTGTCACGTCCCGAACGAAGCACCCGTCCGGGCCTATCGCCGGTCAGTTCGCCTGCGCACACCGCCTCTGTGCCGCCGACGATAACGTGCTCTATGCCGGCGGCCTCGGCGTAGAGCCGGCTGGCCCCGGCCGGAAGGTCGGAACGGGTATGGAGTTGTTTCGGACCTATGGTCTCGGGGTCGAACACGCAGACATCGGCCGCCCATCCCTCGGCCAGACGGCCACGGCCCTTGAGCCCGTAGAGCCGGGCCGGAACATCGGTCAACTGGTGGACCGCGTCCTCGAGACCGATAAGCCCGCGGTCACGACGGCCGGGACCGAGAAGGGTGGTGGCACAGGCGAAGGTGTCGATCATGTCGAGATGGGCACCGGCATCCGACCCCCCGACCACCACCCGCTCGTCTTGCCAGACCTCGGCACGCAACTTCCAACTGTCCTCGTCATCACCCGGAATGAATGGCGAGAACGAGGTCCGCAGGTCCTCGTCGACCGAAAGGTCGCAGAATACCTCGAAGGGGGACTTGCCACGCTCGGCGGCCACCTCGCCCAACTTGCGCCCGGCCAGTTCCTTGTTGGCGGGCTCGAAGGTCTCGGCGATGGTCATGTTCTCCCAATTGGCCAGAAACCCTAACAGTCCAGCCTCGGGCGAGGCAGCGCCAGCCGCCAGGCGGCTGCGGACGTCCGGGTCGGCAAAAGCGCGGCGGCGCTCGTCGAGCGGCAAGGCCAGAACGGGGGCCCACTCGGGCAAAGCGTCAAGAATGAAACCGCTGGTGAGATTGAGGCGAAGAGACATGGTCTGGGGAAGGCTCAGGGCCACCACCCGCCCGCCCTGGGCGGCGGCCAGGTCGGAGGCCTCGAGCTGGGCACGGTAGACGTCGGGCATGAAGGACTGCACGGTCAGCACGTTCCAGTTGAGCGGACGGTCGGCCTCGCACGACATCGAGGCCATGAGATCCTGTATCTCGGGACTGAACTCACCGATCGCCGGTATGAACTCCAGCGTGGTCCCCTCGTGGCGGCCGGTGGCCCGGCATAGCCGCAATAGTTCTTCACGGTCGGCGTGACGGGAGGGAACAGGTTGGCCGGCACCGTCGTTGTGGGTGGGCGCCCAGGTCGATGAAAAGCCCAGCCCGCCGCCTTCGAGCGACTCTTCGAGGAGCGCTTCCATCGCACTAAGGTCCTCGGCCGTAGCCTTCTCACCGACCGAACGCTCGCCCATCACCGCACGGCGAATGGCACAGTGGCCGACCAGGAAGCCGGCGTTTATCGAAATGTTGCCCTCGAGCGCGTCGAGATAGTCGGCAAAGCTTCGCCAGTCCCAAGGGCAACCTTGGCGCAGGCTGTCCAGCGGCATGCCCTCGACACGGGCGAGCATGTTCATGAGATACTCGCCGCTATCGTCGGTGAGAGGGGCAATGCTGAAACCGCAGTTGCCGCCAACGACCGTGGTCACCCCGTGGATGGACGAGGGTGTCAGTCCGCCGTCCCAAAATACCTGGGCGTCGTAGTGGGTATGTATGTCAACGAAGCCGGGGGCCACGACCAGTCCGTCGGCATCGATGGTCCTGGACGCGCTGTCATCCACCTCACCGACCGTGACCACCCGCCCGCCGGCGATACCGACATCGGCGCGTTTGCCGGGCACGCCCGTGCCATCGACCACCGTGCCCCCGCTTATTATGAGATCGAGCATGCGGCATCGTGTTTTCCCGGCCGCCGTCAGTCAAACCGGCTGGACTCACCGTGGCCTCACCACTTCTTCAGAAAGCACCTCAGGCTTGTTCAGCACCTAAAAAACAAGCCGATTGTTGCGGTTCCAAATCCATGATTGGAACGTGGCACCAGTGTCGTCTGAAATAGGACCAGTCATCGTTTTTCTCGCCTCCAAGGCCAACAGCTACATGACCGGTGCCAATGTCAACGGGGACGGCGGCACGGATTTTTGATGTCCGAGTTGGCCGGCACTCTCCTTTCCGGACGTTCTTGGGATGAGCTTTGCCAGGCGCTTCGTGAGGCCGGGCTGACGGTCCTTGCAAGCGAGAGCGCCGGCGACGACCTCGACCGCGCCGAAGCATTGCGCCTGGTCACGCGCCTGCTACGCGGGGGGCTGGAGAACTTCGTCGAGCACAACGACCCGGCCACCCCACGCTTGGTATCGACCTGCCACGAAACGATAAAGATTGTGGCCGAGAACCCCGACAACAACTATCTCTCTTCTGCGGTAAGCGCCGCACACGACTACCGGGTCTGGGGAAAGCGCGGCACCGCGGCATGGCTGAGCTTCAACACGCATGCCGGCGGCTTCGGCAGCGGCGGCAAGGGAACGGCCGCGGTCATGAACGGGCGCGACCTTGAGACCGGCGGCGATGGCAGCTTCGAACTGTTCTTGTCCCGGGACGAACGGCCCGGCAACTGGCTGCAGCTCGACGAGGACAGCACCCATTTCATCGTTCGCGAGACCGTGGCCGACCCGGCAAGCGAAGAACAGGCCGTACTATTCATCGAACGGACCGACGGCGCAGCAGCGCCTCCGCCGACCGAACCCGAAGAACTGGGCCGCCAGATGGCCTCTGTGGGCCAGTACCTCGGTCTGGTCTCGGGCATGGCCGATGCTTGGGTCCGCGCCAACGCCGCTCGCCCCTTCGAGTTCGTCGATGTCGGACCGGGAGCGGCACTGGCATATGCCGACCCCGAGATAATATTTCACCAGGCCTATTGGGAACTGGCCGACGACGAGGCCCTCCTGACCGAGGTCCGGCCGCCCGACTGCGAGTACTGGGGCTTTTGCCTTTACAACCGTTGGTTGGAATCGCTCGACTACCGTTACCACCCGATATCGCTCAACAACCAAAGCGCCCGCCTGGCCGCCGACGGAAGCCTCGGCATAGTCGTGGCCGCCCGTGACCCGGGACTTTCCGACCACCCCAACTGGCTAGACACCACCGGTCACCGGCGCGGGACCATAGGGGTGCGCTGGGTGGGCAAGGACGTGACCGACGTGATACCTCAGTGCCGTGTGATCAAGGTCTGAGACAAGGAAAGGAAATGGAGAACAAGGCTTACCAGATGTACGTCGACGGCCGCTGGACGGAGGCCGCCTCGGGCCGGCGCTACGAGCTTCCCAACCCGGCCACCGAAGAGACCATCGCCTCGGTGCCCGACGCCGGCATAGACGACATACGCATTGCTATCACCGCCGCGCGCCGCGCTTTCGACGAGGGGCCCTGGCCGCGCTCATCGCGCCAGGAACGGGCCGAGATGATAGGCCGGCTCATCGAAGGTCTCGAGGCACGCAAGGAAGAGTTCCGCGAGGTCTTGGTGGCCGCGCACGCGGCCGAGCACATAACCCACTTCGTACAGGTCGACACCCCGATCGACCATCTACGCCTGTACCAACAACTGGCCCTGGACTTCGACCCGGCCCAACCGATAACCGGTTCCAAGGCCAAGACGCCGATGGGCGAGATAGACGTGGCCGGCATCGCCTACCGCCAACCGGTCGGGGTCTGCGGGCTCATCCCAACCTGGAACTTCCCTCTCTACATAAGCGCTCAAAAGCTCGGCCCCCTGCTGGCCACAGGCTGCACAGCGGTAGTAAAGCCTTCGCCCTTCGGTCCGCTCATCGACATCATGCTGGCCGAGATTCTCGACAGCATCGGCCTGCCCCCTGGCGTCATAAACGTTGTGACCGGCCAAGGTCCGGAACTCGGCCAGGAACTGACCGAAAGCCCGCTGGTCGACAAGATAAGCTTCACCGGTTCCTGCGAGGTGGGAAAACGCGTCATGGCCGCGGCCGCGGGCACGCTCAAGCGGCTGCACCTGGAGCTGGGCGGGAAGTCGGCCCAGATAGTGCTCGACGATGCCGACCTAGACCTGCAATCGATGGTCGCTTCCTCGCCCTCCTACTTTCATGCCGGCCAGGGCTGCGCGATGAACACCCGGGTACTGGTCAGCCGGCGGCGCCACGACGAGCTTGTCGATAAGATGACTACCTTCGTCACCAATGTCGTCAAGGTCGGCGACCCCGCCGACCCCGAGGTCATGCTGGGTCCGGTCATTAGGGCCGAACGCCGCGATGCCATCGAAGAGTACATAGATTCGGGCAAGACCGACGGTGCCGAGCTTGCCACCGGTGGCCGGCGGCCGGCCCATCTAGAGCGCGGCTATTTCATCGAGCCGACCATCTTCGCCAACGTCCGCAACGACATGCGCATCGCCCGCGAGGAGATATTCGGCCCGGTGGTCTCGGTCATTCCTTTCAAGGACGAAGAGGATGCCATCCGCATCGCCAACGATTCCGATTACGGTCTGTTCGGCGGCATCGCCACCGCAGCGACACCGGAGGCCACCGAACACGCCCGCGAGATGGCCAAACGCATCCGTACCGGCGGCATATCGATAAACGGGGCCGTCAGCGTGGTCCACTCGCCCTTCGGCGGTTTCGAGCAGTCGGGACTCGGACGTGAGGGCGGGATGTTCGGGATACACGAGTTCACCGAGGTCCAATCGATAACCTGGCCGGCCTGAGCCCGGGGAGTGGACACACCCCAGGTGGTCTGATTATTTGACGAATCGTCAAATGATGAAGCTCGACGACATGATACTCGTAAGCGTCGACGACCACGTCGTCGAACCACCGGACATGTTCGACGGGCGTTTGCCCGAAAAGTACAAGGACCGAGCCCCCCGCGTGGTCCGCAAGAGCGACGGCTCCGACGTCTGGCTCTTTGAAGGCAACCAGCTTCCCAACATCGGACTCAACGCCGTCGTCGGCCGCCCGCCCGAGGAGTACGGGGTCGAGCCGACCGCCTACGAGCAAATGCGTCCGGGCTGTTACGACATCGACGCCCGTATCGGCGACATGAACGTCAACGGCGTGCTGGCCTCGATGTGCTTCCCTTCTTTTCCGTCGTTCTGCGGCCAACTGTTCGCCAACACCGGGGACAAGGCGATGGCGCTTGCCATGCTGCGCGCCTACAACGACTGGCACATCGACGAGTGGTGCGGGAGCTATCCGGGCCGCTTCATCCCGCTAGCCCTGCCGGTGATGTGGGACGCGGGTCTGATGGCCGAAGAGGTCCGGCGTTGTTCGGCCAAGGGCTGCCACGCGGTGAGCTTTTCGGAGAATCCCGAAAAGCTTGGCTTCCCCAGCCTCCACGACCCCTCTTGGGACCCGGTCTGGCAGGCCTGCTCGGACACCGCCACGGTGGTCTGCATCCACATCGGCTCGGCCGCCGGCATGAGCTTCACCTCGATGGACTCACCGGTGGATGTGATGATAACCGTCTCACCCATAAACATCTTCGGTTGCGCGGCCGACCTCATCTTCTCCAGCGTGCTGCGCCGCTTTCCCGACCTCAAGATCGCGCTTTCCGAAGGCGGCGTGGGTTGGATACCCTACTTCCTCGAACGCGTTGATTACGTCTATGAGCACCACCACCAGTGGACCAACGAGGATTTCGGCGGGCGATTGCCCAGCGAGGTGTTCCGCGAACACATCGTCACCTGTTTCATCGAGGACCCGGTCGGTGTGGCCGTGCGCGACAAGATAGGCGTGGACACGATGTGCTGGGAATGCGACTACCCGCACTCCGACACCACCTGGCCCGAGTCCCCCGAACGTCTGATGCGAAGTTTCGAGGGCGTCAGCGACGAGGACATCAATAAGATTACCCACGAGAACGCGCTCGGCGCCTTCGGGCTCGACCCGTTTGCCCACATCCCGCGCCAGCACTGCACCGTGGGTGCTTTGCGTGCCCAGGCCTCCGAGGTCGACCTAAGTCTGAAGAGCGCGGGCGGACACGCGCCCACCGAGGACTCCGGCCGGCCGGTGACCTCGCAGGACATCGTCGACCAGTTGGCCACGGCCTTCTCCACCCCGGTCGAACCCTAAGGCCGAACCGAAGAAAGGAGTACCCATGCGTTTCGAGAACAAGGTCGCCGTAGTAACCGGCTCGGGACAAGGAATAGGCGAGGCCTACGCCAAAGGCCTGGCCCGCGAGGGCGCCTCGGTGGTCGTGGCCGAACTCAACGAGGAACAGGGCCGCCGGGTGACCGGCGAGATAGAAGCGGACGGTTTCAAGGCCCTGTTCGTAAAGACCGATGTTGCCGACGAGGCTTCGACCCTAGCCATGGGCAAGGCGGCCACGGAGGCTTTCGGCGGGGTCGATTATCTGGTCAACAACGCGGCCATCTACAAGAGCATGGAGATACACTCCATGCTCGACATGCCCATCGACTATTGGGACCGCTTCATGCGGGTGAACATGACCGGAGCCCTGCTAGCCACGCGCGCAGTCTATGAATCCATGACCCAACGCGGTGGCGGGTCCATCGTCAACCAATCATCTACCGCAGCCTGGATGGCCGCCGGTTATTACGGTATCGCCAAGCTGGCCCTCCACGGGGTCACCCACTCGCTGGCCGCCGAGCTTGGTGGACGCAACATAAGGGTCAATGCCATCGCTCCGGGGCCGGTCGATACCGAGGCCACGCGCACCGTGGTCCCCGACGGGATAATAGACGATATCGTCAAAGGCCTTCAGCTAAAGCGTGTGGGCCAGCCCGAGGACATGGTTGGCACCTGCCTGTTCCTTTTGTCGGACGATGCCGCGTGGGTCACCGCCCAGATATTGGCGGTCGATGGCGGCCAGATAATACGCGCCTGAGGCCCTACGGCCGCCGTGAGCAATAGCCCTAACCGCATCCTTCCCCAGCTCTCGCCGGAGAACGAGTTCTTCTGGACCGCCGGCGCCGACGGCCGCCTGCGGGTGCTACGCTGCACCGACTGCGGCCATTACCTGCACCCACCCTCGCCGCTTTGTCCCAAATGCATGGGCCGGAACCTGGCCCCCGAAGAGGTCTCGGGCAAGGCCGAGGTCATCACCTTCACTATCAACCACCAGCCTTGGATACCCGGCTTCGACCCGCCCTACGCCATCGCCATAGTCGAGCTTGCCGAACAGAAGGGACTACGGCTGACGACCAACATCGCTGCCTGCAAGCCCGAAGAGGTCGCCATTGGTATGAAGGTACGGGTCGTTTTCGAGGACGCGGGCCAGGGTGTGTTCGTGCCGCTGTTCGAACCGGAGGACCGGTGAGCGAGCGCTTCGAGGACCGGGTTGTCATATCCGGGCTCGGCCAGTCCGATGTCGGCCGCCGCACGGGTAGCGACCCGCTGGCGCTGACCGTCGATGCCTGTCTGGCCGCCATCCAGGACGCCGGGCTCGAGCGCGACGACATAGACGGGCTTTCGACCTATCCCGGCGTCGCGGTTCCCGGCGCGCCGGGGTTCAGCGGCGCTAGTGCGGCCGAGGTCCAGGAGGCGCTTCGCCTCAAGCTCAACTGGTTCACCGGCGGGCTCGAGATGTCGGGACAGCTCGGCTCGATCGTCAACGCGGCCATGGCCGTGGCCACGGGCCTGTGCCGTCACGTTCTATGTTTTCGGACCGTGTGGGAATCGACGGCCCAGGGCGGCGGACCACGCAAGGGCATCGGCGTGGACTCGGGCGGCTCCTACCGCGCCACCGGCCAGCAGCAGTGGACGCTTCCCTTCGGCGCGGCCTCGGCGGCCAATTGGATAGCGCTGATGGCCCAGCGCCATTTCCACGAATACGGGACCACCCGCGAACAGTTGGCCTGGATAGCGCTCAACGGACGGCGCCACGCCGCGCTAAATCCCGATGCCATATACCGCGAACCGCTAACGATGGACGACTATATGTCGGCGCGCATGATCTCGACGCCTTTCTGTCTGTACGACTGCGACGTTCCGGTGGATGCCAGCACGGCCATCATCGTCTCGTCGGTCGATACCGTGGCCGACCTGGCCCACTCCGTTCGCGTCGAGGCAGTCGGTACGGCCATCCACGACCGGCCAAGCTGGGACCAGTGGGGCGACCTTACGACCATGGCCGCGCGTGATGCCGCGGCACAGATGTGGTCGCGCACCTATCTCGGGCCGGACGACGTCGATGTGGCCGAACTCTACGACGGCTTCAGTTTCATAACGCTTGCCTGGTTGGAGGCCCTTGGATTTTGCGACAAGGGCCAGGCCGGCCCCTTCATCGAGGGAGGCGAGCGCATCGCGCTCACCGGCCAGCTGCCGCTAAACACCCATGGAGGCCAATTGTCGGCCGGCCGCCTGCACGGTTACGGCTTTCTCCACGAGGCCTGCCTGCAGCTTCGCGGCCAGGGCGGCCAGCGCCAGGCCGGGTCGCCCGAAGTGGCCGTGGCCTCGGCCGGCGGCGGCCCGCTGGCGGCCTCGATACTGTTAAGAAAGAACTGACGGCGTGGGCGCCGCTCAGGCGACCTGTCCGCCCGGATAGAACTGCTTGGCCCAAGCACGCAACTGGCCGATGGGCCCGTCGGCCTCGCAAAGGGCCGGGCGCTCCAGATGGACCTTGTTCTCCCAGATGGGCATGTCCTGACCGTACTGCCTCTCAATCTCGGCAATGAAGGCCTCACCGACCACGCTGGTGGCGGCCTCATCGCCGGTCTTCTTCACGCTGAAACGAATAACTGTCTCGTGTTCCTCTTCATCCACGCAGGTACCGGTGATGATCAACAGCGTGTCGACTATGCCCGTAAAGCGGGTCACGCCCAGCCCGAAGCCGTGTGACTCCACGGTAAGCGTGCCCTCTATCTGTCCCTGGGGAGTTGAGAAGGGAATGCCCGAACGGATGCGGAAGATGTGCCCGTCGGCCTCGGCCTCGGTTGTGGTCGGGCTGCTGGTCCCGTGGACATACTGGAAGTGGGCCGGGTCGACGATGTTCTCCATTTGTTCTTGCGGATGCGAGCGCACCTTGAAGCGCCGCACCGCCGGCTCGGTCCAATCTGCGGACCCGAACTCGGGAACCTCGGGTATCTCCCACTGGGGCGGCCGGCCCTCCGAATGGTACCAGGCCATGACGATGCCGTTCTTCTCGGTGACCGGCCAGGACCTGACCGCAGCCTTGGCAGGAATACGTTTGGCATAGGGAATCTCGACACATTTGCCATCCCCGTCGTAGAGCCAGGCGTGGAAGGGGCAACGAATGCAGTCGTCCTCGACCTTGCCGCCGTGGCCGAGATGGGCTCCGAGATGACAGCAATGCGCGTCCAGCACATGGGCCTGGCCAGTCTGGCCACGGAACAGGACCAGGTCCTGGCCGCACAAACGTCCGGCCAGGACCTGGCCGGCGGCCAGTTCGTCGCTCTCGGCGACACGGAACCAACCGTTCGGCATCGGCAGCGGTATGCGTTGGCTCATGACCGCTCGTTGCCGAGCACGGTGACGGCCGCCACCGCGGCCTGTCCACCCAGATTGTGGGCCAAGCCCAAACGGGCGTCCTTTACCTGACGCTCACCGGCCTGGCCGCGCAACTGCTGGGTGACCTCATAGACCATACGCACGCCGGTGGCGCCGATGGGGTGGCCAAAGGACTTGAGTCCGCCCGAGGGATTTACCGGCTTGTCGCCGTCCAAGGCGAAACGGAACTCCTCGGCGGCCCGGCCGCCCTGGCCGCGCTCGCAGAAGCCGAGGTCTTCGTAGTTCAATATCTCGGTGATGGTGAAGCAGTCGTGCACCTCGGCCAGGTCTATGTCGGCCGCGGTGATACCGGCCTGCTCGTAGGCCTGGCCCGAGGCCTTTTGCGTGCTGGGGAAACCATCGTAAGCAAATCCCGGGTCGAACTGCGGACGTCCGTAAGAGACCGACAGCCCCAGCCCCTTTATGTAGACCGGGTCCTGGCTGAACTCACCGACCATCTCGGCCTTGCAAAGAACGACGGCGGCAGCGCCGTCGGTGGTCGGGCAGCAATCGAACAGTCCCAAAGGCGCATACACCATCGGCGCCCCCAGGACCTTGTCCTCGGACACTTCCATGCGCAGATGGGCCTTGGGGTTCTTGGCCCCGTTGGCGTGGTTCTTCATAGCAATCTTGGCGAGTGTGGACTTATCGGCACCGTGGTCGGCGAAATAGCGATTGGCCGCCATCGCAAACACGTGGGGCGCCTCGCCGTTATCTATGACCGGGTGCGGGGCGGGCAGGCCACCCATCATCATGTCCTTCATCTTCTCGAAGCCGAGGGCCAGCACCACGTCGTACATTCCCGAGGCCACGGCGAAGGCGCCGTTGCGGACGGCCTCCATTCCTGAAGCGCAGTAGTTCTCGACCCGGGTGATGGGGATACCGGTCAGCTTCAATGGGTCCGACAGCGCGTTCCCCGACATCGCGCTCGAAAGGGTGCCCACCCAAGCGGCCTCTATGCGGTCCGGCCCTATGCCGGCATCCCGCATGGCCTCGTGCCCGGCCTCGACAATGAGGTCCTCGGCCGAACGCTCGAACAGTTCGCCAAACTTGGTGCAGCCTATACCGACCACGGCGACCTTGTCCCTTATATCACCCATCCGCGACCCCCATGCCGTTTCGCGCCGGGCGCGCCTTCCAAAAATAGTTGTGGATGCCCGCCTCGCCGTGGTGGAGCCTGAAGACCATCTCGACGGGCATTCCTATCGACACCTCGCCCGAACCGATATCGGTCATCTGCCCGAAGAACCGCGCACCTCCGTCAAGCTCGACCACGGCCTCTATCATCGGCGGGTCGGGATGCGGGAAGACGTGGTTCTCATAAAAGGTAAACACCTTTCCCTTGCGCGGCAGCAGCGTCTCTTCGAGCCCTCCGCTGTAACCGCAAGACACGCACACACGGTCGAGCGGGAACTGAAGGGTGCCGCACTCGGGACACTTGCCTCCGCAAAGCTCGAGAATCTCGCGGCGGTCGCGATAGAGGATAGATGCCGAGGAGTTCTCCATGTTGATATAGTCGCGCTTTACTAGACCGCGGAAACGTTCGTACTTGCCGTAGTTCTCCAGCGGCCGTTTCATCTCGACCTGGCTTGCCACGCTCATCGTGGGCTTGGCCGCGGCCACTGCCTCGCCCACACGGAAGAGCATCGCGTCGGCCCCGTCACCGTAGACCGCCCATAGCAACAGACTGCCCGGCTCGGCCTTTTCCAGCGCCGCGGCCAAGAGCAGCAGCGGTTGGGCGGCCCCGGTGTCACCTGCGACCATCCAAAGGGTGTCCTCGAGCTGACCGGTCACATCAAAGCCGAGACCGGCGGCCAGCCCCATCGGCAGTTTGGGATTGGGACCGCAGATAACCGCCCTCCCTATGTCCTTGGCCTCTGCGCCTGCCTCCTTCAACACCTGGCCTATGACCTCGGGCATCACGCGCGCGTAACCGAGCTTGGCATCGAGCGAGCCTGGAAACCCTTGGACATAATCGGCCGAGTCGCGGCGCCAAGTGCCGTGGAACTCCTCGGATACCGAAGCGCGTGCCAGCGGCACCAGACCGTCGCCGTCGCTGCTTATGACGACCGCGGCACCGGCATCCCCGGCGCTCTGCTCATCGAAGGAGTCGGGACTGGCGGCCCTGACCTCACCGGCGGCCACAAGGATACGCTGGTTACTGCCCGACCCGACAAGGTCGAATGCCGTCATCACCGCACCCGAACTGGCACGCAGCGTTGTGGCCAGGTCGAGGGTTCGCACGCCCGCTCCGGCGCCGACCACGGTGGCAAGGGTCGCCGCCACCGACTTCTGCCGGTAGGGCGAGGTCGTCGATGCGAACATCACCGCATCGGGAGCCTGGCCACCACCAAGTGCGTCGAGTGAGGCGGCCACGGCCATGGTCAGCGAATCCTCGTCAAAGTTGGCCACGGTTCGCTCACCCGGCATGGCGTGCCCGCCCCACTGGCGGGCCATTACCTGGCGGGGCATGCGGTATGCCGGCAGGTAACCGGCATAGGAGGTGATCGATGGCATCGGGGCAGTTCTATCCTCGGGGCCGGGCGTTGACACACGGCCAGTTATGGGAATATGATTCTGGGTATGCAGAATAGCATTCTGCCAGACTCTGACAAGCCCCCCCCAGAAAGCTCGGTCGTCGACAGGACCGTGGCCAGAGGGCTTTCCGAGCGCTATGCGGCCGCCCGCCAGGAGGTTGCCGGCCTTATGACCGCCGCCCGCGAGATTATGGGCGAAAGCGGCAGTGTCGACCCACGGGTAAGCGAGATTATCGGCCGGGCCGGTTCTTCCAACCAGGCCTTTTACCGCCACTTCCGCTCCAAGGACGAGCTGCTGCTGGCGGTTATCGACGAGGGCCTGCTCGAGTTGGTCGAACATCTCGAGGCACGTATGTCGGCTGCCCGTTCAGCGCGCGCCAAGGTCGAGCGCTGGGTGGCCAGTATCGCACGCCAGGCCACCGATAGTGACGCCGCCCGGGCCACCCGCCCCTTTGTGGCCAACCGCGCCCGCCTGGCCGAACGCTTCCCCGACGAGGAACGCCGCGCCGTCAACCTGCTCGTGGCACCGCTCGAGCGTGCCATCACCGAGGGCGCCGATACCGGCGAGTTCGACTCGGCCGACCCCGCCCACGATGCCGAGGCCATCTATCATCTAGCCATGGGCTGGATGCAGAGCCGCATGTTCATGGACACGGGGGCCGGCGATTCGGACCTCGGACGTCTGACGGCCTTTGCCATGCGCGGGCTGGGGGCCTGAAACGGTGGAACGCGAACTGATGCTAAGCGGTATCGGCGGCCAGGGAGTGCAGCTGGCCGGCCAGGTGCTCGCTTGTGCCGCCGTACACGAGAACCGTTACGTGAGCATGTTCGCGTTATACGAGGGGATGGTCCGCGGAGGCGCGACCCAGTCCATACTGGTCTTTGCCGACAGCCCCATAGAAACGCCCCCCATCGTATCGAACACTTGGTCGGCCATCGCCATGCACGAGCATCACTTCTCGGAACTGGCCGGCAAGCTTCGCCCCGAAGGTTTCGTGCTCGTCAACTCCGACGTCTTCGACTCCTCACCCGTCTGCAACGGCGCAACCGTGGCCGAAATACCGGCCACCTCGATGGCCGCCGGGCTGGGCAGCCCCATGTGCGCGTCGATGGTAATGGCGGCAGCCTATGCCAAAGCGACCGGCCTGGTCGGTCTCGATTCCCTGATTGAAGCGATGAAGGACGCTCTACCGGCCTACCGCAGCCAACACATGGAACTCAACGAACGCGCGCTGGTGGCCGGCTTCGACAGTACAGGGCCAACGGCGCCGGCCTGGAGCAGCTAGGTGCGCGCAGAGACCACGATAAGCCGTGGCACGGTCACCATCGCAGTAGACCGCTGTAAGGGCTGCGACCTTTGCATCCCGGCCTGCCCTCCCGAGGTGTTGCGCATGTCGGAGGAGCGCAACTCGATAGGGTTTCGTTATCCCGAGCTTCTCCCGGGCTGCACCGGTTGCGGGGCCTGCTTGCTGGTCTGTCCGGATTTTTGTTTCGAGGTCTACAAGTACGACCAGGCGGTCGATTGGGGGGCAAGCGAGTGAGCCGCACCGGCGCTATACGTTTCATGGAGGGCTCCGAGGCTATTGCCGAGGCCACGATAGCCGCCGGTTGCCGTTTCTTTGCCGGCTATCCGATGACGCCGTTCACAGAGCTGCTAGAGCATCTAGCTCGGCGGCTGCCCGAGGAGGGCGGGGTCTGTGTGAACGCCGAAAGCGAGCTAGAGGCCGTGGGCATGGCATGGGGTGCGGTGGCCACCGGCAACCGTGCCGCCACGGGTTCTACCGGACAAGGCCTGGCTCTGATGCAGGAGTCCTTCTCGGAGATAACCCGCGCCGAGCTGCCGCTGGTTATCTTCAACATGGCCCGTGGCCAATCCGATTACTTTCAGGCCACCCGTGGCGGCGGCCACGGCGATTACCGGCATATAGTGCTGGCACCGATGGACATCGCCGAAGCGGTCGAACTGACACAGTTGGCCTTCCACCTTGCCGACAAATGGCTCAACCCGGTGCTGGTCTACGGCGACTACCTGCTGGCCCATACCAGCGAGGCCGTCGAGATACCCCAAAGTGGGCCGGATGGGATGGGCGCGCTGCCCGACAAGCCCTGGAAGATAGACGGACGGCTGGCCGGTTCGGGGCACTCGCGCAACGCCAACTCGCTCGGCTTTGAGAAGGGCAAACCGGGAATCGACCCCGAGGCCTTCTGGAAACGGCTGGCGGCCAAACACGAGGAGATAGCCGCCCAGGAAGCACGCGTAGAGACCCTGTTCACCGAGGATGCCCGGCTGATCGTTGTTGCTTTCGGAAGCATCGCCAAGTTCGTCCGTTACGTCGTAAAGCAGCTGCGGGCCGAAGGTATGCCGGTCGGTTTCGTACGGCCGATAACGCTCTGGCCCTTTCCGTCCGAGGCCGTGGCCAAGGCCGCAGGTGGCGCCAGCCGGGTAGCCGTTCTCGAACAGAACGCCGGACAGATGATCGATGATGTCCGCCTGGCCGTCCTCGGTGCAGCGCCGGTAGATGGCATCGGCGAGATATCGACCGACAGCTCAGGCTTCGGGGTCGGCGCCATCCACGACGCCGAGTTCATCGGCCGCCGCATACGAGAGGCCTTTGCCGGCCGGGAGCAAAGAACATGAACGGACCGACCATAGTCCCGACCGACGCGCCCCCCGACCGGCCCGCCCGTCAGCTGGGCTTGGACAAGCCACGCCTGCTGCTCTCCGAACAACACCATCTGTGTCCGGGCTGCGGTGAGCCGCTGGCCGTGCGAATGATGCTCGAGGCCATAGAAGAGGTCGGCATGGCCGAGAACGCAGTCGGGGTGGTGGGCATCGGTTGCTACACGACCTTCTCGGCCACCATGGACGTGGACGTAATTCAGGCCCTTCACGGGCGAGCCCCCTCGGTGGCGACCGGCGCCAAACGCATGCTCCCCGATTCTCTTGTGTTCACGCTTCAGGGTGACGGCGACATGGTCAACGAAGGCCTGCAAGAGGTCGTCCATACCGCGGCCCGCGGTGAGAGCCTGACCTGCGTGCTGATAAACAACGGAGTGTTCGGCGAAACCGGCGGACATATGACCGCCACCACCGTTGCCGGCCAACGGACCAAGAATACTTTGGAGGGGCGCGACCCCGACTATCACGGACACCCGATACTGATTGGCGATATACTCGCCGGCCTGGAGGGCACCGCCTATGCCGCGCGCGGCTCGGTCCACAACGCTGCGGGTGTGGCCGGGGCCAAGCGGATGTTCCGGAAGGCCTTTGAGACCCAGATGCGCGGCCAAGGGTTCTCTTTTGTGGAGGTCCTTACGATGTGCCCGACCGGTTGGTTCATCCCTACCGCCGAAGGTCCCGACTATCTCGACCGTGTGATGGGCGAAGTACACGTGTCCGGCGACCTCAAGGTCGACGGCCGTGTGACCACCACCGAAGAACGCCGTGCCGAGACCGAGCGCCAGACCGCCGAGTTCGAACGGATGACCAGGGCCGGTAACGACGACTGATGGCCGGAGCTCTCGACGGACGCCGCGCCTTTGTGGCCGGGGCCAGCCGCGGTATAGGCCGCAACATAGCCTGCGAGTTGGCCCACCAGGGCGCGGCCGTGGCCGTGGCCGCGCGTAGCACCACCGAGGGCAAGCTGGCCGGGACCATCCACTCGGTCGCGGCCATGATCAGC
>JAYGCK010000050.1:0-22391 GCA_046583395.1 Deltaproteobacteria bacterium
GGAACAGTGTGAGAACTCTTCGAGAAAATGGTGCTCGACGGTCCAGAAAGCGTGCCAGCCCATCTTCTCACCGAACACGGCCTGTTCGATGACGTTCTTGTAGGCCTCCTGCTCGGAGGTCCGGCTCCAAGGCCTGGCCACGGGTATTTCGTAGAAAAGTCCGAACCTCAACGGGGTATCCTCCTGTGCCCGGCCGTCGGGCGGAAGGCGGTTGCTGCACTCGTATCAGCTAGGACCGGTTCGGTCCAAGGGGCATGGACAGAGGGGACGAAGTGCTGTTAGTGTCTGCGGTGGAGACCTTTACGTGCAGCGGCCCATTGCCTCGTCCTTTCTTTCTTTAGCGCTGGCACTTGCCTGGCTGTTAGCCTCGGCCGCCACGGGTGAGGCTCAGTTCGGCTCGACGACAAGCTCGACCAGCAGCACCTCGACCTCGACCACGACGACCACAACGATACCGCCCAGCGGCGAGCTTTGTGCCGACGGCGACGGGCCCTGTGTGGTCGATCAGCCGGTGCTCCTGTTCGACGGGACCATGGTCGACCTCGGTACCCGTACTCTGGTCGTGCAGGGCGAGGGCAGCATCGATGTGGGTTCGGGCAATGTCACCATCAAGGCCGGCGATATTGTTGTTACCACCGGTGCCGCGGTCGCTCTCAAGGCCACGGCTTCGGGGCAGGGCGGATATCTGACCATCGAGGCACGCGGCGCCTGCCTGTCCAACGGTGGTCCTTGCCTGGTCGATAACGACTGTCCGCTCCGTCACTGCGAGACCGGTAGCGGGGCCATTGACCTCGACGGACGGGTAAATGCCCACGGTAACTACGCCGGTACGCTCGTTATCAAGGGCGCTTCCGACGTTCTTCTCAAGGGGTACTTCCACATGCCCGGCACTTCCGGGGATGCCGACGGCGGCCGTCTTATCGTCAGTTCGGGGCAGGGTTCGGTCGATTTGACCGGCTCCATCGACGCCAGCTCTGGTAACGACGCAGGGGGTGGCGAGATACTCATGTGGGCAGCCGGGGACGTTCAGGTCCGTGGGGACATCGACGCTGCCGGCGGCGATTTCTCGGGCGGCTTGGTCGCGCTTTCGGCGGTCGTCGATATAGGCGTCAGCGCCGACATCGATGTAAGTTCCAAGGCCGGTTCGGGCGACGGCGGGGCAATAGAACTGTTGGCCGGTGGCCAGGTTCGCGTGGGCGGCGATAACGCGGCCTTCCTCCAGGCAAAAGGCAGTGCCGACGCAGACGATTTTTCCGGTGACGGTGGCGAGCTTTACGTAGATGCCGCCGACATAGTCGTCGAGTCCAACGCTACCCTCCGTGCGGTCGGCGGTGCTCCCGACGGCTACGGCGGCGACGTCATGTTCTCGGCCAGCAACGCGATAACGGTTGCGGGTGATCTCGATGTTGCGGGCAACGGCAGCATGGCCTCGGGTGGCGATATCGAGCTCGATGCCGCCGGCGACATATCCCTGGCGCTTACCGGGCTTCTCGACGTTAACGGAAAGGGCGGGGGTGGTTCGGTGTCGGTTGTGAGCGCGGCCGGAGGGGTGGCCATAGCTGGGCTGATAGATGCCGCCGGGGCGGCTAATGGGACCGGTGGTTCGGTCGATATCGAGGCCGCCGGCAATCTAGGCCTGTCGGGGACCATCGATGTCAGCGGCGCGGCCCAGGGTACGGCCAACGGTACGGCCTACCTCACCGGTTGCCGTGTAGACCTGACCGCGGATGCCCGGATGTTGGCCGATGGTGGCCAGGGCGACAACGACCTTACCTCCTCGGGCGTCATTCGAATTGCCGCTGGTGCGCTCGTGCGTGCCAACGGAACTGACGGTGCCAATCAATTCTTCTATCGCTCGAGCGCTTTCCCTCCCTTCGTGCAAGGCAGCGTCGTGCCCGCGGCCACCGAGACCGTGGTTCCCTTCCTGCCCTCCTGTCAGTGGTGCGGTGACGGTGAGATTGCCACGGGCGAAAGCTGCGACGACGGCAACGTGTCCGATGCGGATTGTTGCACGGCCGAGTGCTCGCCCAGCAGCGGCAGCTGCAGTGACGGAGATCCCTGCACGGCCATCGACCAATGCGTGGACGCCGTTTGCGTGG
Organism: Deltaproteobacteria bacterium; assembly: GCA_046583395.1. Lineage (GTDB taxonomy): Bacteria > Desulfobacterota > Binatia > UBA1149 > CAYXZP01 > CAYXZP01. Next base: position 2,100 of record JAYGCK010000050.1, read on the forward strand.
GAAGCGGCGGGGTTTGCGGCAACGGCCAGGTGGAACCCACCTGCGGCGAAGAGTGCGACGATGCCAACTCCAACGATGCCGACTCGTGTTTGGCCGGCTGTGTGGCCGCGACTTGCGGGGACGGCATCGTACGTACCGGCGTCGAGGCCTGTGACGATGGTAACGCCAGCGACACCGATTCCTGTCTGTCCGATTGTAGCCAGGCCTATTGCGGTGACGGCGCGGTCTTTGACGGCGTGGAGGACTGCGACGACCAAGGCGAGTCGGCCGGCTGTGACGCCGATTGCAGCGAGGCCCTGTGCGGCGACGGTGCAATCAACCAAACGGCCGGCGAACAGTGCGACGACGGCAGCGCAAACAGCGACGCCCAATCTGACGCCTGTCGCACGGACTGCATCCAGGCCTCCTGTGGTGACGGCGTGGTGGACGGTGGCGAAGAGTGTGACGACGGCAACGACGACGACAATGACCAGTGTCGCAGCGATTGCATATCGGCCGCCTGCGGTGACGGCACCGTGGTCGGCGAAGAGCAATGCGATGACGGCAATTCGAGCGACGGTGACGGTTGTTCGGCCGACTGCCTGCTCGAAATTCCGCAACTGCGCGGTCAGCAAAAATGCATCAACGCTGTAAACAAGGCCGGCGCAAAGGTCGCCAAGACCCAGGGCAAGGCCAACGCGTCCTGTATCGCTGGGGCCGGTAGCGGAAGGGTCGCCGATGCTGCCGTCTGTCTGTTGGCCGATGCCGGCGGAAAGCTCGTTGCGGCGATGGAAAAGACCGTGCGCAAGGCCACCAGCAGTTGCGGCGACGGCGACGTGCCGGACTTCGGGTTTGCCGGAGCCGATGCCGCCAATGCCGCCGCTCGCGACGAAGAGGTCGCTCTGATCGGCGACATTTACGGCGACGACCTCAATGCCGCCATAGTCGATCGCGATATCGACCGGATCGGTGCTTTTTGCCAGGCCGCCGTTGCCAAGGGCTACGAGAAGATAGTGACCTCCAAGCTCAAGGTCTTCGGCAAGTGCAAGAAACGCGACCTCAAGATCAACCTCATTACCTCGGCACGTTTGCTGGCCGGCTGTTTTGACGAGGTGGCGGTCGATCCCAAGGGCAAGATTGCCAAGGCCGTCTCCAAGCTCGACCGCAAGTTGTCGAAGAAGTGTGGGCCCTATCTTGTTGCGTCCTTCCCTGGCGCTTGTGGGGCGGCCGCCGACACGACCGCCTTTGCCGCATGTGTCGACCGTCTGGTCGAGTGCCGGGTTTGCCGTATGCTCAATGCCACCGATGCGCTGGCCGAGGACTGCGACCTGTTCGACGACGCCATCCTCAATTCCACCTGCCCGTAGATACGAACGGCCCCCAGGTTGATTTAGGGGCAGCCGACAGGCACGAAAGCCCGTCCGCATTGTCCCATGTTCTTCGGCGTCCAGCAGATATTTCAGAACTATGCAGGTGAACTGCCCGACGGACAGGTATGGGATGAGGAAGTGCGCCTGGGCGTGCTTGCCGACCAGCTCGGCTATGATTCAATCTGGCCGGTAGAGCATCACTTCCGCGACTACGCGGCCTGCCCCGACAATCTCCAGTACCTGAGCTACATGGCCGCCAACACCGAGCGTATCGGTCTGGCCACCGGTGCGGTCATCCTGCCCTGGAACGACCCCCTCCGGGTGGTCGAAAAGCTCTCTATGCTCGACCACTTGAGCGGCGGGCGGGCCTTTTTGGGACTCGGGAGGGGCCTGGCACGCTGCGAGTACTCGGGCTTCGACATCGACATGGCAAGCTCGCGCGAGCGTTTCGACGAGGCCGCCGAGCTTATCCTGGAAGCCCTCGACACCGGTTACTTCGAAGGCGGCGGGCGGTATTATCCGCGCGAGCGTACAGAGATACGGCCGCGTCCGCTCGGCGGGTTCCGAGACCGTGTCTACAGCATCGCGATGTCGCCCGATTCGGTCGAATCGGCCGCCCGCCTGGCCACGGGCATGGCGATATTCTCGCAGATGCCCTGGGACAACATGGCCGAGACCATGGACGGCTACCGCAAGCAGTACCGCGAGTTGCACGGAAAGGAAGCCCCGCCGCCGCTGACATGCGATTTCGTTGTCTGCCACGAGGACGAGGCCAGGGCCGAGGAGCTGGCACGCAAACACATCGCCGGTTACCTGGCCACCGTGCTCGAACACTACGAACTGAAGAGCGACCACTTCAAGGGTCTCGAGGGCTACGAGATGTACGGCAGCGCGGTCGACATCATGCGTGAGATAGGGCTTGGCGACATGATGGAGTCCTATCTCGATGTCCAGGCCTGGGGGACACCCGAGCGCATAATCGAAAAGCTCGACCAGCGCCGCGGAATAATAGGCGAGTACAATTTCAGTTCTTGTTTCCGTTTCGCCGGCATCCCATACGAGGATGCCGAACACAGCATGCGTCTGTTCGCCGAAGGGGTGATTCCCGCTTTTAGGAGGGACCAATGATTAGCGACTTTGACGACTATTCCATCCACCAGAACGCCAACCCCATCAATGAGCCGGGGACCAGCGACCGCAATTTTTACGATCGCTACTGGATGAACGGCTTCGACCGTGACGGTGCCTTCAACTTTGAGGGCGCGATGGGAATATATCCTAACCGGCACGTGATGGACGCGCACTTCAGCGTGAGCATCGATGGGACTCAGCACACCTTCCACGGTTCCAGGCGCGCCCCTGGTGAACGGTCCGACACCAGTGCCGGACCGTTGAAGCTCGAGATAGTGCGGCCCATGCGTGAGATGCGGCTGGCAGTGGCCGACAATGAGACCGGAATTTCATGTGACCTGGTGTTCACCGCCCGCACGGCTCCGACCCAGGAACCGCGCAGTCGTATGGAAGAGGACGGAAGGGTCATCATGGACACTATTCGTTTCGCTCAGTTCGGGCGCTGGCAAGGTTGGCTCAGTATCGACGGCCGCAGGGTCGAGGTCTCGGCCAAGACCACACTGGGGACCCGCGACAAATCCTGGGGTGTGCGGCCCGTCGGTGAGCCCGAGGCCGGGGCGCCCGGACTGTTGAACGGTGACCCGGGCGTCTATTGGGCCTGGTGCCCGGTCCACTTCGACGATATCTGCACGCAGTTCGGAACTTTCGAGGACCGCGACGGCAACCCCACCCAACTAAGTGGATGCATGGTACCGGCCTATGCCGACCCTGCGGCCATTCCGGTCGCTCCCGACCCCGGCCACGTCGAGATGGCCTCGGCCAAGCACAGCATCGATTGGATTCCGGGGAGCCGTTGTCCGGCAGCGGCCGAGGTGAAGATGACCGGGCCCGACGGAAGCGTGTACCAGATAGAGCTCGAGCCGATGATACGCTTTCACCTGTTGGGGCTGGGCTACACTCACCCCGAATGGGGCCACGGGTTCTGGAAGGGGGAGGAGGCCATCGGGCGGGAATCCTGGGAACTCGATGAGATGGACCTGCTCGATTACAAGCACGTCCACGTCCACAACATTTGCCGGGCCCGTATGGGCGAGCGCCAGGGGGTGGCCACGCTCGAGACCGTGGTGTTCGGCCGGCACGACCCCTCCGGTTTCAAGGAACTGCTCGACGGGGCGGCCTAAATGGCACTTTCCGCCCAAGAGCTTTCCGACCGTATCGAGATAAACGACCTGCTGGTTCGTTACGCTCGCGCCATCGACGCCCGCGACTGGGACCTGTTGGACGAAGTCTTTACCGCCGACGCGCATATCGACTACACTAGTTCTGGCGGCGTGGCCGGCAGCTATCCGGAGATAAAGGCCTGGTTGGGCAAGGCGCTTGGGCAGTTCACCAGCTATGTTCACCTGCTCGGCAACATCACGGTCACGCTAGATGGTGACGAGGCCCGTGCCGAGACCTTCGTCACCAACCCCATGCAGGTAGCCGACGATACCGGGACCCACACCTTTACCGTATGGGCGGTCTACCGCGACCGTTTGCTGCGCGCCGAGAGCGGCTGGCGTATTGCCGAACGGGTCGAGAGCCAGTTGCTCTTTGAAGGCCAGTTGCCGCCCTCGCTCTCCATACCCGACAAGTGAACGGTCCCGACCCGGCGGCCAAGGCCTGGCGGGATTTTTGCGGTTCGTTGGCCGAGACCGGCCGGCTTATCGAGGAGCGTTCGCCCGGCTCGGAGCTGGACCGGACCGAGGGCTATCGCTATCTGACCCGGCTTGCGCGCATGGCGCTCAAGTTCACGGTCGAGTACGCTGATCCTTCAGCCCCCGAACTTATCCGCTACATGGACGCCACCCAGAAGTTCGGCGTCGATAATCCCGACCAGCTTTACCAATGGGCGCGCATATCGGGGCGTCATGCTTACTGCCTCCGGGGTCGTCGCGGAACGGTGGGCTATGTCGGTATCGGGGTCTATGCCGGTTCGGCCGCCCGGGGAGGCCGTCGGACCATCGCGCATCTGCGAGCCGACCAGCTCGAAACCGGTGAGGATGGTCAGCTCGAACTCTTTCTCGGCGGGGCGCCGCGCGACAACAACTGGGTCGAGCTTCCCGCCGACACCAGCACTCTGTTGGTCCGCCAGACCATGAACGACCGCGACATCGAGCGGCCGGCCGAACTGCGCATAGAATGTCTTGACCGTAAGGGTCCGCCTGAACCGCTAAGCCCCGGGCGTCTGGTCAAAGGTCTAGCCCGGGCGGCCATGCAGGTCAGAGGGTCGGTCGAGATGTTCGCCGACCTGGCCGACCGCTGGCGAGAGACCCCGAACCGGCTCCACCCCTCCGACACGCGCATGGCCGAGCAGAGCTTCGGCGACCCCGACCTCTATTATATGGGGGGATATTGGAAGGTGGCCGCCGACGAGGCCTTGGTCATCGAGTTCCGGCCGCCCCAGTGCCAGTACTGGAGCTTTCTGCTGTGTAATTACTGGACCGAGTCTCTCGAGTACCGTTACCGTCCGGTCTGGACCAACAAGGCGCGCGCTCGATACCGCGCCGACGGTTCGGTCCGCATCGTCGTTGCCCACCGCGACCCGGGGCTCGACGATACGACCTGGGTAGATACCGAAGGTCACCGGGAGGGGACGATGACCATGCGCTGGCTCCTGGCCCGGACCACCCCTTTGCCCGAACCGTGCTTGGTCCGCTTCTCCGAGCTTTGATGTTCATGCCCTTCGAACTGGGAACCTATCGCCAGCTTTGGCGCCTGGCCCTTGCCGAACGGCGTTCGGGGGCGATGTCACGGCGGCGCCGGCGCGTGGTCTTCCCGGTGCTCCTGGCGCTCCCTATTCTGGCGTTCTTTAACGCGGTCTTCTTCGCTCTCGATAACCTCCTGTTCCCGGGGATCCACCGGGTGAAGGTCCACCGCCCGGTCTTCATCATCGGGCACGCCCGAAGCGGCACCTCGCTCATGCACCGGCTTATGACCTGCGACGAACGGAGCTTTGTCTATTTCCGGATGTACGAAATGTTCCTGCCCGCGCTCACGCAGAAGTACATCGTGCGTGCCGGGGCGTGGCTCGACCGCCGTTTGTTCGGCTCGCGTGGCGCGCGGGCTCTTCGGGCCTGGGAGGACCGGACATTTGCCAAGGGCCGTCAGATGCACCCGATGAGCCTGGCCGGCCCCGAAGAGGACGAGTTTTTGCTGGCGCTCTCCTGCGCCTCGGGGGTCTGGGAAACGCTGTTCCCGTATCCCAAGGAACTCGAAGGGCTCTATTATTTCGACGAACTTCCGGTCAGGCGCCGCCACCGCATCCTCGGTTTCTACCGGGCATGCCTCAAGCGCCAGCTCTGGCTCTACGGACGCGAGCGTGTCCACTGCAGCAAGAACCCGGTCTTTACGGGCAAGGTCGCCAGTCTCATAGAGGCCTTTCCCGACGCTCGTTTCATCCTGATGTCGCGAGACCCGGCCGCGACCATCCCCAGTCTTCTAAAGATGATGGAACGTAACTGGCTGGCCTCAGACTGTGACCGCCCCCAGATACGTCGCGCTCTGGCCCAACTGGCCGAGCAGTCCTACCACAGCTACAGCTACCCGCCCGAGGTCTTCGCTCGTCATCCCGGGGTCGAACAGGTCACGGTCGATTACGAGCAGCTGGTAGCCCAGCCCCGCGCGACAGTAGAGCGGACCTATCAGGCCTTGGGCATGGCCGTGTCAGAGGAGTTTGCCGCGGTCCTGGACAGCGAGGAGGCCCGCTCTCGCCAGCACCGCGCCGAGCACCTTTATACGCCCGAGGAGTTCGAGCTTAGTGCCGACGAGATTCGCAGGCGCTGCGGAATCTCATCGAGTCCGGTCGAGAAAAAGTGATCGGCACCGTCTATGACGAACAGTTCGGCGTTAGCCGGGTCTGCGGCCAGCGCTTCTAGTTCGGCCGTCGGGGCGAACTCGTCGTCCGAGCCGACGATGACCGTCACCGGACGTCCACAGTCGAGTCCCTCGGGGCCGAGCAGGGCCGGAGGCGGTGCGACTAGGAGCAGGGCGGCGATGCGCTCGCCGCTGGCGGCAACCCTGAGTGCCGTGGCGGCACCGAAGGAATAGGCAGCCAGAACTAGCGGGCCTTCAGTACCGGCCAAGGCCGTATCGATGGCTGTGCGGTAGTCGGTGGCCGCATCGCTGAGTTCCCCGGAGACCCGTCCGTCGCTGTCCCCGACGCCCCGCCAATTGAAGGCCAGGGCCCGGAGCCCCAGTTCGGCCAAGGTCGTGCCGAGCGCCTGAACCACCGGATTGTCGATGCTGCCGCCGTAAAGCGGGTGGGGCGGGGCCAGGACCGCGATTCCGCTGTTGGCCGCACCCCCGGCGGGCTCGAACCAACGGTATTCGAGTTGGACCGTGCCGCTTTCGTTCACTTTGAAGCGGCCGCCTCACGCCCGGCCCGGCGGCCGAAAAAGGTGCCGTCACCGATAGATAGCCCGCTGCTGTAACCGGGAGCGCTCAAAGCCGCCGAGGCCCGCCCTGCCGCCCACAGACCCGGTACCCGTTGGCCGTCCGGGTCGAGCACGCCGCCGCCGGTGTCGGTCCATAAGCCCCCGAGCGTGAACACCGCATAGAGCGAGTTCTCGGTGGTGCAGTCGAGCGCAGCGTAGGGCGCGCGTAAGGGGACAACGTAGCCGGCGGCCTTGTGGAAGGCTGGGTCCTGACCATCGACGGCGTAGCGGTTGTACTGTTCGAGCGTTCCTTCGAGCGCTCCGGGGGCCATGCCGAGCTTACGCTCGAGTTCGGCGGCGTCCTCACCGACGCCTGCAAGCTCTCGTTCGACCTCGGGGGGTTCGTAGGTGTCGCCGTCGAGTATCAGATAGGCCCGTCCCTTGGCCTTATAAAGAGCGGCCGCGCCCAGCAGTCCGTAATAGACATCCTCATTGATGAAGCGCTGGCCCTGTTCGTCGACCATGATGCCCCTTAAAAGGCTCTTGGGCGGAATGATGGGAAGCGAGACCGAGCCGTAGCTCATGTTACAGGTCGCACCCCCGGCCTCGGCTCCCATCCGGATGCCGCTACCGTCATCGCCTCCGGCGCCCACCCGGTATTTACACTTTTGCAGGAGCGGGGCGTGGGTGCGTACCATTTCTTTGTTCTCGATGAAGCCACCGGTGGCCAGCACCACACCCCGGTCGGCGCGAACAACGAAGTCCCGGCCGTCACGGCTTGCGACCGCTCCCACGACCCGGCCCTCGTCGAGGACCAGCCGTTGGCAACGGGTGTCGGTCAGGACCTCGACCGAGGTTGCGGTCACCGCAGCTTCGAGCTTTTGCATGAGCAGCGGTCCGGCCTGGTGCGGGGCCTGGGGTACATGGCCGCGCGGGGCCGGCCTGGCGATGGTGTTGTAAGGCCAGGCCTCTTCGCTGCCGGAAAACACCAGGCCGTCGTCGGTGGGCGGTTCGCCGCTGTAGTGCGGGTAGTAAACGGCCTTGAAAGGAACACCCCGCTCTAGGAACCAGTGATAGTGTTCGACGCTGCCTTCGGAGTAGGCCCGCACTCTGTCCTCGTCCGGGGCGGGGCCACAGGAGGCCATCAGGTATTTGAACATCTCCTCGGGGGAGTCCTCGAAACCGCAGTCGGTCTGCAGCGGGGTTCCGCCGCCGAGATATATGACCCCGCCCGAGTTGGCGGTGGTGCCGCCGGCACCACTGGCCTTGTCGAGCAGCGTTACCCGCGCGCCCGCGGCCTCGGCCTCGAGGGCGGCCGCCGCACCGGCACAGCCGAAGCCGACGACCAAAAGGTCGGTCTGGTGATGCCAGCGGTCAATGTTCTTTGCGTTCTCGGGCGGCATTAGCAGGAGGCTGGCAAGATATTGCGTGCGTACGGTGCATGCCAGGCTGCAGGCGGTGAGCGAGGGGCCCATAGCCGATTTGGACCGGCCGCGGATACCGTGGTCGGTACGCTTTTCATGAGGACCGTTTCGGGGGGTCAGTCGCGAGTCGCTTCCTGTCTGAGCGTCTCGAGCTTTACCACGCGCGTTGCGGGCCGCTCGGGCACCGACTCGGGCAGGAACCAGCGAAACCAGATGCGGCCCCGCCTGTGGTCGGCCGTGGCCACCCAGTTGGCAATACCCGGGTCGGCCGCGCTTATGACCAGCCGCCATGAACCGTCATCGAGGTATTCGACCTGGGTGCCGTTGATGGTCACCCGTTCGTAACGGTAGTCGTAGGTCTGCAGATAAGGGTTCCAAAGGCAGAGGTTCCAGAACGCGCAACCGGGTGAACGTCCCTCGATGACCAGCGCCTCGTCCTCGGCCAGGTCGAAGGCGCCCATGGCGTAGGCGGCGTCGCCGGCGGCCCAGCCGTAGGTGATCTCGGGGACAGGATAGGGATCCTCTATCTGGTTGAGCTTGTCCTCTTCATAGGCCAGCGGGAAAAGGGCGGTCAGTTCGCGCAGGAAGTTGGTCGCCGCGCGAATACGCCGGGCCAGGTCAGCGTCGGTCGGCCGTGGCGGCGGGGCCTCCTCGGTGGCCTCGATGGCCCACGAGGCCTGGCGCTGGCTGGCAGGTTCGGCCAGATAGTCGCGACTCAGCACGCAGACCGCATCGGGTTCGAGTTTTATCCAGTTGCCCGCTTGCGGCTCGGCGCTCAGCGCTATCTCGAAGCTCCCGTCCTGGCCGAACTCCATGTCGCGGTCGTTCAATGTGGCCACGATGCGGTCCGACCACCGCCCGTCGTCGGGACCGCCGTAGACCGTGATGGACATGTAGGCGGCATCGCCCTTGCGTCCGCTTATACGGTAGCTGCGGCGTGGGTCGATGGCCGCATAGTTGTAGAAGGCGTCGGAGTTGTCGCCGCCGAACTTACGGGTCGGGCCGACTATCTGGACCATGCTCGGGCGTTCGGTGTCGGCCCAAAGGTAACAGTCCATGGCTACCGATAGGATTTCGGTCAGCCAACGGTAGCCCTCGACCACCGAGGCCTCGTCGCCGACCGCGCGGTTGCCCTGGAGGAAGGAGCGTTCGGCATCCTTTATAAGTTCCATCAGCCCGGCAAAGGCCTCGGTGCTGGCGTAGTTGGGTGTGGCCATTGCTGTTGTCTGCGCCTGGTTCAGTCGGTTCGGCGCGTCGAGAAATCGACCTCGTCACCCGAGCCGCAAAGGACATCATTGGCCTTGATGGTGTCGAGCCATTCCTTCAGTTGGGCAATCTTGCCGTCCTTTATCTCGAACCAATAGCTGTAGTGATTGGAGTAGTTGCGGCCGCTCAGGTGCTCGCCCTCCGAACGCATCTCCAGGCAGACCCAGTCGCCCTCGGCCACGATGCGTTCGGCCTTGAAGTCGAGCCCTTTGGGAAAGACAGTGAATATATCACCGCAGTTGTTCTCCATGTACTGGCGGTCGAAGTGGCCCCCGAGCGGCCAATCGCCCACCACGTAATAGGCCAGTTTCTCGGCGTACATCCCGCAGACACGGTCGCCATCACCGGCGGCCAAGGCCTCGACCCAGTCGCGCACCAACTGCTTGTTCTCCTCTATGCCCATCGGGTCGCGGCGGAATCTAATACGCTACCGTTGTCGCACGCAACGCGCTTATCGGTTAAACAACGGTTCCGGTATGGACCAGGCCAGTCTAGATATCGCCCACGATTGCAAGGGCTTCCTTGATGAGGCGGAAGGACTTCGTCTCTACGAGCTTGCCCGCGAGCACTCAGGGCTCGGCCCCTTGGTCGAGATAGGCAGCTACTGCGGAAAGTCCTCGGTCTATATCGGGACCGCAGCGCGCGAGAGCGGCGGCAATCTTATCTGCGTGGACCACCACCGTGGCAACGAGGAACAGCAACGGGGCCAACAGTTCCACGACCCGGACCTGTACGACGCCGAGGCCGAGAGGTTCGACAGTTTGGGCCAGCTTCGGCGGACGCTCAGCCGGGCCGGCTTGGAGGATACGGCCGTGGTCATGGTGACCAGTAGCCGGCTGGCCTCCGAGCTTTGCGGCGGTTCCTTCGGGATGGTCTTCATCGACGGCGGCCACAGTTTCGAGGCGGCCCGTACCGATTACGAGTGCTGGGCCCACCGGGTGGCGCCCGGAGGGATACTGGCCATACACGACCTTTTTCCTGACCCCGCCGATGGCGGACAGGCGCCAGTGAGCATCTACCGTGAGGCGCTGGCCAGCGGTCAGTTCGAGGAACTCGAAACGACGCTTACGCTCGGCGTGCTCAGGAAGTGCGCGTAGGCCAGCTGGCTGGCGTCTAGGCCGAGGCCGCCAGAGAATCGTTGGTCCCGGTCGAAAGCTCGGAGTCGTCGAGAACGTCCTCGCCTCCTAGCGACCGGAAGAAGTCAGAGGTGGCCGATTCGCCACGCAACACATCGTCGGTGATGAGTACCGCCGCAGCGTTCCAAGGGGATAGCTCGCCCGGCGGGAAAGGTACCTCGTCGGGCATCACCACGCCCATGTGGTAGGCGCCGTCGTCGAGCCGGTAGCGGTGTATCCAGCCAAAGACCTCTTCGGCCCGGTCGACCAAGCCCACCGCGTCCAGTGCGATGGCAAGTTCCGAGGTCTCGGCAATGGTGTACCAAGGGCTTTCCGATACACAGCGGCAACCTTCTCCCTCTGACAGGAAAGTGCCGGTTTGTGCCAGGTCGAGAAGGCGTCGGCGCCCGGCCGCGCCGCGTATAGGGCCGGCGAGCACGGGGTAGTACCAATCCATCGAGAAACGTCCTGGCGGGTCCGGCATTCGGTGGTCGGTGAAACGCTCGATGTTGTTACGGATGATGTCACCCAGATCGATGGCGGTAGTGCGCCAGGCCGGGCGGTCGTGGCCCAAGTGCTCGGCTATGCGAAGCGCGGCGACCAGACTTCCGAAGGTCGACGAGTTGCCGGTCAGGAGCGGGTAGTCCTCCGGGATGCCCTCGGGGTCACGCGCCCAAGAGATAGAGCCGTCGGGCATTCGGAGCTCTACGACGAAATCGACGGCTCGGTCAACGACCGGCCACATCTCGGCCAGGAAGTCACTGTCCTCGTCGGCCAGATAGAGGTGCCAGAGCCCCGAGGCCAGGTAGGCGGCCTGATTGGTCTCGTGGCCGTTGTCGGTGGTCTGTCCCTTTACCGACCAACGCGCCCAGCCGCCGTCGGCTTGCTGGTGGGCGGTCAGATAGCGGTAGGCCCGGCGGGCCTCATCGAGGTAGCCGGCCGTTACCAGCCCCATCGCCGCGTGAACATGGTTCCAGGGGTCGAGCTTGCCGCCCGGTATCCAGGGGAACTCGCCGGCGGACTCTTGGCGGCTGGCCAGCCAGCGGGCGGTCTCGCCGGTCTGGGCGGCGGTCAGAAGCGGGCCCATGCCCTTGGTCCGGCTCATGTGGCGGCCTTGGTTGCGTAAAAGACCACGCTCTTGCCCAGGAAGGGGTTCAAAAGGTCCTCGGCCAGCCGGGTTATCCACGGCCGTTTCATGAGGTCCCAGACCAACAGCTTGTGGTAGAGCTCGACCGGGATAAATCCTTCCCTGGAAGGGCCGACCAGGCACTTGAGCCACCAAAAGGGCGTGTGGAGTGCGTGGGCAAAATGGCTGGCAAAGACCTCGTAGCCGCTTTCGTTAATCATGCGTTCGAGTTTGCGACGGCGGTATATCCTCACGTGTCCGCCCGGGCTGTTGCGGTACTCGTGTGACAGGGCCCAGCACACGGCCTCGGGGCCTTCGCGCGGAACCGACAGGGCCAGGGTGCCGCCGGGCTTTAGCACACGTCCTATCTCGGCCAAAGCGCGTCGGTCCTCGTGCAGATGTTCGAGAACTTCGGAAAGAATCACGCAGTCGAAGCTCTCATCGGAAAAGGGAAGTTCGTAGGCGCTGGCGCGAAGCGCCATCCATGGTCCGGGCGGCCGTTCGCTGTCGAGGCCGGGCTCCATGCCGGCCAGCGAGTGAGCGGTCCGGGCGACCTCTTCTTGGCCGATGTCGGCGGCCACCACGCTGACCCCTTCGAGCATGCCGAGCGCACGGGAATGGCGACCGTCGCCGCAGCCGAGGTCGAGGACCCGGTTGCCGGGTTCGAGCGAGAGCTTTTCCAGGTCGATGGTCAGCACGGACCCTGCCAGCGGTCTATCGCCGTCCGGTATGCATCCACGGTGCGTCCGGCCACAGCTCTCCAACCGAACAGTTCTTCGACCCGGCGCCGTCCGGCCCGGCCCATCTTACGGCGCTTCTCGGGCGCGCCGAGGAGTTCGTCGATGGCGGTTGCCAGGGCGGTCGCAGAGCCGGGTTGGACCAGACTGCCGCACTCGCCGTCGGGCCCGACGACCTCGGGAAGGCCCCCGGCGATGGTCGAGACCACTGGCACCTCACATGCCATCGCTTCACCGGCTGGAAAGCCGAAACCTTCGTAGAGCGACGGAACGATGGCCAGCGAGGAACGCGCGTAAAGTTCGACGATGCGGGTGCCCGGAACTCGCCCGGTGAAGTGAATTGCGTCGCTAAGACCGAGGTCGCGGACGTATTCGGCCGTTCTGGTCTTGGGCAGCGGCGAGCCGATGACGGTGAGTTCCAATTGGGGGCGCTTGCGGAGAAGTTCGGCCAGCGCGTCTGCCAGGAAACGGAAACCCTTGAGCGGCGCGTCGGCCGACAGGGTGGTCATGAGCATGTTTGGGTCGCGCTCGACGCCGGCCATGGGCCGGAACAGTTCGAGGTCGATGCCGTTACCGATGTTGCGTATGCGCCCGCGTTCTATTTCGAACTCGTCGGCTATGTCGGTCGCTGCTGCCTCCGAAATAGTGATGATGTTGTCGAGCTTGCGCGCCACTTCGACCTGTTTGGGGATGAAGCCGTACCAACGCTTGAGGCCGTATTTCTTGAAAGGGTTGCGGGTGGCGCCAAGAGCGATGCGGCGGTCCCGCGTGATTGGATGATGGATGGTGGCCACGAGCGGAACATAGCCGGCCACCTCGAGAAGTCCGGGGCCCAGGCATTGGTTGTCGTGAATCACGTCGTAGGCGTCGCGCGCCCCGTTGGTCCTGAACTCGCGGGCCACGCGGTCGCAGAAGGTTATGGGTTCGGGGAAACCGCCGAGTAGCGTATCGGTGTATTCGGCACGGTTTATCGGGTCACGCAGTTCCTTGAGACGCGGCAGCCGCATACCGGCCCCATGGCGGTCCTTCCACAGGTCCATGCTCGGGACCTCTTTCAGTCCCACGCCGTCGGTAAGCTCGGGGTAGGGTTGGCCACTCCAGACATCGACCTGGTGGCCCATCCTTCTCAGTTCGCGTGCGAGCAGGCGTATGTAGACGCCCTGGCCTCCGCATCGCGGATTTCCCCGGTAGGTCAACAAACCTACCCGTAGCGCTTGCTCGGACATCCCTGCTTTAGTCCCTGGTGAGAGAAGCGGTGGCGTTTGGGGCCGGAACCATTCCGGCTAGCGCACCGCGTCAGCGAAGTTTAAGTATGGGTTGGACCACGGCTTTGCAAGTTTTCCGCGGCCCTTAGGCCTCTAGTGCGGGGCTCAGGACAGCCAACGGCCCAGCCGGGTCTTGCCCCACAAAAAGTTCATGAAGGCCTGCATGCCGCCGGTCTTTTTGTCGGTGTAGGGGTAGCCCTGGGGCAGGTTCTTACCGCCGAAGCGTTCTATGAGGATGGGCATGGCGTGGGTGAAGCCGAGTACGCCCGTTTCGCCGTTGACCTGTCCGACCCCGCTCAACTTGCGCCCTCCGAAGGGAGCGGCCGGCACGCCGTAGCTCATGGCCATGTCGTTGACCGAGCAGGCCCCGGTCTCGATGCGAGAGGCCAGTTCGGTGCCCTTGCGCTTGTCGCGGGTCCAGACGTTGCCGTTTAGCCCGTAGGGGGAGTCGTTGGCCAGGCCGATGGCCTCGTCCTCGCTTGCGACCTTCATGATGGAAATGACCGGTCCGAAGGTCTCGGTGCGCATGACCTCCATGCTGTGGTCGACATCGACCAGGACCGTCGGTTCGTAATACAGGCCCTTGAGTTCGGGGTTGCGGCGTCCGCCGACCAGCGCACGGGCGCCCTTGGCCTTGGCGTCGGTGACATGGGCTTCGATTATGTCGAGTTGCCGGTCCCAGAAGATGGCGCCGACATCGAACTCGCCGTGGTCGGACTGCTTGAGCGCCTTGGCGCGCGAGACGACCTTATCGACGAAATCGTCGTAGATGCTGTCCATGACGTAGATACGTTCGGTCCCGCAGCAGTACTGGCCGGTGTTCATGCAGGAACCGATTACGGCACCCGCCGCGGCACGGTCGAGGTCGGCATCGGCACAGACCACCATCGCGTCCTTTCCGCCAAGCTCAAGCGTGCAAGGTATCAGCTGGCGTCCGCAGGCCTCGGCGACTTTGCGGCCCGTGGCCACACTCCCGGTGAAGGATATCTTGTCGCAACCGGCCTCGACCAGCGCGGCTCCGGTCTGGCCGTCGCCCATGAGCACCTGAATCGTGCCCTCGGGAAGTCCGGCCTCGAGGAACATCTCCTCGACCAACTTGGTCGAGTAGGGGGTGACCTCCGAGCCTTTAACGACCACGGTGTTGCCCGCCATGAGGGCCTGGACGGCCGGGTTGAGGCCGAGGATGAAGGGGCCGTTCCACGGGGTTATCACGCCGACAACACCGCGCGGCTTGTGATGAATGACGAGTTTCTTGGTAAAGCGCAGTACGCCGTGTACCCGCCCCTTGCGTGGCCGCAAGAACTTGGGGGCGTTCTTGGCGTAGTAACAAAGCGAATCGACCGAGGCGAAGACCTCCATGGCAAGTGCTTCGTTGCGCGGCTTGCCGGTCTCCTTGATGACCTGGGCGATGATGTCCTCTTGGCGTTCGAGGACCACCTCTAGGACCCGGTCCATGTAGCGGGCACGTTGTTCCACGCTCAGGGCTGCCCAGGCCGGTTGGGCGTCGCGCGCGCGCTGGACCGCCGCGCCGACCTCCTCGTCGGTCGCACATTCGAACTCGCCGATGGGTTCGAGAGTGACGGGACTGGTTATTCTTACCCGCCTTGGGGCCTCACCTATGCTCGCGACAGCTTCGTATATGGCCATGTCTCTGTTCTTCCTTTTATCGTTATTAGCTTCGGGGCCGCGCGTAGGGGAGCGCGCCGCCTTTCCCGCCGGCCGCAATTCCAATCTCGACGGGCAGGTCGAGGCGCAGTTCCTCGTTGGCGATGTCGCGCACTGAGCAGACCACACGCGGGCCTTCGTCCATCTCCACAATCACGATTGAATATGGGACGACACCGGCAAAGTCCGGATGAAGAGGGCGGTGGCTCACGGTCCAACTAAAGACCCTAGCCTGCCCGCTGGATCGAACCCAGTCCCAGTCCGGGCTCCCGCATTCGGCGCAAAGCAGCCGTGGCGGGTGGCGCCATGTCGAACATGCCGAACAGTGCTGGAAGCGGAGCTGGCCGCGGCCGAGCCAATCGTACCACTGTCCGTTGAGTCCGGGCGGCGAGGGGGCGGGCACGGGATAGTCGGTCTGGCCGGCCATCACGTTGCCCCCAGGATGGCCAGGCTACCGTCGCCGAACTCGCCCCAGCCGGTGACCAGCGCAAGCTCGGCCCCCGCGACCTGGGCCTGGCCGCGCTCGCCGCGGAGCTGACGGACGGCCTCGACCGTGTGGTTGAGCCCCCAGGTATGCCCTTGCGAGAGCAGTCCGCCGTGGGTGTTGGTGGGGCACTGGCCGTCGAGTTCCAGGCGGCCGTCGCGCACGAACTGGCCCGATTCTCCGCGGCCGCAAAGCCCCAGTGCTTCGAGCTGGAGTAGGACCACGTAAGTAAAACAATCGTATATCTCGAAGACATCGATGTCGGTCACGCTGACACCGGCCTGGCCGAGGGCGCGCGGGGCCGCGTCGCTAAGGCCGATGTGGAAAGGGTCGCGGCGGTTGGCGATATCGTCGGCCGGGTAGGGACGTCCCTGGGCCGCCCCGAGTATGGCCACCGGCGCTTGTTTTAGGTCGCGCGCCCTTTCGACGCTGGTAACGATGACCGCCGCCGCGCTGTCGCTTTCCTGACAGCAGTCCAGGCGCCGGAAGGGTTCGCTTATGAAAGGACTGGCCAGGTACTCGTCCATGCCAAGTTCGCGTCCTTTCATCATGGCCTTGTCGTGAAGCTGTGCGTGCCGGCGCATCGCAAGGGCCACATGGCCGGTGTCGGTGTCCTCGACGCCGTAGAGCATCTTGTGGCGCATGGCGATAAGGCCGTAGAACTGGGCGGGCACGATGGCGCCGTGGGGGATGAGGAAGTCGGCGGCACTGTCGAGCGCCGAAGTGACGATGATGCCGTGCCGGGGTGCTTCGATGCCCTCGCGCGGTCTTAAGAAGGAATAGCCGTTCCATCCGATGACGACGAGCACGGCCGAAGCCGCCCCCGATGTGACCGCCATGGCCGCGGTCTGAAGCGAGGCAGTAGGGCTGGCACCGCCCATCGATGTCGTCACCGAGTAGCTCAGGTCCTCTATGCCGAGAGTGGCGGCCAGTTCTTCGGTGCTGGTGTACCAGGGCGGTGGAAGCAGGCCGTCGATGTCGCTGGCGGCCAGGCCCGCATCGTCGAGCGCGGCACGCGAGGCCTCTATCATCAGTCCGAAGGGGCCGAGCTCGGAGCCCTTGTAAAAATCGGTCTCGGCTACTCCGGCAATCGCCGCTGTTTGGCCGTTGGTTGGCATTTGGTAGTCGCGGCCTGAATCAGGCGGCCGGTGTGAAGGTTACCGGCATCTCTTTGACGCCGTTTATGAAGTTGGAACGCAGGCGCCTCGGCGGTCCGTCCAGTTCCATGTCGGGAAGCCGCCCGAGCGTTTCCTCGAATATGCAGCGTAGTTGCAGCCTTGCCAGCGAGGCGCCCAGGCAGAAGTGCTGGCCGATGCCGAAGGCGACCTGGTCGCTGGCGTTCTCGCGCCTGACGTCGAACTTGTGCGGGTCGGCGAAGGTCTCCTCGTCGCGGTTGGCCGAGGGGTACCACAGGACCACCTTTTGGTCCTTGGCCACCTTGACCCCGCGTATCTCGGTGTCTTCGGTGGCCCGTCTGCGGAAATGATGGACGGCAGGCTCGAAGCCAAGCATCTCGTCGAGCGCCGGCGCTATCAGAGAGGGGTCGTCGAGCAGGATCTGTCGCTGGTCGGGGTGCTCGATGAGGGCGCGCATGCCGTTGGTGGTAACCGTGCGCGTGGTCTCGTTGCCGGCCACGACCATCATCAGGACGAAAGTCCCGAAGGCCATCTCGTCGATAGGTTTGCCCTCTAGTTTCGTATTGAGGATCGTCGTGGCCAGGTCGTCGCCGGGCTCGCGTAGTTTCAGTTCGCGTAGTTCGGTGGCGTACTCGAAGACCTCGGCAAAGGCCGCCTGGGCCCCGCCCTCCGTGTCCTCTATCTCGGGGTCGTCGGCCGATATCAGGCGGTTGGCCAATTCGTATACGTAACGGCGTTTGTCCTCGGGAATGCCGAACAGTTCGCAGATTACCGTCATCGGCAAGAGCGCGGCCACGTCCTCGACGAACTCACACTGGCCACGCTCGGCGATGTCGTCGACGATTTGGCGTGCGATGTCTCGAACGAACTCTTCGAGCCCCGATACCCGGCGCGGAGTGAAGCCCTTGTTTATATGGTTGCGGAAGGCCAGGTGACGCGGAGGGTCCATGTTTATCATGATCTCCTGAACCACCGCGGTTATCTCTTCGGGCGTGTCGAACAGTTGGCAGGTCGGGGCCGAACTGAACAGCGCCGGGTTGCGGGATATTTTGACGATGTCCGAGTGCTTGGTTATGGCCCAGAAACCGGTGCCATCGTCGGCTTCGGTCTGCCAATGGACCGGCGACTCCCGCCGCAGCAGCTCGAAGGCCTCGTGATGCCGTCCGGCTACGAAGGTGTCGAGGTCCATCAGGTCTATATCGGCTATCTGCACTGTGGGGCTTTTCTCGGTGTTGGCGGGCGGTCGTGCCGGCCGGTCCGGCGATTGTTCCGTCCGGTTGTGGCTTAGTCCAACAGCGTATTAGTCCAAGGGCATTAGGGGAGCCGGGCCAGGCGGTCGTGCCATCTTGCCTCTGCCGCCTCCCTCCCCAACAATCCCGCGGCGGAGGAACAGAGATGTCACGTTTTGAAGGAAAAGTAGCGCTTATTACCGGGGCGGCCTCGGGCATAGGGCGGGCCAGCGCGGTCCGCCTGGCCTCCGAGGGTGCCTCGGTCTTCTTGATCGACCTTGACGAGGCGGGAATCGCCGAGACCGCCCGGCAGATCGAGGAGGCCGGCGGCCAGGCCGCGACCTCGCTTTGCAACGTGACCGACAAGACCTCCTGCTCGGCGGTCGTGGCCAAGACCGTCGAGGCCTTCGGCCGCCTCGACGTTCTCTGCAACATCGCCGGCATCTGCGTGTTCGACCATAGCGAGGACTTTGAACCTGACACCTGGGACAAGGTCCTGGCCGTGAACCTCTCAGGCCCGTTCTATCTCAGCCGCGCAGCACTGCCGCATCTGTTCGAGTCCAAGGGCAACATCGTCAACATGGCCTCCTCGGCCGGTCTGCAGGGCATGGCCTACGGCGCGGCCTACTGCGCATCCAAAGGCGGGTTGGTGCTGATGACCAAATCGATGGCCGTGGAGTTGGACCACCGCGGCGTTCGTGTCAACTGCATCTGTCCGGGCGGCGTTAGCACTCCCCTGGTGGCCGCGCTTGGTTTCCCCGACGATGCCGAGCAGTTCCTCATGGACCGTATGAGCCTGAACTCGGTCAAGCCCAGTTTCTGCCAGCCCGAGGATATCGCCGGTCTGGTGGCCTACATCGCCTCCGACGAAGCCCACCATATGAACGGTTCGGCGGTGTCGATGGACGCCGGCCAAGTCGCATGACGGCAGCCCGGGGAACGCTCGATGGGTCTTAGCTACAGAGTATTCGGTTCCGAGAACTCGCCTTACTCCATAAAGGTTCGTTCCTACTTTCGTTACAAGGGGTTCGACCACGCCTGGGTCGTGCGCGACCAGTCGCAGATGGAGGAATTCTCCAAGTACGCCAAGCTGCCGCTGGTGCCGCTGGTGGTGGATTCGGACGGGCAGGCCATCCAGGACTCGACCCCAATCATGGAGAAGCTCGAGGCGGCCAATCCCGAGCCGCCCTTTCAGCCGGCCGACGAGGCTCTGGCCTTCATCTCGGCCCTTCTCGAGGAGTACGGCGACGAGTGGGGCAACAAGCACATGTTCCACTACCGCTGGACCTACGAACCCGACCAGTGGGCCTGCGCCGACCGCTTGGTCCGCGAGATGGCCCCGGGGATGAGCGACGAGGATTACAAAGGAATGGCCACCGCCATCCGCGACCGTATGGTGCCGCGGCTTAGTTTCGTCGGTTCTAACGAGGTCACCCGTGAGCAGATAGAGGGGTCGTTCCTACGGTTCTGTGAATTGCTAGAGGCCCATCTCGACGGCAGGCCTTTCGTGCTCGGCACGCGTCCGGCGATGGCCGACTTCGGTCTCTACGCTCAGGTCTACGAGGCCTTGGTCGACCCGACACCGGGCGCGATATTGACCGAACGGTTTCCGCGGGTCGTGGCCTGGGTCGAACGGATGCTCGACCCGCCCGACCAGGGGGACTACGAGGACTGGACGACACTCGAGTCCACGCTCTGTCCCATCCTTGCGCAGGAGGTCGGCGGCCTGTTCCTGCCCTGGACCACGGCCAACGCCGAGGCTCTTGCCTCGGGCGCCGAGGAGTTTTCGGTCGAGCTTGAAGGCCGCCCCTTTGGCCAGCAGACCCAGAAGTATCATGCCAAGTCGTTGGCCGCGCTAAAGGCCCGGTACCAGGCCGTGGCCGACCGTACGGCGCTCGATTCCATTCTCGAGGCCACCGGCTGCCTTAACTGGCTGGCCGGCTAGGACCATCGTCCAGGTCGCTCCCGCTCGCACGTACGACTGTTCGGCCAACGAACGCTTAGAGGTCC
>JAYGCK010000056.1:0-2240 GCA_046583395.1 Deltaproteobacteria bacterium
TACAGCAGGGGGATGGAGCACACCCGGTGTCGGACGCTTGCGACTACGCCCGATACTGTTCGGCCTTGGACTTCTGGTCCATCAACGACCACGCAGAAGCTTTGACGCCGCGCCGCTGGCAAGAGACCAAAGACACAATAAGGCGCTGCAACGAGATCGCTGGCGACTCGTCGGACCCCGACATGGTAAGTTTCCTCGGCTGGGAGTGGACACAGATTGGTCAGACCCGCGAGGACCACTACGGCCATAAGAATGTGATCCTACTCGAAACGGACGAAGGGAGTGTCCCTAAGCGGCCCATACATTCAGGCGGCAACACACGCACGGCTATGCGAGAGCAGCCACCGCTCTGGCAGAGGTTTGGACTGCCGATCTTCGACTCGGGCAACTACCAATACTACCTCGACCTGAACTATTATCAGGCCGAACTCGCAAAGATCGTGGACTGCCCAAAGGGTATCGACACACGCGAGCTACCAGAGCACTGCGCCGAGGGCGCAGAAACGCCCGCCGAACTCTTCGAAAAGCTCTCGCAGTGGGGCTTCGAGACCATGGTCATCCCTCACGGCAATGCCTGGGGCATATACACGCCCAGCGGCTCGAACTGGCGTAAACAACTGAGTCCAGCCCAGCACGACCCTAAACTCCAGCATATCATTGAGGTCTTCTCCGGACACGGGAACTCCGAAGAGTACCGCGACTGGCGTTCCGTTGATTTCGCAGAAGATGGCAGCCGTTCCTGCCCGGAACCGACCACCGAATATGAACCCTGCTGCTGGCGAGCAGGTGAGATAATCCGACAGCGCTGTGGGGATGCTACAGAAGAAGAGTGCGCAAGGCGCGTTGCAGATGCCAGGCAGAACTACGTCGATGCTGATGTAACGGCACGTACGAGCATCATCGCAGGCACGGAAATGGCAGACTGGATGAACTGCGGGAACTGCACCGACTGTTATGCGCCAGCCTTTAACTACAAACCCGCTAGTTCTGTACAGGCAGCCATGGCTATTAGCGACTTCAGCACCGCCGACCCTGGACGCTTCCGATTCGGATTCATATCTTCCAGTGACAACCACACTGCAAGACCTGGTACGGGCTACAAAGAGTCCGGCCGACTGCCCAACACGGAGGCGAGAGGGCCACGGAGCGAAGAATGGAGCCGCCGTGCCTCAAACCCGGTAAACTTTGCCGATCCTGCGCCTGAATCGACAACTTTCGACCTCACCACAGACCCAAGACCGGCATGGCAGTATATGGACTTCGAACGCGCTGGCTCCTTCTTCATAACCGGGGGGCTGGTCGCAGTGCACAGCGAAGATCGTTCCCGGAACGCGATCTGGGATGCAATGGAGCACCACGAAACATATGGAACTAGCGGACCACGTATCCTCCTGTGGTTCGACCTCCTTAACGGCCCAAAAGGCGTAGAGAGCATGGGTAGCGTTGTCCGAACACGCGAGTCCCCCCGCTTCCGTGTCCGAGCAGTCGGAAGCTTCGAGCAAAAGCCAGGGTGCCCAGATTTCTCAAATGCCGCCCTCTCGCAAGAACGACTTGAACAGCTATGCCAAAGCGAATGCTACAATCCAGGTAACAAGCGCCGCCGCATCACCCGTATCGAGGTCGTACGCGTAAGACCGCAGGAACGGCCCGGTGAGGATATGGACAATCTTATCCAGGACCCGTGGAAGGTGATCGAATGCCCGGCAGGAACCGAAGGTTGCGTGGTCGAATTCGAGGACCCGGACTATCTCTCTGGGGGCCGTGAAGCCAGCTACTACGTCAGAGCAATCGAGGAACCTTCTTTGGCGATAAACACCGATGGCATACGCTGCACTTACGACGACCGCGGCAACTGCACGGCCGTCGACCCCTGTTATGGCGATTATCGCACGCCGATCGACGACGATTGCCTGGCGATGAATGAAGAGCGGGCTTGGTCTTCGCCGATCTACCTAAGGCCCTGACAGAACTTCTTCGTACTTCAGGCCGGTCAGCTCCTCGGACCTAGCCCACAGACGTGTGGCTAGGTCCTCATCGTAAGACCTTTCGTTCGAACGAACCTCGGTGGGATATCCGTAAGACTCGCCGAAGCCGTCGGGGCCGTAAAATCTGCCGCCGCGTGCACCCTCGGCCGAAGCGGCATAGAGCGCGGGTAAAGCTCCCTTTTCAGGCCTCTGCGCAAGTAGGATATTGGCAAGTCTCCACAGGCCGGTCTTGAACCGCGAGCCAGACATTATCGC